>JAGVUJ010000292.1 GCA_019136325.1 Deltaproteobacteria bacterium
GCAACCGAACAGGCAAGTGAATCCATTCAGCCGGCTGAAGAGCAAAAAGAAGAAACCGTTCCGGAAGAACAAAAAGCAAGCCATGTTCTTCCGGAAACGGAAAACAAACCGAACCCCTAAGGGAAATCAGTCTTACAATATTTCGATAGCCGTGGCCATGGAAACGCCGCCGCCGCCGCAGAGTGTCGCAAGACCCAGCGTCTTGCCGTGCTTCTGCATGGCGTGAATCAGTGTAACAATGATCCGGCAACCTGTGGAGCCGACCGGATGGCCCAGTCCGATGCCGCTGCCGTTGATATTGGTAATTTCACGGTTTAGTCCAAGTTCTTTTTCACAACCGAGATACTGGCCGGCAAACGCTTCGTTGACTTCCAGCAGTTCAAACGCACCCAGGCTCAGTTTCGGATCGTTTTTGAGCAGGTTTTTTACGGCCGGAACCGGACTTAAGCCCATCACGGATGGATGACAGCCGCCTCGTCCGCAGGAGCGGATTCTGGCGATCGGTTTCAGTCCCAATTCCTTCGCTTTTTCCGCCGACATAATGATCATGGCGGAAGCGCCGTCGTTCAGACCTGAAGAGTTGCCGGCAGTGACCTTGCCGACCTTGGGGATGAATGCCGGAGGCAGGGATTTCAATTGATCCATGGTTAATCCGGGACGGAAATGCTCGTCCTTGTCAAAGATGATGGGCGGCTTGCCTTTTTTCTGCGGAATCTCGATCGGTACGATTTCTTCTCTGAAGTCGCCGTTCTTGGTGGCGCGTTCGACATTGTTATGGCTGCGCAGGGCGACCTCGTCCATTTCTTCACGGCTGATGTTCAGTAACTGGGCGATCAATTCCGTGGTGTGTCCCATAATATAGGGTTTGCCCTTTAAACTTTCGAAAGGCTGCCCCGATTTGACGGGACCGTCATCGGACAACGGCATGACATAGGAGCCGCAGTGCAAAGCACGAATCATGGCATCCACAAAAACCGTATCCTGAAGACGGCAGCCCCAGCGGGCGTCAAAACTCACATAAGGCACGCCCGACATGTGTTCGACACCGCCGGCCAGAATAACATCGGCCATCCCGGCCTGAATCATGGCTGCGCCGCTGAGTACGGCTTCCATTCCGGAAATACACACGCGATTGACGGTGACGGCGGTTACCGTTTCCGGAATACCGGCCAGCAGAGCTGCCACCCGGGCTGTGTTCAGGGTATTGGGGTGTTCGATGCAACAGCCGAACCGGACATCATCAATGATACCGGGTTCTATTCCGGCCCGCTTGATGGCCTCCTTCATGACCACCGCCGCAATGCGGGCTCCGATCATGCCCTTTAATGTTCCTCCGAATGTCCCTATCGCTGTCCTACATGCAGAAACAATTACAACATCCTTCATCGTATTAACTCCTTATCGTTATGATTATTTTCTTCTATAAAATCTGAATGATGCAGGCAGACTTTTCAGAAGTAATTTCTTCAAACGGTACATGCTCGTTTAAACTTTTGAGGCCCGCGGTCTCAGTCTGTTTTTGAAAAAATGAACAAAACCGGTCACTGCATATCGTATAACCTGTCTTAAAGTCAAGACCATGAATGGCCTCAAGGAAAAAGTTTTCACAAAACATTTTATAAAAAAACGTGATCATGGTTTGTGCAACGGACGGAAATGAGCGTGTCTGATGTCCGCTTTGTCCCGCAACAACTTAAAAATCCTTATTCTTTTCAGTTGACCGGCCCTGAAAAAATGATTAATAAGGCAAAAAAGTAAAAAAGGGGGTGACGCCGGGGCATATCATTCAAAAAAGAAATCGAGAAGAATGAAATCGGTAAAATAACGATGCAGTGCAAAATATCCGGTAAAACTTTAAAAAGGTCCATACTTTAAAAATATGAAAGGATGAATTTTTATGAATAAGAAGATTCTTTGTTTGGCGGTTGCGTTATGCGTGAGTGTGTTCTTTTTGATTTCATGTTCCGGTGGAAAAAATGCGGCAGATATCGCGATCAAGGCGGCGGAAGAAGCCGTCAATGCCACCAAAGCTGAAGCGGTTAAGATTGTCCCGGACGAAGTCAAGTCCCTGGAGGATTCACTTGCTGTTGTAAAAGAAAAATTTGTTAAAGGCGAATACAAGGCCGCTTTGGAAGAAGCGACTGCTCTTTCCGCCAAGGCCAAGGAAGTTCTGGATGCGGCGAAAATTAAGAAGGAAGAACTGACCAGGAAATGGACGGAAATAAGCCAGGGGCTTCCCAAGATGTTTGAAGACATTCAGGGAAAGGTTGATGGTCTTTCCAAACTTAAAAAACTGCCGGCCAGTCTGACCAAGGAAAAATTTGAAGAGGCGAAAGCCACACTGGCTTTGGCCAAGGATGAGTGGGCTAAAGCTCAGACGAGCTTTGCCGGCGGCGATTTCAGCAATGCCGTCAGTATGGCCACCACCTTAAAAGACAAGGCTCTCAAACTCATGGAATCTCTGGGGATGAGCGTTCCCGAAGCGGCACCGGCGAGTGTCCCCGCAGCGGCTCCCGTCAGTGCTCCTGCGCCTGCTCCCGCAAAATAATCAACGGATGCGAATCAGACGAATGGGAGGTGCTCCTGATCTGGAGGGAGCATCTCCCGTTTTGTTTAGGCCTTTCGGAAGGCATAAAATCAGGTATCTGAAAATCAAGCCGTTGCCGTTTGGTGGTAATGTAATTTTGTCAATTTGTTTTATCGGATTTTCCGGATTTTCTGAATAGGAATAAGCCGGCTTTCTTAAAAACCAGGGCGATAAATAACAGGATGACTGCCAGGCAAACAACGGGAAGAAGAATGGCCATGACAGCAACGACGACCGCCCCGATCAGTTCCAGCGTAGCGACGATGACATTCCCGGTTCCCGCGGTGGTCACGGAGGATTTTGCGCGCAGGGCGACGGTCGATCCCTGCACCAGCCCGGCTATGCCGCCGCCGGCAATCAGCGCCAGGGTCCATTTCAGAAAAGGCGATAGGTCCATGCTCATGGAAGCCGTCGTAATGGTTCCGGCGATAACCGCGGCGGGCGTGGCGATGATATCCAGCATATGATCAATGCCGGGTATGTAATAACCAAGCACTTCGATAAGGGTGGCACACGCAAACGCCATGGTCGCATAGGCGCCTCCGATCCAGGCAAATCCCGCCGGCAATTGAATCTGTCCGCTTAAGGCCGCCAGGTTCATGATCAGCAGCGGAACAAAAATCCTGAATCCGCAGGCCGCACTCAACCCGATGCCCACGGCTATTCCCAGTATGATTTCCATGGTTATCCTTGTTTAAAATCCTGTGATGATGAACTCAAATATCTTTTAAAAGCTTGTTTTCGGGGATTGTTTCAATATTTTTACGGAAAGCGTCCATGGAATCAGTCAGTGACTTAAGTCCGTCATGATCAGTAAAGGATAGCGTGTTGATGCCTCTTGTTTCGAGCGCGTCAATGACGTACTGAATGGTCAGGGAGCCGACATCGATCGCCGGCTGATAACCGCGCCTGTCTTGTGCCTCGATTTCCACGGGGGAAATGATGTGACTTTTTCCCAGATCGAAAAGGATTTCGTTGACGAAACGAATGGGAATTCCCAACTGACTCGAAATGTCCAATGCCGTCATCGGTTTTTCTCCGCGAACAAAATTTTTGATCAAACGACTGGTCACCAGAAGAGAAAGCATGATCCGGAGGCGATGGCTGGCTTGAAGAAAGTCCGGTTCGAATTCATAGGTATCCGCATTCTGATAGGCCACCGATATTTCCGCTCCATATAAAACAATGGTCCAACTCAACTGGAGCCAGGCGAGGAAAAGCGGCAGGACGGCAAAACTTCCGTAGATGGTATTGTAATGAACCACGCCGATTTGAAAGGTGATGTACGCCCATTGCACGATTTGAAAAATGGTTCCGGCGATAATGCCGGCAACAAGGCCGGAAGCAAAACGGACTTTGGTGTTCGGCATAAAAATATAAAGAAAGGTGAAAAGAAGCCACATCAGCATGTAGGGCAGAAGCTTCAGTAAAAAGAAGATGACAGAACTGAAAGATCCCAGGATCGTGAATTTTTCCAGAATCACATTCACCTGGGTGGTGATGAAAACGGTTGTGCTGCTGGAAAGAATGAGCAGGACGGGACAAATAATGATCAGAGCAAGATAATCGCCAAACATGC
>JAGVUJ010000201.1 GCA_019136325.1 Deltaproteobacteria bacterium
CCGGGAATATCCAGCGGATGGCCGATGATTTTCATCGTGCCCAGGGTGGCGAAAAGCGCGAAGACAATCGGCGCCAGAACCGCGAGCGTTAACTTCCAGTCCAGAAAGTATAAGAAGGTAACAAGGATCAGACCGATGCTGATGATGATGGCGATTTCCAGAAAAAGATTTTTCAGAAAATCACCCAGCCGCTTGTTGAACAAGTCGGCGTCGAATATTTTAGCCAGACCACTCCGGGAAAGTCGCCCGAAAAAATCTTCTGCATTGTAATTTTTACCGGCAGTAAGCAGGCTCAATTGCGTGTAGCCCGCGGAACTTTTGGCAATTCCCAGCATATCGAAATATTTTTCAGGTATATCGAACGAGCCGGTATTTTCCCGACTGATGATTTTCCAGAAGGGTTCAAAAGCATCGGGTGCAAAGCCGTTCTCTTTTCCCGCTGCGCTCAGATTGCGTTTTAATTCAGCCACGCGGTCTTGATTCCAGAAGGTGCGCCAGGCCGCAACGTTCTTTTGAGCGGTCTCTTGTGAGGGAAATAGAATCGTCGGCAGAAAAGGAGACGATAATTCTTCATCCCGGACATCCCCGGCCAGCCAACCGGCCAGTTGATCATTTTTTTGTCGGAGTTGCGTCATATCGGATGCCTGAAGAAAAACATAACACCGGCCGGAGAGATTGCCCCATACGTCCTGCATTTTTCTGTCGGCGCGCGTTGTTGCTTCACTCATGGAATTCATCGAATTCATATCCACATTGAAGACCGGTTTGGCAAACAAAAGCATCGCCAGGCCGAAAATAATCGCGGCAATCAATTTCCATTTGGCCGGAGCGGCGAATTTTTGAACAGCATTAGACAGCAATGGGTTGCCCGGCTTTGTCGCCGGCGGCATGGCCGGAAATATTTTTGGAAAAACAAGATGGACAAACAGCAGAGCGAAAGCGACGCCGAGCGCGGAAAAGACGCCGATTTGCGCCAGGATTTTAAAATCGCTGATGAGCAGCAGCAGAAAAGAACCGACCGTGGTCAGGACGGCCAGAAACTCCGCCGACCAGACTTCCCGCGCCACCTCTTTCCCGTAGGTGGCATGCGGCTGATCCAGAAAAAGCAGATAGGCGATGCCCAGATCAACGGTAAAGGCCATAATGGCGCTGCCGAAACCGACAGCGATGATCGACATGGATTTGAATAAAAAAGAACAAACGAAGAGAGCGGCAATTGCGCCGACGGACGAAGGCAGCAGCGCCAGCAGACCGATGAGCGGACGGGGAAACGCAACGATGAGCAAAAGGGCGATGCCCAGGGTTGTGAAGGTCACGGCCATCTGCATATCGCTTTTGGCTGTGGTTTCATTATCCAGCGCTACGCGGTAGGCGCCCGTGGCGGTCAGTTTATATGGATGGCCGTTTGCGGCCAGATCCCTCCGGCAATCGTCCAGAAGTTTTTCGATTTTTGCAGCCACTGACGTGTCCGTTCCGGAACCTTTGATTTTGGCAATGATCAACGCGTTTTTACCATCCGCAGAAATCAACTGCCCCTGGTAAAACTGCGCCTTGTTGGCGGGAAGCAGGGCGGACATCTGTTTCAAAATGACCCCGGAAAATCCCAGCGGGTCTTTGGCCATCATGTCGCCGCGGCCGATTCCTTCAAGATGCTCCAGACTCTGCCGGTTTTGCGCCATCATGTCTTTGATTTTATCCGGTGTCAGCAGCGGCGCAATTTTCTGTTCCAGATCGGATGCATTGAGCAGCGAAGGAAGATTGTTGTTTACGTGCGCGATAAGTTCGGGAAAATTCTTCGCGTCGTCACCGATGCCGACTTTGGTGAAAAGTCCGCTTTGACGAAGTTTATCGGAAACCTTTGCCGTCGTGCCGATCAGTTTATCGCGGTCGGGAGATGCCTGTTCAAGATTAATGAACACCTTATCCTGAACGGGCAGGTGTTTGATGATGATTTTCGCATCGGTCAGCACCGGATCGTCGTGGGGCATGGATTCCAGAATATCGGTTTCGATGTTCAGATTTCCGGATTCCCAGAAAAAAAGCCCGGCGACAATTAGCGCGGCGACAAAAACAATGGACCAGTTTATCTGATATTTGCGGATGAGCGGCATGAACACCTTTATTTTCATTGATTTATAGATACTTAAGGCTGATTGTGTAAACCATATTTTGCCAGTCGTGGCAAGACAAAAAGGGGGTGGCCCCGATATCAATATGCGTTATTTTTCTTGCAATTGCCCATTAAGAAGAGTAGAAGCCCCCCTTAACGCTACGGTATGAATAAGACAATGAATAATACGAATAACAATTGTCACCAATCCGTTTTTGAGCGCTTTAAGCGCACATGCATCGGCGAACCGCGCAACATTAACGAACCGTCTCTCTTTCATAAAATTTCCCTGATTCCGATTCTGGCGTGGATCGGTCTGGGCGCCGACGGACTTTCATCGTCCTCCTATGGTCCGGAAGAAGCCTTTAAAGCGCTGGGACCGCATACGTACCTCGCCGTCTTTATTGCTATCGCCACCGCCTTCACCATCTTTGTCATTGCCTATGCCTATTCCCGGATTATCGAGCGTTTTCCTCACGGCGGCGGCGGCTACATGGTGTCAACTCACACGATCAGCAGCGGCGCCGGCGTGGTGTCGGGTTCCGCGCTGTTGGTCGACTACATTCTGACCATTACGGTTTCTCTGGCTGCCTGCGGAGACGCCATTTTCAGTTACCTTCCCGTGAACTTTCTGCCTTACAAACTGCCCTTTGTCATGGGCCTGATCGTTCTGCTGGTTTTTCTTAATCTCCGGGGCATGAAAGAATCGGTTACTTTTCTGGCGCCGATTTTTATAACCTTTGTGGTTACGCATATCCTTCTGATCAGTTATGGACTGTACACGCATATCAGCGCCTTCGGGCCGGTCATGGAAAGGTATCAAGGCGCGATCGGTGCGGATCTTTCAACCATTGGATTCCTGGGGATTCTGGCGATTTTTTTACGGGCTTTTTCCATGGGCGGCGGTACGTATACCGGAATTGAAGCCGTTTCCACGTCCATGCACGTCATGCGGGAGCCCAAGGTGCAGACGGGCAAACGCACCATGCTTTACCTGGCTGTCTCTCTGGCCCTGACGGCTTCGGGGCTGCTTTTATGTTATGCTCTGTTCGATATCAAACCGATTATCGGACAAACCCTGAATGCCACACTGGCCAATCAGACGTTCAGCGGCTGGTTTTTGGGCGGCGCCGTGGCTTTTATCACTATCCTGTCCGAAGGAGCGCTGCTCATGGTCGGAGCTCAGTCCGGTTTTGCCGGCGGTCCCAGCATTATGGCCAACATGGCGAAGGATTCCTGGCTGCCCCGTCGGTTTGCGGCGCTGTCGGAAAGGCTGACCATGCAAAACGGTGTTTTATTGATGGGGGTGACGTCCATCGCGGTGCTTTTGTATACAAAGGGTTCGGTCACCGCGCTGGTTGTCATGTATTCGATCAACGTTTTTCTGGACTTTACCCTTTCCCAGTTCGGTATGGCAAAACTCTTTTTCCAGAGCCGCGGTCAGGACAAATCCTGGCTCAGACATATTTTTATTCATATCGTTGGATTTATTTTATGTCTGACGATCCTGCTGGTTACGATTTTCGAAAAATTCGGAGAAGGAGGATGGATCACGCTTCTAATCACGTCGACGCTGATCGGATTATGTTATCTGATCCGGGGACATTACCTGAAAGTGCGTAAAGGGGTGCGTCAACTGGAAGAAATTCTTTCGTCCATTCCGTCCGGCCAGATTCCCAATAACGAACCGCTTGATCCGAACGAGCGGACGGCTATTCTTCTGGTCAGCGGGTATAACGGATTCGGTTTGCATTCCTGGTTGTCGGTCTTTAGAGAATTTCCGAAACTCTACCGCAATTTTATTTTTGTGTCCGTAGCGGAGATCGATTCCGGCGCATTCAAGGGCGCTTCGGAAATTGAAGCGCTCAAATCATCGATCAGGCAACAACTTGATCAATACGTCAAGATCGCCCGCTCTTACGGGTATGCCGCCGATTACCGCATGGACGTGGGAACGGATGTTGTCGAAACGGCGACCCAGCTGTGCCAGGAGATTTTCCGGGAATTTCCCAAGTCATCTGTTTTTACCGGGAAGCTGGTCTTCCG
>JAGVUJ010000043.1 GCA_019136325.1 Deltaproteobacteria bacterium
ATCTTTGCGTTCTTCTTTGTTCACCTGTACCTGGGCACTGTCGGGAATCCCGGGTCTGTTTCCGCGATGATCAGCGGGAAGATGGAGCTGCCGGTATTGAGAATGCTTCATCCGAAATGGGTCAAAGAGATGGAACATGAAGGCAAACTCATTGTTGTTGATGATAAAAAGTAAAATAGAATCGAAATAAAATTGAAAAGGGTCTGGAATTTTTCCAGACCCTTTTTTGTGATTGTCGTCCCGCTTAACGGAGGCGATATTGCCTGTCGTGTCGGATTTTTTATACGGGGAATTCTTTCAGGAAAGATCGCTCCGTTTCGTAGGTGCCGATCAGGATCAATTCATCTTCTTTGTCGAGCCTCATATCCGGCTCCGGATTGATGTAAGTGGCGCCTTTGTGCAATACGGCCACCACCGTGCAGCCCGTGTGCTCTCTGATACCCGAATCGGCCAGCGTTTTGCCCCACAGCGATTTGGGCGTGTTCAGATGAAAGAAGTTCAGCCCCTCCGCGAGCAGCGAGGTTTCTTCATTCATCAGAAAATTGAATATCGTATTGGCGCCCAGCGACGCATACGACATGACAAAATCAGCGCCCGCCCGGTGTAATGTGGACACATTGCGGTCTTCGCTGGCGCGGCTGAGAATCTGCATGTCCGGCCGCAGGCTGCGCAAATATTTTGTCAGATAAATATTGGTGGCGTCATCATGTGACGTGATCAGGGCCGCCGGCGCTTTTTCGAACCAGGCCTTCTCCAGCGTGTGAATGTCGGCGGCGTCCCCATAAATAAAATGAGACCCGTCTTCACCTTTCCGACGGTTTTTTTCAATAATCAGATAAGGGATTTCTTCTTTTTCGAAATAATTGGCCACCGCGTGTCCGACGCGTCCTCCGCCGACAATGATGACCGGATCGCCGGCGATTTTGCAGATGTGGTAGAAGGAATAGACTTCATCGTATTGGGCCAGAGAAGATTCCCGTCCCGCCAGGACCAGCACACTCGTCCGGTTGATCGTATCGTGAGACTTGGGAATGATAAATTTTCCGCGCTCCCAGATTCCCACGACCGTCAATCCGAATGTTTCGCGCAGCCTGCTTTCCGCGAGCGTCTGACCGACCAGAGGCGTTCCGATTGCCGGTGTCTGGGCGATGATTAATTCCTTGTGGCGGCCGATGATATTGGCTTTGCAGTCGCCCGCGATCGTCCAGCCGGCCAGAGACTCTCCCATAATGTCATACAACTGCAGGACCCGGGAACTGCCCGCCAGTTGCAGGATGTCCACCGAATGCGGCGACTCCGCCGTGGTGATAATCGGAATATGTTCAAAATCTTCCCGGACGGTCAGCGTGATGTTGGTGTTCATCTGGTCGCTGTTCGATGCCACAACCAGCGCGGCGTTCTGAATGCGCATTTTATCGTATGTCCCCGGATCATCGATATTGCCGAGAGCGACCCGGATGTCCCGGTCATACAGTTCCAGCGCCCGGGCGAGATCGTCAACCACCACCACATAGTTTTTATTATAGCGCTTCAGTTTTTCGATCAGCGCTCCGGTGACGGGATCGAAATTTGTGATAATGATGTGATTCCTGGTGTCGGTGGGCAGTTCCCGGGGCGCGCGGTTACGGGTCTGCGCTTCCATCCAGGGAGCGAAAAAGAATTTGATGAACACAAAAGGAAGAAGAATCAGCAGAAGAATAACGCCGGAAAGCAAGACGATAATCGAGAAAATCCTGCCGATATCGCCGGTGAACGTTATGTCTCCGAATCCGAGCGTGGACATGACCACCATGGTCCAGTAGAAACCGGTGACCCATGAATGTTCCTGCCCTTCCATGGCCATAATATAGTGGAACAGGATGCTGTAGGTGGTAATCAGCGCGACAATAACGACAAGATACTTTACCAGCAAACGGATATTCGCCTTGATAATTTTACTTTCAACAAAAGAGCTGACAACAGCGGGTAAAAATTTCATGAGAGGGGTATCCTTGAAAGGGAACAGGGTTGATAGTGATTTATACTTTGCTTGTGTTACGCAAAGTATAAAAAGAACAGCCGGGCCTGTCAATGAAAATAATCATCTCACCGGTAGCGGGAAACAGGCAATTCCCCCGTCGGTCTTTAAATCAGCGATTTATCGTTACTGGATTTCAATGCAAGCAGAATCAGGCACAGCGCGAAATAACCTGCCGACGTCAAATAGTGAGCCTGCGCGTGAATGTGCCAGGGCAGATACAGTTCGCCCGTCGGCAGAACCGAATGAATAATGCCGAAAAGCGTGAACACAGCGCAGACGGCGGCGCATAAAGCGGCCAGCCTCGCCTTGTTGTCGATTAAGAAAGCCAGCATGCTTCCCCACAGCAGTCCCGTAATGATGAACCCGTTGCTGAGCATCGTCAGGGTCTGGTGCATGACCTGCAGCCGCGCCGGCAGTTTATCCGGCGTGACGCCCGCCGCTCCCATGAACTGTCCCAGAATAATCAGCACCATGCTGGCGATGACCGGCAGAACACTGAGACTAACGGCCGGAGAATGAGCCGGCGGAGAATCCTTGTAAGCCTGTCGCATGATCTCAAAACCGATGAAAATGAAAATCGGTGCAATGACCGCCCGTGGAATCAGACTGACAAACAGGGAAAGCAGTCCGACCGCGGAGCAGACGCCGATCAGGATGCCCGTCAGCAGGGTGTACCACCAGGTCGCGCCCATCTTCTTGTAAGCCGGATGACCGATGTAAGGCGTGGTTTGCGCCACACCGCCGAAGAACGCCGCGATCAACGACGAAAAGGCTTCCGTCAGCAGAATATCTCGGGTGCGGTAATCGTCGCCGGCCAGCCGCGCGCTTTCCGTGTTGTTGATGCCGCCGATGATGGTCAGAATGCCGAAGGGAATGGCGATGCTCAGATAATGCATGCTTTGCGGAACGGTTTTCAGAAACTCGACCGTGGGCAGGGGCAGCGCAAAATGCATATCCAGAGCCGGCGCGGTGAACTCCGGCAGATAGCCACCGAAGCCCAGGGCAAAATGAATGCCGGTGCCCAGGATGACCGCGGCCAGCACGCCGGGCATCCGTCCCGGCAGTTGCATTCTGCTCATGAGTGTCGTGAAGATCAGCCCCAGCGCCACCATGCCGACAACCGCTTCGTTGAAAATTTCGACAAGCGGCAGAAAACCGAGCAGCATCAATCCGATGCCGGCCAGCGGTCCCAGCAGGCCCGCGGTGGGAATCATGCGCTGCACCAGACCGCCGAAAAAAGACGTGAATATCTTTACGACGCCGATCATAAAAAGCGTGGCCATACCGATGTGCCAGGTCAACTGCGCATCGCGTGTGGCGATATACGCGGGACCCATAACGGCGTAGGCAATGCCGATGGTGGAGGGCGTATCGATTCCCAACGGCATGGCCGTGACATCAGTTCTTCCCGTTCTTTTTCTGAGACGCAGCGCCAGCCATGTATAGACAACATCGCCGATGAAGATGCCGACAGCCGTACCGGGAATCATGCGGGTGAGGATCATGTCCGCCGGATAGTTGAACGTAAAAACCAGAATGGCGCTGAAAAAAATCAGCGTTCCGACGTTATCCAGAAACAAAGCAAGAAACGCGGTGGTCTCTCCCCAGAGTCTGTTCTGCCCGGCAGTATTTTCAGCGTTCATCGCGCCTCCTCAAACGTCCGTTTCCCCGTGTGCCGCTGCGACCGAAGGCTATCGTCCGGTTATGCCGGGAAGACGTCCTGATCTGCGATCATGTATCCCGTAACTGTATAAACAAAAAAGAGCCGTTTGACAATTTGTTTTCCGGAAAATGACTTTTGCGACAAAAGAAAACATGCCCGTTCTCATCATTGAGCATTTTTCCAAGCCGAAGATGAAGGATGATCGCTGATGGTTATTCTAATGTTTTTTGTTCTTTCTCTTCACTAAAGAGCAATTTGCGCAGGGTGGCGCGATAACCATTGAGTGTTTCGCGATATCGTTCAACGAGCGCCAGACTGTCCGGGGTCGCGCTCGCCATATAGGATAGCATCAATTCTTTCTTGATCTCGATGTGCTTTTTGATACGTTCTTCATCAAGAGAATCATAAAACATTTCGATCATTTTTTTGCGCAGGGGACGGCAGGTGTGTGTGATGAGG
>JAGVUJ010000364.1 GCA_019136325.1 Deltaproteobacteria bacterium
GCGTTGATCCGGTATCACGCAGCGAATTCTGGGAGATTCTGGAAAATATGCAGAAAGAAGGCATGACCATCATTGTTTCCACCGCCTACCTCGACGAGGGAGAAAAGTGCAACAGACTGGGGTTAATGCATGATTCGGTTCTTTTGGACCTGGCGGCGCCCTCGGTCATTCGCGGCGGATTTCCCACGCTGGAGGAGGCGATTATCGAACGAATCAAACAAGCGGACGGAGCGCTGGCGCATGACACCTTCCAACTCTGATTCCATCTCTGTCACCCATCTGGAAAAAAGATTCGGCAATTTTGTTGCCGTCAACAAAATTTCTTTTTCCGTCAAAAAGGGCGAGATCTTCGGATTCCTCGGCTCGAACGGTTCCGGCAAATCCACGACCATCCGGATGCTTTGCGGCATCATCACACCGACATCCGGCGGCGGCACCGTCGCCGGTCATGACATCGTCACCGAAGCAGAAGAGGTCAAACTGTCCATCGGTTATATGTCGCAGAAATTTTCTCTTTATGAAGATTTGACGCCTTTCGAAAATCTGCGCTTTTACCTGGGCGTCTACAATGTTCCCTCGTCACAATGGCGCGAGCGCATTGATTGGGTATTGAACATGACCCGCCTGCAGGACGCACGCGACCGGAAAACCCGGGAGCTTCCGCCGGGCTGGCGTCAGCGACTGGCGCTGGGCTGCTCGCTTTTACATAAACCGGATATTTTGTTTCTGGACGAACCGACGTCGGGCGTTGATCCCGTCACCCGCAGGCATTTCTGGCGTTTCATCCGGACACTGGCCGAAGGCGGCATGACGATCTTTGTCACAACGCATTACATGGATGAAGCGCGTTTCTGCGAAAGAATCGTGATGATCAACGAAGGCAATATCGTCGCGGCGGGAACACCAGCCGACATTGTGGCCGGAACCTGTCCCGACCTGACCGACGCCGACCTGACCGACGCGTTTATAAAAATCATGAAGAGAGATAAGATGTGAAGGTCATCAGACTCAAAGCCATTATTCGCAAGGAATTTTATCACCTGATTCGTGATTATCGAAGCCTCTATCTGGCCTTTGCCATCCCGCTTTTACTGATTATTCTGTTCGGCTATGCGCTGAGCCTCGATGTGGACAATGTGGAAACAGTTTTCATTGATTACGACCGCAGCGACCTCAGCCGGGATTTCATCCGCAGGCTCGATGCCTCTTCCTATTTTCACGTTTCCGGCGTACTACCGTCAACAAATGACGCGGTTCATTATCTGGATCAGGACCGTGCCCGGCTGGCCATTGTCATCCCGCCGGATTTCAAAAAAAGCATCGGCGCCGACCGGGCGACGCCGTTGCAGATCATTATCGACGGCAGCGATCCGACCTTCGGCAACATCATGCGCGGCTATATCACCGCCTTTGTTGAACAATACAACCAGAAGCTTTTGATTGATTTCCTCAATCGGCAGGGACAGGAAAAGATCAATCCGCCTGCGGACGGACGAATCCGCATCTGGTTCAATGAAGACATGGAAAGCCGCAACTTCATCATTCCGGGCATTATTGCGGTCATCATCATGATCGTCGGCGCGCTGCTGACGTCCCTGGTCATTGCGCGGGAATATGAAAACGGCACGATGGAAACCATTAAATCGCTGCCGGTCCGGGCCGGCGAATTGCTGCTGGGCAAAGCGCTGCCTTATTTTCTCATCGGACTGGCGGACGTGCTGATTGCTATTCTGTTAAGCCAGGTGTTGTTCGGAATCGTTATGAAAGGAAATTTCTGGCTGATGATCCTCTCCTCCTCTCTTTATTTAAGCGTCGCCTTATCGCTGGGGCTTTTGATCTCCAATGTAACCAAATCGCAACTGTTGGCCAATCAGGTAGCAATCATGGCAACGTATTTGCCCTCATTTCTTCTTTCCGATTTTGTTTTTCCCGTCATCAACATGCCGAAAGTAATACAGATGATAACCCTGGTCATCCCGGCGCGATATTTTATCGACATTTTATCGGGAATTTATCTGCGGAATCTCGGCCTGGCTTATCTGTGGCCGAGCATGCTGGTGTTACTGGCGATGTTCATCATTTTGACTTTTTTTAATTACAGAATGCTGAAAAAGGAAGGCCTATGAGCTGGCTGAGAGTAAGAGAACTGGTGCGCAAGGAATTCATTCAGCTTTTCAGCGACAAACGCAACCGCGCGCAAATGATGATATTTCCCTTTATCATGATGCTGGTTTTCGGTTACGTTGTGAATTACGATATCCGGAACGTCCGAGTGGCGGTCCTGGATTATTCCAAAACCCATGAGAGCCGATCGCTCATCGACTGTTTCACAGGCAGTAAAATCTTCCACGTAACGCATCATGTGACCCGTGAAAACCAGATGTCGGAACTGTTGCTCAGAAAAAAAATCGACGTAGGAATCAAGATCAGCCAGGATTTCGCGCCGGTGGTCAGAGCGGGACAAACAGCGCCGGTCCAGTTTCTTGTTGACGGTTCCATGAGCAACATGACGGCTGTCCGGGTGGCTTATATCGCGTCGGTTCTGGATAAATTCAACCGCGAAGAACTGCGCCGGCTCTACCCCATGCATATGAGTTACGGCAGGGTGGATGCACGCATCCGAACCTGGTACAATCCAAATCTTGACAGTCAGTATTTTTTTGTTCCCGGCATCGTCGCTTTTCTGATCATGTTGACGAGTTTTATCTTTACGTCCATCGCCATCATCCGGGAGAAGGAAGACGGCACCATGGAGCAATTGATTGTGACCCCCATAAAATCACACGAATTTATTATCGGCAAAACCATTCCCTATACGATCATTGCGCTTTTTCAGTTGTTTGCCGTAACCGGTGTCGCCGTTTACTGGTTTGAGATTCCCTTTAAAGGAAGTTTCCTGCTTCTTTTGCTGGCCGCCTGTTTGTTTTTGCTGAGCACGCTGGGCATCGGACTCTTCATCTCCACCATATCCTCGACCAAACAGCAGGCCATGATGACGGCTTTCTTTTTCGTGCTGCCGTTCTTCATGCTCAGCGGTTTCGTCTTTCCCATTTCCAACATGCCTGACGTCGTACAGTGGCTTACGTATCTTAATCCGCTGAGATTTTTTCTGGTCATCATCAGGGATATTTTTCTGAAAGGCGTTGGCTTTGATGTGCTCTGGCCGCAATACCTCGCCCTGACCATCCTGGGGGCAGTTGTTTTTACCGGCGCCATCGCCCGGTCTAAAAAACGGCTGGATTAGTGAAGCGTTCTCATATATTATTAAAATATAACATCTCAGGAAATGGACACATGCTCAAGGTCGTAGCGGATCAAAAAGCCATCAAAAAATATGCCGGACTTTTCAATAAAAAGTTCAAACCGTTTGCTGAAGAAAATATAAAGGTCAAACTCGGGCATCAGGGTGCCAGTTTTTCCGCCAAAGTTCTTTGGTGCGAAGAACTGGGCATCTGGAAATTTTCCCGGGCCGTCAACGATATCCGCTACTGGAACGCTTTCGGCATCGGCAAACCCGGAATCGCCGGCGTTCTTTCCATCGCCTCCGAAATCAATTTCCCCTGGGCGCAGATCGACAGGAAAACCGGAGGCGCTTTTGCCGAGGATGCCTGGGGCAATCTGTTTGTCATTCACCGCGGGAAGATCGGCGGCGGGAAAAAAGGCGTCGGCAAATCGCTGTTCGAACAAAATTACCGCGGCGTCTGGTCCTTCATGGAAGATGGTGACAGCCTGAGTGAAGTGGCGGTGATCGGCAATCTCAAATCAGAGCGTTTCGCTGCGCAGACGGCTCTGTTCGTTAAAAAAATAGAAATGATGAAATTGTCCGCCGCCGAGTCGGCGCAAACGGAAATGGATTTTGCGGAAATCCATTTCCGGGAAGACCTGATCGGAAGCGAGAGCCCTCTGCCGGAAGATGAAATCGCTGACGCCTGCGATCACGATCTCATTGTCAGCAATCTTGCCGCCCAACTGCAGCGGCAGAAAATAAAGATCGGCAATGATACGGAAAGTGAACTTTTCGCCGTTGATGCATCGGGAAACAGAATTTCTCATATTTTCGAAATTGTCGCCGACGCCAAAGAAAAAAACGTGATGGCAGCCGCCGGCAGATTGCTCATGCAGACATCCGCGGCC
>JAGVUJ010000070.1 GCA_019136325.1 Deltaproteobacteria bacterium
CGCCAATATGATTGATAACGGATTCATCAGGCACGCTCTGATCGTTTCCGGCGAGAACGGAGGCCCGTTGCTTTTGCAAACGATTGAACATTTGCTGGAAGACACGAATATCACCAGAAAAAGCATTAAAAAATATATTGCCAATTTAACCATCGGGTCCGCTGCGGTGGCCTATACCCTTTCGCATAAGGACTGTGTCGATGCAGGCCATTTGCTTTTGGGAGGAGCATCTCTGGTTGATTCGTCAGCGAATATCCTTTGTCGCGGCGGCGGGGATACAACGTCGCTGATGATGGAAACCGACTCTGAAGAGTTGATGAAAGCCGGCGTGGCTCTGGCCGAAAAAACATGGGCAGAAACCAAACGGGAACTGAGATGGACCAATGATGACGTTGACTGCTTTGTCGGTCATCAGGTCGGCGTGGCGCATGAAGCGCTTTTGAAACAGACGTTGAAACTCGAAAACTGTCCCACCTTTACCACGTATGAACGTCTTGGCAATACCGGCGCTTCCGCTCTGCCGATAACGCTTACTATTTTTGATGAGCAGAAAAAAATTCCCAAAGGCAGCACGGTCGGTTTGCTGGGCATCGGGTCGGGACTTAATTCCATTATGCTGGGGGTAAAATGGTAAAACCGGACTGGTTGAATAAATTATATCCTTTCACATCTCATTTTTTCCAACTCAAAGATAATCTCTCCCTGCATTATCTGGATGAAGGAAAAGGCGATCCGATACTGATGCTGCACGGCAATCCCACTTGGTCCTTTTATTACAGGAATCTGGTGGCGGAGTTTTCCAAATCCCACCGGGTGATTGTTCCGGATCATATCGGTTGCGGACTCTCGGACAAACCGCAGGATTATGAATACACCCTGAAGCAGCATATCGATAATCTGGAAAAACTTGTCACTGCATTGGCATTGAAAGATTTTATTATGATTGTTCACGACTGGGGCGGCGCAATCGGATTTGGGCTGATTGAGCGACATCCGGAATGGGTTCAGAAAATAGTTCTCCTGAACACCGCGGCCTATACGTCCGACGTCATTGCTTTTCAGATCAATATGTGCCGGATTCCCGTGTTGGCCGAGCAGGTGATTCGCCGCCTGAACGGATTTGCGCTGACCGCCACCTACATGGCCGTGGCTAAAAAAATGTCTCCGGAAATCAGAAAAGGATACTTATTCCCTTACGACAGTTACAAAAACCGGATTGCCACGGCAAAATTTGTCGCCGACATTCCCATGAATCCGGAGCATCGCAGTTACCGGACGTTAAAGAACATCGAATTATCGCTGCCCCGGCATCGTTGCCCGATGCTTATTCTGTGGGGTAAAAAAGATTTCTGCTTTCATGATTATTTTCTCAATCGCTGGCGGGAAATTTATCCTCACGCCATTGTAAAGACTTTTGAGAACGCCGGGCATTATGTTCTGGAAGACGCCGGAGACGAAATCATCGCAGAACTTAAAAAGTTTATTTGAATAAAATCTTATGACGGTGAAAAGCGGTAACCATGAACATCGCTGATCGTTTTACTGAAATAGCAAAAATTCATCACAACAAAATCGCGGTAAAATACCCCCGTCGCACGGGCAGGAATTACCATTACGATTCCATTACGTTTGGGAAACTGGAATTGCTCGCCAACCAATACGCCAATGGTCTTACCCGCATCGGATTTCGTCGCGGCAGTAAAACCCTTCTTTTTGTCCGGCCGTCATTAAAATTTCCCGCGCTGGTTTTTGCCCTCTTTAAAATAGGCGTCATTCCGGTTTTCATTGATCCTGGCATGGGCAGAAAAAATCTCCTCGCGGCTATTGAAGAAGTGGCCCCGGAAGGATTAATTGCTGAGCCGGAAGTTCATCTTCTGAGGATTCTTTTCAGCAAGTCATTTAAATCTGTGAAGTTCAAGGTTACCACCAGAGGACCCAAAATAGGCAATTGCTTCCCGCTGTCCATGCTGAAGCGCGCGAAAACCGGTTTTGAAAGCGCCCAGTTGGAACCGGATGAGATGGCGGCCATTCTGTTCACCTCGGGTGGAACCGGCCGTCCGAAAGGCGTTGTCTATACCCACAAAATTTATTACGAGCAGACACGTCTTTTGCAGGAGCTTTTTTCTCTCGATGAAAATGAAATAGATTTTCCCTGCTTCCCACTGTTTTCCCTCTTCACACTCTGCATGGGCATGACGTCCTGTATTCCCGATATGAACCCGTCGCAACCGGCAAAAGCCGACCCGAAACAGTTATTGCGGAACATTACCGACAATAAAGTTACCTTTATGGCCGGATCGCCGGCCATCTGGGAAACGCTGGGAAGTTACTGCATCAAAAACAACATTACCCTTCCTTCGGTGAAATATCTGGTGATGTTCGGCGCGCCGGTCAGAAATGAACTGCATAGAAGATTCAACAGGATTCTGCCCAACGGAACCACCTATACGCCTTATGGCGCAACGGAAAGCCTCCCCGTGGCTAATATTTCCGGGAAAATGGTTTTGGAGCAAACGGCCGCTCTCACCGATGAAGGCAAGGGAACCTGTGTGGGAGAGCCTGTCCCCGGCGTCAAAGTTGCCATTATGACGATCAGCGACGACGTCGTCGACCATATCAGGAATGCGCGCATACTGGGCCTGCATCAGATCGGAGAAATTATTGTCAAAGGCGACATGGTCACCGCCGCGTATTATCAATCTCCGCAGGAAACAGCTCGGGCAAAAATTACAGACGGCGCATCGCTTTGGCATCGAATGGGCGATCTCGGCTATATCGATGATGCAGGAAGACTCTGGTTCTGCGGAAGAAAAGCGCACCGCGTCGAAACAGTATCGGGAGAATTGCTGTGTTCGGTCATGTGTGAAGCGATTTTTAACACGCATGACGGTGTCAGACGTTCGGCCTTGGTCGGAATCGGAGAAAAAGGCAGGCAGTCGGCCGCGATTGTCATTGAAAGAAATTCGGCGGGCCGGAAGCTTGACCGGAAACAATTGGAAAAAGAATTGTTGAATCTGGCCGGAAAGAATCCTTTGACAGCGCCGATAACGTCATTCCATTTCTGCGACAGCTTTCCTGTCGATGTCCGGCACAATATCAAGATCGACCGTTTGAAGCTGGCCGATGACGTTGCCCGGGGGAGAATATGAACATTATCGTTACGGGAGCGGGAGGTTTTCTGGGAAGAAATCTGGCAAACGGCTTGCTGTCGAAAGGACACAAGGTCTGGAACTTCAGCCGTAAGAATCATCCGCCATTGCAGGCCATGGGCGTTGAAACCATTTGCGGCAATCTGCAAAACGCTTCCGATGTTATAACGGCATTCCGGGGAATGGATGCGGTCTTTCATGTCGCCTCACGCGTCGGTATCTGGGGTGAATACGAAGACTATTACAGGACGAATGTTGTCGGCACTGAAAATGTAATCAAGGCGTGCCGCGCCAACAGCATAACAAAACTGATTTATACAAGCACACCCAGCGTTGTTTTCGACGGCAATGATATTTTGGGAGCCGACGAGACCAAACCCTATGCCCGGAAATTTTATAATGACTACTCCCGGACCAAAACGCTGGCCGAGCAGGCGGTTTTGCAGTCCAATGACGAAACATTATGCACCGTCGCTCTGAGGCCCCACCAGATCATCGGTCCGGACGATCCGCATCTCGTCCCGCGGCTGGTCAATGCGGCAAGGCAGGGTAGGCTGAAAATAGTCGGAACCGGCAAGAATCTTGTGGATGTCACCTATATTCAAAATGCTGTTGACGCGCATATTCTTGCTTTTGAAAAATTATCTCCCCGATCTGCGCCGGCGGGACAGGCTTATTTCATCGGTCAGGAACGGCCGGTCGTGCTCTGGGATTTTATCAACAAGATTCTGAAGCGATATAATCTTTCTCCCATCACAAAAAGAGTTCCCGAAAAAGTGGCGTTGAACATGGGGGCCTTGTTCGAAGCCTGGTACAGATTTTTTAAGATTAACGGAGAGCCGCCGATGACGCGATTTGTGGCGCTGCAGTTTTCCCGTTCCCATTATTTTTCCCATGAAAAAGCGAAAAGGGATTTTGGCTATGACCCGAAAATATCCATAGAACAGGCGCTGGATCTTACAACAGAG
>JAGVUJ010000294.1 GCA_019136325.1 Deltaproteobacteria bacterium
GGTGATCGAAGATCTGGATATGGAGCTGATTTCCGTGCCCCGGGAAGTGTGCCACGAAACGATGGGGTTTCTGGCCCCGGTCAAAGGCATGACCATCGCCCGGGGATTCACCGCCCGCATCAAAAAACTGGTGGGCGGCCCCAAAGGCTGCGCGCACGTGGTAGAGCTTTTGCTCGCCATGGCTCCTGCGGTCCTGCAGGGCGTCGCCGCCGCCCGGTCGCGCCGTCCCTCCAGCGTGGATGCCGGGCAGTCCAAAATCATCCTCAAATACCTGATCAACACCTGCCACGCCTGGCGGGAAGACGGCCCGTTTGTGAAAGCATTGAAAACGTCAGGATTATTTCATCCCTCTTGATACGCGCACTTTTACAATCCTATTTGCTGATTGCCGACCAGCCGATCAGACTGGTGATGTCCATGCTGGATGATCAGCAACAGGCCAAATATAAGCTCCCTTTCGGAAGTCGAGTTTTTCTCAGCGCTTTCCAGAAAAATTCGGAATAAGGAAATGGATGCAAAAACGGCCAGAAAAATATCCGCAAAATTCCTATCCCATCTCGAGGGGAAATATTTCCATTCTTTGCCGCTGGCGGCCAATCACCATCGTCTTGCAGGCAGCTGGATTGCCCAATTCACCCTGCCTTTGAAATCGCTGGATGCCCTTCACCTGGCCGTAGCCTCTTGTGAAGATTGTAGCATTGTCACCTTTGATCATCAACTGTATCAAAATGCCAAAAACCTTGATCTTGATGCCATTCTCCCTAACGCGCTTTAAAGACTAGTTGGGGCAGCTGCGGGAACGGATACAAGGGAAATCACCTAGACCGTCAGAAAAGGAATGTTCCATGACATCGCTCGGCATAACGCCGGGACCACTGTATGGCGGAGTCATGGCGCCCTACGCGGGGCTGCGCCGGCCATTCGTCGGCGTCAGCTTTCTTTTGAGCTTTATCATGATCCCCATAATCCTGAGTTTAAAAGCACGGCAGATGTGCCGCATCACACCGGGAGCATGAAGCCTGGCTGATCTAGGCATGGGTTGATTATTACTGGCAGAGATTAGCTTTGCAAACCTGTTTTTTAAGGGCATCCCCTGTGGTCTAAATGAGCCACATTTAAACCACAGGATACAACACTCGCAGCACCATCAGAAGACGACGCACATCTTCATTAGGCAATCCTTTGACAATTCGACCAATTAGATTCTCAATGGCTGCTTTATCAACAGTCTCCTGTTCAAAACGAAACAGCTCCAGAAGCTCAACCTTCATCGCAGCGGCGATTTTAACGATAGTGTCCAAGGAAGGATTCTGCTGACCGCGCTCAATTTCGCCAATGAATTTGTAGCTTAAATCAGCCTGTCGACCTAACTCTTCCTGTGTCCATCCCTTGATGTTTCTAAGGCTTCGAATTCTCCTGCCAAGAAGCAATCTTTCGTTTTCGATTTTATTTTTCATTCGTGAATCATAGATGCTTTAAAAACGACATTAAACCCATCATTGGTGTTTTTTTATGTTGACAAAAGGCCTATATGTGTGTTTATGGAAAAAACAACATCAACAAGCATCTAAGAAGAGTTACATAAAACATTCAAAGGCAAGGAACATGAACGGTGATTTATCGCTTCATTCAAGCGGTTATTCAAAACCCTTGAACGGAGGTGAGCAACATCATCAAGATTGTTTCAGACTGTTTTATTGCGACCAATAAAGGGGAAATTGAGAAAATACATGCTTGATTACGAAACCCATAAAGCGATGAACCATCAAAAGCAACGCCGACGGTGTTGAATAAAAATAAAAAAGGAGGCAATCATGAAGAAAAGTATTTTTTTATTATCCATTTTAGTCGTGTTGATGTTTGCAGTTGAGGTCTGTGCGGAAGCACCAAAATTTGGCATAGGCGCAAGAGCAGGTTACAATTTTTATCGTAATGGAAGCATGGAGGTTTCAGCACCGGGTTTTGGAATGGTTGGAAACTTTGATTATTCAAATAACGGTTCGTGGACATTTGGATTTAACGGAATCCTTCAAGTTAACAAATACATCTCCGCTGAACTTGGCCTAGACTTTATCAATTCATCAAAGAATGAATTCACAATTGCCGGCACGTCATGGAAAACTGGCGAGATCAAACAAATGCCCATCACCTTGACTGCACAATTCCATTATCCAATTGGAATATTTAGCCCGTATGTAGGACTAGGTCTGGGATATTATATTAGATCCTATGATAAAGATAATACTTTCTTTAATCCTGCCGCTGACGTCTCTGTCAACAATGGCTGGGGATATCATGCCAATGCAGGATCAGATATTTTTCTAACCAAGGACCGTAATCTTGCGCTCAATGTCGATTTGAAGTACGTTTGGGCAAAAACTGACTTAACGGCGGTCGCTGGTGCGGCAAAGCTAGAGGGAAGCATGAATCTTGATTCGTTTCTTGTTAATTTTGGGATCAAATACTTTTTCTAATCCTTACATAACATTAATTATGGCCCGCCTAAAACAGGCGGGCTTTTTTTAAAAACAAATTCCAAAATAATAAATTTCAATGTAAACACTGAAACTTAGGATGATGATTAGATATGAGATGATTTATCATTTTTCTAATGACATGAGCCTCCATTAGACAGCTGCTATGTTATCAATTATATGGCACGGGAGATGTGTCTATGAAAACAAAAATCATATTTGCCTGCGCCTTCCTTCTTTTGATTTCAGGCTGTGCAGCCAAAACCCCTCTCATCAAGGCTTCAGCGGATGGTGATACCTTTGCCACGGAGAAACTTATCAAAGAAGGCGCCAACATCGATGAAGCTGATGAAGATGGTTACACGCCTTTGATGCATGCAATCTGGTCTGGGAAAAAAGAAACCGTTATTCAGCTAGTCAATGTCGGTGCTGATGTGAACAAGCGTGACAAAAGCGGTTATACTCCTCTTCTATGGGCGGCAAGCTATGGATATTATGATATTGCCAAGCTTCTCATCGGCAGGGGAAGTGATATTAATGCCCGCAGCAATGATAAAAGCAGTTCCTTACTGCTCGCCCTGGCCGCAAATAATCATGAACTGTCAAAGCTACTAATAGATAGAGGCGCCGACATACACGTTGTAGATGCCAATGGAACAACGCCACTTATCCTGGCCGCAATGTATGGTGATTACGATATCGCCAGAATATTCATTGAAAAGGATGTGGACTTGTTTGCCGTGGATGCATCCGGATACAAGGCCTCCGACTATGTAAAATTTTCATTAAAAACGGGGAAACGCGTTTTTCAGTCGGACGATTATGCGCGTAATTTATCGTTTCTCAAATTGATAAAGAAAGCCGAAAACGCTCAAATCCTGGCTGGACGAATGAATACGAAGAATCCCAAGATGGCTCGCATATACTCAATCGTTTATAAAGTCGGAAAATGTATCAACCCGGATGTAGATTATGACGTATTTATCAGTGATAAAAACGAACCGAACGCCTGGGTTAATATATCTGGAAATATAACATTCACAAAAGAGGCCCTTGAAAAATATGATGATGATACTCTCACTTTCGTGGCAGCGCATGAAATTGCGCATGATAAACTGGGACATGTCGCAAAAAAAATAGCGGTAAGTTCTACGATTACGGGCGCAATGGTCGTGGCCAATATTTTTCTTCCCGGTGCTGGGTTGTTGAATCATATCATTAATCCAACGATTACCAATAATTACAGCAAAACCCAAGAGTACGATGCGGATCAGATGGCATCAGATCATTGTGCTCAATGCTTTGATATGTCCATTGAAAGGCAGATCACCATCATGCAGAGAATAGAAAAAATATCTAAATCAAGCGGTGGTGGTTTTTGGGCATCACATCCGTCATGGAAAAATCGGATTAAAAACGTAGCCACGACGACGAAGTCTTCTTCACAAATTAGAAATATCAAAACGACAGCACAATCCCCTTCGCCTCTAATGGAAGGAGATCCGACACATAAAGAAATAAAAGGGATCGTGTTAAATGACGGAAATGTTGTCGAAGGGCAAATACTCAAAATGACCACGGACACCGTGACGATTCAGACAGCGGACGGCAAGGTATCAACCTATTCATTTGAG
>JAGVUJ010000280.1 GCA_019136325.1 Deltaproteobacteria bacterium
ACAGTCACAGCGTCGAAAAAGAACCTTTCGTCGCCGAGGTCATCGGAGGCCTGGGCATCATCATTCACCGGATCAAAATCACCTACTCTTATGTTCACCGGACAAAAGAGTTTGTAAAGCAAAAAGATGCTCAGCATTTCGGAGCGCTGGCTCTTTCCTTTACCTTTTAATGTCAACGCGGTGTATTCTTCCTGCATTCTTCTTTCCCCGTAAAAACATTCCGGCGGAGATAATATCGTCTTGACATACCGGAAAGCCTTCTTTATGTTTCATTCGTTCCAATCGACAACACCTGTGAAAGAATGAGCCGTATGGACAGCAACGATTATATCCTAAGCATCATCACGCCCGTCTATTGTCCCAATCAATATTTAATCGATCTGACGGAAAAACTTTTTCTGGAAAGCCTGGCGATGAGCCCCATGAAAAATGATTTTGAAATTATCATCGTCGACGACGCATCGCCAAAGCGAGATGAATTAAAAGCCATGATTGAAAAAACCGCGAGAGAAAAAGCTTTAAACATAATGCTCATAAGAAACGAGATCAACCAAGGTCTCGCGAAATCCATCAACCGGGGAGTTCATCAAAGCAAGGCGCCATATATATTAATGACAAATAACGACATCTATGCGCCGAAAGACGCCATTCCCCGCCTTTTGAATCTGCTCCGCCGCGACAGTCGATACGGCGCCGTCGGCCCCATGCTGAGCTTCGCGTTTCGACACAGGATCCAGGAGATGGATACGGGGATTGTATTGAATGACTTCACGACCGATGAATACAAAAAAATAGATTCCGTGGCGGAAAGCCTTGCCCAAACACATAACGGAGCAATAACACCGGCCAACAGCCTGGTCGGCTGTTTTTTGATGACGCCCCGGTCTGTCTTTGAAGATGCCGGCGGGATCAATGAGCATTATGGCCTGGGGTATCACATCGAAAGCGATCTTCTCATCCGGGTGAGAAAGAAAGGGTTTAAACTGGCCGTCGATCAAAGCACTCTGGTGTTCCACGGCGACGTCGGTATTCGCGATTTCTACGGGCCAAGCATGAGCACCGTTAAAGTCAGAGCAAAATATAATCTCCTGCGTAATTATGCTTATTTTATATTCAAGAATGGATGGAAGGAACTTTTTTCTTTATTGAACGATTACAACCCGAAACAATAGAA
Organism: Deltaproteobacteria bacterium; assembly: GCA_019136325.1. Next base: position 1,175 of record JAGVUJ010000280.1, read on the forward strand.
TTCTGACCATCAATGCGCTGACAAAACACGACTTGAAAACATACGCGGCAAACGCACGAGGCGCCTGTCGCAAATCATCGGCTTGAACGAGTCTTCCATTTGCCGACGGTTGTATAGATGACGTTTACATGATCCCGGTGTCTGTCAATGATTTTATCCATCGCGTTTTGGTAAAGACGGCCGTCACTAAAGCCCGACGACTCATGGTATATATGATGAGGTAGAACATAGTTCTTATAACCGTGGCGAATTAAATCAAGACAATAATTGGCAACATAAAGATACCAACCGTCCACCGTTTCTTCGTCAAAACAAACACGGGAAAATGTTTGCTTATGAACAATCATCAGGCAGCCGTCCAGGGTTTGAACGCTTACCGGTTTTTTTAATTTTCGCCACCCCACGTAACGCGGCGGAACACCATTGGTCACGCTGGCGACCAGTCCGGTAAACGGTCTCCTGCCCGCGACACCGGCAGCCCCGAGACCATCAAGCGTTTTCATATCGTTTGCCGCCCTGGCCAGCCAATCCTCCGAATCAAGCGCAACATCCTGATGAACAAACATCAAATACTCATGTCTGGCGCTTTTTGCAGCCTGATTCAAAACAGGCGCTGCAGCGCGATAATTTCCCGCAGTATTATCGATGGTGATCAGTTCAAACGGAACGGTTTGTTGCTCAAGGCTTTTGATAAGATACTGATCAAGTTTTTTCGAATTATTAAAAACACAAATAATAGAAAACACGTTCCATCGCCTCGCTTCATCCCACGGGTCTCTTAGCGTCCGGCCGTATCCCGGGAGCCGAATTGACATGCTTTGCGCCATGCGTCAAGGGCATTAGGTGAAACCGACGTGACATCCACGTCGCTCCAGCAAATGCGTTCATCCTTTGCGACTGCCCGACACAGCTTCACATCCCCGGACAAAATGATCGGCAGCCCCGCCGGCAAAACATCGGTTTTATTTTCAATCAATCCGTAAGAGGCAAATCCGCCCGGACCATCAAGTTTACAGCCCGCTTCCAGCGCCTTCTTGGCATAACAGACGACCTCTGTCCTCATGCCGAATCTCGGCGCAATCAATGATTGGCCCGTGCGACCGACTTCCATAACCGTTCGCATGGTTTCAAAATGGACCAGGTGATACGGTCTGGTGAATACATAAAAAGGGCCGGGACCGGTCTCGGGAGGAAACCAGTCCAGCATGCGACGCTGGTATTTGTCATCCGTATAACCGACGGCAAACACACCTCCCTTGGGGCGGGCACCCAGAACATAATCAACCAGCGGCGCCTGACCTGGCGTCCACAGATCGGAAAGAGGGAAATGATCAAAAAGTTCTATTGTCTCATTCATTTTCGGTCCGGTCATCCCCGGTTGAATAACAGAGCATCCGAGGGCATTGGCAACGATCGACATCTCTACGCAAAGTTTTGTGCCATCGGTAAAGGAAGCGCACATTTGATGGTTAAGACCACGTTTGTCGGCTTCCGGCCGAATTTTCACCGGATCTGTGTAACGATCAAGAAAGCCTTTGACATTGCCCGCCATAACAAATTCAAGGCCATAAAATCGCAATTCTTCCATTAAACGCGCCAATACCGCCGGTTGATCCCCGTCGCTGCTTGTATAGGCCACGCCGTGCTTCTGCGCAAGATGCCAGAACCAGGGGCCAAAGATTGCATCGGCTTCCGCATTCATCATGATAATATGCTTGCCTGAAACCATTGCCGATTCTATTGTATCGGGCGCGGAATCGATCGCGGTTGATGCGTCGAACAAAACATCAACGCCGGGCGCGGTCGCCGCCAGCCGGGCATCCTGACAAACGGCTATTTCACCCCTCTTTAAAGCATCCGCAAGTTCACCCTCGGTCGAAACGACTTTAAAACGTCTTCGGGGATCATTCAATGCCAGCGCCTTTTCCATGTCCCGGTCGCAAACAACGGTGCAATCCACATGTCGCGTGAGCAAAGACTGATGAAACACTCCTTGCCCAACGGAGCCGGCCCCTAATAGCGCAAAGCTGATTGAATCCGTCTTTTCTTTTTTTGAGCTTTTTTGACGCATAAGGTACCTCCGGATTGTTTCGTTGCGTTAAAAACAATCTGATTCAACGGCGAATGATATATCTGAACCTCTGCCCGGAGTCAATGCATTCCGGAAAGCATGACCATCGCCTGTGATTCAATGATTTAAAAAATCATGCCGGGGCATACAGGACAACATCTTTTTCATGACACGGTTTGGAGACACGTTTCCAATTTGTCCGGTCGCGCACGCCGGCAATACACGTTCGTTCAGCAAACATGTGTTTCAGAAATAAAAACCTGAATAATGATTGTTTGCAGAAAAATGAATAATACCTTGACACGGAGGATATCATCTATTATGTTTCCGCACGAATCTGAAGATTGTACAAAAATGAAATTTAAACGGGATAAAGGACTTAAGGCTATTATATCTTTGCGACAAGATTTTTTCGCCTCGCGCGGCCATTATCGTTCAGATATTCAGACTGCCTTTTCTCACTGTTTATGAACCATTTGCTGAACTGATTTTGGATACTCTCCGTGCTTGAATACATAGGATATCTCTGCGCTTCACTGGCCATCACGAGTTCACTGATCGGCTTGCTGTCTGTTTTTGCCTTCCGGACTCACATTAGAAACTGGATCAGGAAAAAGCCTGAAAAATATCCGGGTTTGACCGTCATCTCTCCGCAACGGGGGAAAATCGATTCGGACAATATCGACGCCGTTCTGAAACAGAATTATCCCGGCGCATGGGAAGTGATTTTTGTCACAACAAAAGACGATGCTTCCCTGCCGCAGTTGCATCACTATGCACAGAAATATAAACATGTAAAAATAGCAATCGCCGACGACGTCGTTCAACTGGCGGCAACAAAGGAGATTCACCGATGCCAGAAGAACAATAATTTATTGACTGCGATAGAGGCCGCCTCTCCGGAAACCGAAGTGTATGTCATCGTCGATGCCGACGCCCGTCCTTTTAGCGACTGGTTGAGCAATCTCGTCGCCCCCCTTGCTGACGGCAACGCCAAGCTGGGCGCCGTCACGTCTGCAAGAATCTACCTTCCCGGCAAAGGGTTGGCGTCTCTGGTTCAAGTCTTATGGATTCTGATCTCCGCCATGTTTCTTGTCGGGAAACACCGCTACATATGGGGCGGCGGACTCGCCATACCGAAAGCGGTTTTTGAAAAAGCACACCTGGGACGGAGTCTGGAAGGGCAGGAAGGATGTTCCATCACGACCGATGACATGAATATATTAAACGCCTTGCGAAGCCGGGGATATGAAACTCTTTTTGTGCCCGATTGCCTTGTGCTCAGGCATCCTCCGGCAAAAAAGGAAACTCTGGCACATGTCATAACGTTTACCAACCGTCAGGTATTGCAGACCTGGTGGACAACCAAAGCGATATGGGTTTTCCTGTCCAACATCGGCATCAGATTGCCGATGCTTTTATGCGCGCTGGTCATCGCATGGTGGCATCCCTGGTGTTTGCTGGCCTTATTATCCATAGTGATTGACGTCATCATGGGCATCACCGCTTTAAAAACCGTTATTGATACGGAGCCACGATTAAGCGCCAAATTGATTTTCTGGGTGTTGAAGGCGAAAGGATATCCCGTGAACCGTTTACCGGAACCGAGAGTAATGATCCATGTGAATTTCTGGATCATTTTGCTTCCCATTGTTACTCCGCTGGTCGTGACCATCAACTCGACTGTCGTACCTTTTTTCAAAAAAATGCAGTGGAGCGGCATTGAATATACCAGAAGAAAAGTGATCGGATACACCGGTGATTTTTCATGGCGGGCAAAATAATCTGCATTATTCCCATCGATAGTCCTTATATGACCGGCAGGCTTCATTGATTTTCCTCATCTCCGCGTTGTTGTCATCGAAATAGTTCAGCAATCTTCCTGCGCCGAAACCCGACAGAGCTTCCGGGAAGGAACGGCAATCAAAGATATTTATTTTTCACCTGAATTATGATTATATAAAAAATGATTCTCCGCAAATGAAGATCAAGACGGTGAGAAAATGAATCTGGAAAAAATGTCCAAGAAAAATCTGATTGAACTGGTGGACACTCTCCAGAACCAACTGGCTCATGCCGATGCGTCTTCCCTGTCCGGCACTTCGGGAGAAGAGCTCTACAAGTTTCTCGCGCAAAGCTCTCAGGTCGGTTTCTATATTATGCAGAACGGCCGTTTTAAATTCATCAATTCTCATTTTCGCGACTATACCGGTTACTCCGACGAAGAAATGCTCAAGATGAATCCGACGTCCTTTATCCTGCCTGAAGACCGGCGCAAAACGGCAAGAAACGCGATCATGATGCTCAAGGAACAGCGGTTTACTCCTTACGAATACCGTATCGTTACCAAAGACGGCCGGATCAAGTGGATCATGGAAACCGTCATGTCCATTAAATTCAAGGGAAAGCGCGCCATCCTGGGCAACTCCATGGACGTCACCGAACGAAAAGAAGCAAGCCGCCGGTTGGAGGAACTGGAAGCGCTGGAGTCATCCATCCTCGACGCCATTCCTCAGGCGGTCGTCGGGTTGCACGAACGCCGCATTAATTTCGCCAATCATGCGGTGAAAGTTATTTTCGGCTGGCATCGGGAAGAACTGATCGGCAAAAGCATTCGCATCATTTACCGCAGCGAGGAGGAAGCCGATAAAATAGGCGAAATATTTTATTCCTCTCTGGAAAAACAGCGGACATACGAAACGGAATTCCCCTGCCGGTGCAAGGACGGGCGGGAAATTATCTGCCGCATGAAAGCCTCGCGCATCGGCGAAAAACTTCGGGAAAAACGCATCGTGGTCACTTTCGAAGACATTACGGCGCAAAAGAAAGCACAGGAGGAACTGGAACGCTCGCAGCAGGACCTGAGAAACCTTTCCGCGCATCTTCAATCGGTCAGAGAAGAAGAGAGCACGCGCGTGGCTCGCAAAATTCATGACGAACTGGGTCAGTCGCTGACCGCTCTGCAGATGGATTTGTCATGGCTGGAAAATCGTTTGCCGGACAGCAGCAAAAACATCCGGGAAAAGACCCAAAGCATGTCGGAGCTTGTTGATGCGACGATTGAAAGCGTCCACAAAATCACGATGGAGTTGCGTCCCAGCCTGCTTGATGATCTGGGACTCCCGGCCGCCATTGAATGGCAGGCCGGCGATTTTCAGAAACGTTCCGGGATCCGCTGTCAGGCCAATATCCACTGCAATGTGGACATGATCGGCAAGAATCTGGCCACTTCCATTTTTCGCATTTTCCAGGAAACGCTTACCAACATTGCCCGTCATTCCAAAGCCACGCAATGCAAAGTCGCCCTGATTGAAAAAGGCAAAGAACTGTGTCTGGAAGTCACGGACAACGGCGTCGGAATCACACAATGGCAAATAGAAGATCCGCAGTCTTTCGGTATGATCGGCATGCGGGAAAGAGCGCACCTCTGGGGAGGCACCGTCCACGTCCGCAACATCAAACCCTCGGGAACAATGGTCAGGGTTATCATTCCACTCGACAAAGGAGAAAAACCTTCATGATACGCATTCTGGTTGCAGATGATCACGCCGTCGTGCGTCAGGGCGTCAAACAGATCCTGGCGGACGTCCAGGATATGACCGTCAAAGATGAAGCGCAAAACGGATCTGAAACATTAAAGAAAGTCGCTGAAAATGAATACGATGTCGTCCTGCTGGATATTTCCATGCCGGGTCGCAGCGGGCTGGAAGTGCTTGAAGATATTAAAACCCAGCATCCGAAACTGGCGGTGCTGATTTTAAGCATGCATCCGGAAGAACAGTACGCGGTTCGCGCGCTGCGCGCCGGAGCTTCCGGTTATCTCACCAAAGCCAGCGCTCCTCAGGAACTGATCGGCGCCATTCGCAAGGTGGCGGGAGGCGGTAAATACGTCACGTCATCGCTGGCTGAAAAACTGGCCGACGAGCTGGAAATCGATACGGAGAAACTGCCTCATGAGCGCCTGTCCAACCGCGAACACCAGGTGATGCTGATGCTTGCGGAAGGAAAATCCGTCTCCGACATTGCCGATGAACTGTGTTTGAGCGTCAAAACCATCAGCACCTACCGCACACGCGTCATGTCAAAAATGGGCATGAAGAAAAATGCCGAGCTGACGCTTTATGCCGTTCACAATAAATTAATCAACTAGGTCCACCCTCCCGGACTCCGACAAATCACGTCATCATTTATTTGTCAGACAAAAACCGTCATGCTGTTTGGTTGTGTTCTGACAAAGAAACAAGTTTCACGCCGATATTATCTTTTCAAGCGCCATGTTAATCCGTTACCATGTTCAGATTCGGCATGATTGTAATGCCGCATCATAAAAAAGAGGATCAGACTATGCAGGAGGGGGCATGAATCAGGCATCTTCAACATCGGAAAATTCGAAATCGGCAAACAGTCATTTATTCGGAGATTCATCTTCAATGAAGGATAAACTTCTCAAGGACGAACTGGCGGAAATCATTCATCAGGCCGTGCGGGATAACCGCAGCTACCTGATGGAACATGAAACCAAAGAAATTCTGGAAGGGATCGGAATCCCGACCACCGGCTTTCTGGTCGCCCGATCTGAGGATGAAGTGCTAACCATGAGCGAAAAAACAGGATATCCCGTTGTGTTGAAAATCGTTTCACCCGACGTTATTCACAAGACGGATGCGGGCGGCGTGAAATTGAATTTGAATTCCGCCGGGGAAGTCCGTCAGGCTTATCATGAAATTCTCGAAACATTTAAATACCAGCATATCGAGGGGGTCACCGTTCAGAAAATGGCCAGACCCGGCATCGAAGCCATTATCGGTGTGACCCGAGATCCCAGTTTCGGTCCGCTGATCATGTTCGGCCTGGGTGGCGTATTTGTGGAAGTTCTGCGCGATGTATCTTTCCGGATTTTGCCGATCACGGAAAAAGACGCTTCCGAAATGATCGCGGAAATCCGCGGCGCCGCCATTCTGGAAGGTTATCGCGGCCAGGCTGTCGATCGGGAATCGCTCAGCCGTCTGCTGATGAAAATATCTCAACTGGTCATCGAAAATCCGGAAATCAGCGAGTTGGACCTTAATCCGCTGTTTTTGTACCCCGACGGCTACATTACCGTTGACGCCAGAATGTTTGTGAAGGAACCTTCTCCGGGGGAAAACGTCACCGCCACAGGCCGGGAAAGTCTGCGGGATTTCTTTTATCCGAAAAGCATCGCCGTCATCGGCGCGTCGGACGTCAGAGGGAAACTCGGTTACAACGTATTCTGGAATCTGATTAATCATGATTTCCCCGGCCGATTGTATCCGATTAATCCGAAAAAAGAATCCATTAAGGGCATTAAATCGTATAAGTCCATTCTGGACGTTCCCGATCCTGTAGACATGGCCATTGTTATCGTGCCGGCCAAAGCGGTGGAAGAGGCCATTTCCGAATGCTGCGCCAAGGGCGTAAAATATGTGGTGGTGGAAGCCGCCGGGTTCGCTGAAACCGGCGAAGAAGGAAAACAGGCGCAGGAAAGAATCGAGAAAATCATCCGCGCCCACGGATGCCGGGTTCTGGGTCCGAACTGTTCCGGCGTCATCAACACGCATCATAACATGGTACAATCCATCGGTCTGCTTTCCGATTTGCGCAAAGGAAATGTCGGTATGGTTGCCCAAGCCGGAGTTTACGCCGCGGGAATCCTTACCGGATTGAGCAATGTTCTTGATTTCGGCATTGTTGCCACCATCGGCAACAAGATGGATATCAATGAAACGGATATCCTGGAATACTTAAGCGACGATGATCATATTTCCGTGATCGTCATGTACATGGAAGATATCCGCAGCGGCAAACGTTTTGTGGATGTGGCCACGCGCGCGGCCGTGCGCAAGCCGGTGATCATCTTGAAATCGGGACGGACGGAAGCCGGCAAAAAAGCCGTTTCTTCCCATACCGCGTCTCTGGCCGGCAACGATGTCATCAACAGCGCGGCCTTCAAGCAGAGCGGCATTATTCGTGCCCGGGACAATGAACATTTATTCGCGCTGACCCGCGCCTTTTCCAAACAACCCGTTCCGAAAGGCAACGGTGTTCTGGTCGTTACCTACACCGGTTCACTCGGTGTTGCCGCAACGGATATGCTTTATCTCTCCGATATGCGCCTCTCCACCCTGGAACCCTATTTTCAAAAACGTCTGAAAAATGCTCTGCCCGACTATGCCAGCATCGGCAATCCCATCGACTGTTCTTTTTCCATGACGCCCAAACAGGTGAAAGACCTGATCGAAATAGGCGTGGAAAGCAACGATGTCCATAGTTTCATCGTCATCATTCAGGGTGAAATGCTCAATGCGTTTGTGGATGTCATGAAAAATATCGACTACAAGGATAAGCCGATCGTGTGCTGCGTCGCCTGCAAGGAATTCATGATAGATGACGTGGTGAAAATGGAGCAGGCGGGTATTCCCGTTTATTCCACGGCGGAAACGGCGGCGGAGGTCTTGAGCCAGATGTACCACTACGGGGTCAGACGCCAGAGCGCCATTGCCGATTCCATCGCCCGCCATATCACCCGGGATTCGCTTTCCGTTGATGACCGGCCGGTCCGATTGCGTCTTATTAATCCGAAAGACATCGGCCTGTGGACGGATTTCGTTAACAGTTGTTCGGAAAAATCTCTATGGCTCAGATTCCTGTCGCCTTTTTCCGCAACACCGGAAAGAGCTCAGCGTTTCTGCAATGTGAATCCGGAAGAGGAAATCGCTGTAGTCGCCGAAATGAAGGACGGAGACAAGTATAAATTCCTCGGCATTTCCCGCTTGATCAAGAATAAGCGATGTGAGGGCGAAGTGGAATACGCCATCATTGTTTCAGACCTCTGGCAGAACAAGTCACTGGGACACACCCTCTCCGAGCAATGTATTGAACTGGCCAGAAAAGAGGGGTACAAAACCATTCGTGCGGAAACGCTTCAGGAAAATTACGCCATGTTGAGAATCTTCCGCAACTGCGATTTTGTGCTCGATTCCAAAGATGAAAACATGGTTTCCATGTCATTAAAACTATTGTAAGCTGTGCTGAAAATTGATGCCGGTTTAAAAACAGGAGACGGTGATCAACCCGTCTCCTGTTTTTAATACGATTTAATCCGGCAGAGCGCGTCAGGACAGGCAGGAATAAACGTTGATCATTAATGTTATTACCGTTGACCGATGAAGTTCCCTCTTTCAACCAACCACGCACACCATACCAATCAGCGCACAAGCTATTAATATCATTGCAACTTTACACATAGCATGCATTTTGAGCATTCTGCTAAAAAACACTGTCTTTCTATAGTTTAGCTAACTTATCAACAGGCCTATCAACAATCATTTCCACAAAACTGTTGATTGAAGATTATAAGTTTCAATTTTTATATCTCGCAATGCTATAAACGTTCAATCAAGGATAACTGCTGTTTTACAACGCAATGCGATCATCGCTTGACACACCAAATCAAATATTCTATAGGCTCTTCCACAAAAGGGATGGGGCGTTCCTCCGACAAGTGGTATCGACGGACGGATCTATTCACATTCAGAGCACTCCTTGAAAACATGGAAAGGACACAATACCCTGATCGCAATATACAGGCATAGTAAAAAAATGTTTCGTCACGCGCTTGCAGTTTTTCTGATACCGCTCACCGCATTTTTTATGATTATTTTTTCAGTTCATCCCGGTTACACAGCAGAAAATCATTTTTATGCGGCGGATTATGCTTCCCCGGAAAACAATACTCAAGAACAACGTGATCCGGCAAAGTCCGCTCCTTTTAACACTGAACCCCAGAAGCTGTATTCTTTGAATATTTACGGAGGAGAAATATCTAAAAATCATGCCGACGATTTTATTCTCCACACCAACAGGCTCAGGCTTACGGAATCGCGCCTGCTGGCCGTTACACTGGCAAGACGCCTCGGCACCTATAAAAATATGGCGAGTCTGGAAATTGAAGGCCAGGTTGTCAAGCATTTCTATGACATTCAGGACCATTGGGAATTCAACGCCTTATTAACAGCCCGCTGGGACGCATTTTTCTGGGACGAGTATGTGGACACAAGCTTAGCGTTTGGCCTCGGCCCTTCTTACGCAACGGAAAAACCGGAAATCGAAGCTATTCTGGATCGGGAGACATCACAGTGGTTAGCTTACTGGATGATAGAACTGGAAATGGGTCTTCCGGCTTATCCCGGCGTATCGTTCATTACCCGCCTTCATCACCGTTCAGATGCCTTTCGCCTAGTCGCATCGGGCGGCGCCTCCACGGCCCCTGTCGTCGGCCTGAAAATCCGGTTCTGACAACTCGCGGGCACAAACGCTGTAAATTGCTATTCTAAAATAGTTTTATCTTTTTCCCTCCTGTAAAGAAATATTATTCTCATCGATATTCAACGCATCGGAATAAAAAAGGCCTGCAATATGTCGTTGATGAAGTAAATATGCGATCGCAAATATTACATTGACTATTTCATTTTTTATCGTTATCGTACCCGCCAATCACCCGGAACAATTTATAAAATGAAGAAGTCCAGACATACTGCATGTTGCGTTGTTGAGAGCTTTAATCGTTGGCATCAGGGGAAGGGTTTGCGTTAAAAGCGTTTAACACATTCAAGAGGAGGGGAAGATGAAAGACGTGATGAAGTGGATGGGCATGAGCTTTTTGAATAAATTAACTTTTTACAAAAGTCTGTTGATCATGATGATTGCGGTCACGGTGATTTGTATGGCACCGGGAATGAGCCTGGCCTCAGGCGTGCCGTTGAATTCCGGCGGCATCTACAGCACGACGGCCGATGACGGCAGTAAAATTTATCTCTATCGGTATGCGCCCTATACAACCGGGAGCCCTCGGTTCCGGACCGGTGGCACGCCGGTCGTGATCTTCACAGGCATTTGCATGAATATGAACCAATACCTTTCCATGACTCCCTCCGATATGAAGGATGCCTACAGCGGTGTTTACGTGCCTGATGTTTCCGACGCTCCGGGCTGGGCATTGAACTCGGATGGAACGGATTATGAACCTTACCTCAAGGCCGACAAAATGCGCTATTACAGTCTGGCGCATTACCTCTGGCTTCAGGGTTTTGATCCATGGTTCGTCAATTACCGGGGTACGGGCCGCGGCGCCGTCAAAAGCACGGGGACCAGCCCCGGCGGCATGAATACACTGGACACCTGGGCCGCGCTTGATACTCCCGCGGCGATTGCCAAGGTAAAATCGGTTACGGGAAAAAGAATGTTCATCGGCGGACACAGCACGGGAGGCCTGGTTGCCTATAATTATCTGCAGGGCGCCTATATGGAGTACGGCATTTCTACTGCGGCCTGGGCGAAAAAAGCCTACTACCAGCTGTGCTATGCCCTGGGATATCAGCCGCATGTCAAAGCCAGCGCGACTCTTGCCAGGGCAAGGAACGCCGATATCAAGGGTTTCATCGGTCTTGACCCCGCCGGCGTGCCGGCGCTGCCGAACCTTCTGGACACACCTCTCTTTTGGACACTTGTCGGCACAAGGCTATACCTGCCGCTGGATGACATTTCAGATAAATTAATTTCTTTGTTTCCGAGCAAACCGTTAGTCGGCTTGTTGGAAGGCGTATTTGGACTGCTGAATACAGCGGCTGCAGGGGATTCCGCCCTGAGCGACTTTTTCGATTATCTGAACTTCTGGGTGGTGGAGGATATGGACCCTTGTCTGGAGGATTGGACGGTGCGCTACAGTGTAGGCGGTGCCGCGCTACGCGGATTCGGTCATTACATGGATATGGGTCTGCACAACACCCTTCGTGAACATTATTTAAATGGAAAAGAAAACTATTTGTCGAAATTGATTGCGGGAGGCTCCACGCCCAATCCCGGCAGAGACGGATACTACTATTTCAGCGAAAATATGTCGCGTATGACCGTACCGCTGATTGTTTTCTCGTCAAGCACGGGATCTCTGGTAAGCCCGGAGGCGACGTATGACTTCATCATATCGAAAAAGTCCCCCACAGATTATGACGAGTGGTATGTACTTAGCGACACCGGCCATTTCGATCTGGCAATGGGCAGGAAAATGCCGACCACGGTATTTCCGCAGTTAGGCGCATGGCTTAAATCCGTTGACGCCTTACCCGGCAATCCGGCCAACACAACCACACCGGCTTCACGGATTGACGAATAGCACTCGTTACAGCGATATAACGTAATATGGAGAGGCGTCCCGTTTCGTACCGGGCGCCTCTCAGTATATAAGATATCCCTTAACGCAAGCCCTTTCAAACAGATCGTTGAAAATATCTCGAGAATGAAGGGCATCCTTCAGCAATATCATTCATCAATTCACCCGGTGACATCCAGGCAACCCATCGATCCTTCCATCAGATACCCGTCTTCATAAGGTAAAAACCCGTTGTCGCAAAAAGGAAATGCCGTTTCCTTTTTGAAGGGAAACGGCATTTTTAGGAAGGAAATTTCACGTGAAGAAAAAGTCCTGCCTTCTTCACGCAGGAAAAAATATTAACCGAGTTTCTTTCTATTATTAACCAAATCATCCACGACCGCCGGATCGGCCAGGGTTGACGTATCCCCGAAATCACCGAATGTCTTGGCGGCGACGTTTCTCAAAACGCGGCGCATAATCTTGCCGGATCTCGTTTTGGGAAGACCATCCGCCCACTGAATCTGATCAGGTGATGCGATCGGACCGACGACCTTGCGGACATGCGCGACCAGAGCTTTTTTGAGGTCATCCGTCTTGGCCACATTATTGTTCAACGTGACATAGGCGAAGATTCCCTGACCTTTGATGTCATGGGGAAATCCGACAACCGCCGCTTCGGCCACATCCGGATGAGACGTGAGCGCCGCTTCGACTTCCGCGGTGCCCAACCGGTGGCCGGACACATTGATAACGTCGTCGACACGGCCGGTGATTTTGTAGTCACCGTCGGCATCGCGTTCGGCGCCGTCGCCAGAGAAATAGTAACCGGGGAACTGCGAGAAATAATTCTCTTCAAACCGGCCTTCCTTGTCATCCCACAAACCGCGGGTAATGCCGGGCCACCCTTTCTTAATGCAGAGAGAGCCTTTGCCGGGTCCGACGATTTCTTTGCCGTCTTCATCCATGATGGCGGGAACAACGCCGAAAAACGGAACCATCGCTTTGGCCGGTTTGATATCAATAGCGCCGGGCAGCGGCAGAATCATGTGTCCGCCGTTTTCCGTCTGCCACCAGGTATCCGCGATGGTGCAGCGGCCGCCGCCAATCTTATTGTAATACCACCACCAGGCTTCCGGATTGAGCGGTTCACCGACCGACCCCAGAACACGCAGCGAGGAGACATCATGCATATCGACCCACTTGTCGCCTTCCTTGGCAATGGAGCGGATCGCCGTCGGCGCGGTATAGAAGTTGTTAACGCTGTATTTTTCAACGACAGCCCAGAACCGGCCGAAGTCGGGATAATTGGGAACGCCTTCAAAAAGGATGCTGGTGAAGCCGTTGCAAAGCGGTCCGTAGACCACGTAGCTGTGACCGGTGACCCAGCCGATGTCGGCCGTACACCAGTAGGTATCTTCGTCACGTACATCAAAAGCGTACTGCTGCGTCATGGAGGCATAGAGCAGATAACCGGCCTGGGTATGAACGACGCCCTTGGGCTGCCCGGTGGAACCGGAGGTATAAAGAATGAACAGAGGATCTTCCGAATCCATTTCTTCAGGCTTGCAGTAACGGTCCGCTTTGGCCATCAAATCTTCATACCAGACGTCGCGTCCTTCCTTCATCGCAACTTCTGTTCCGGTGCGTTTCACAACCACCATGGTTTTCACACCGGGGCACTGATCCACGGCTTTGTCGCAGGTGGCTTTCTGGGGAACAGCTTTGGCGCCGCGGTACGTGCCGTCGCAGGTAATAACGACTTCCGCTCCGCAGTTATTGATGCGGTCTCTTAACGCTTCCGCCGAGAATCCGCCGAACACGATGGCATGAATGGCGCCGACGCGGGTGCAGGCCAGCATGACGATCGCCAGCTCCGCGATCATGGGCAGAAAGATGGAAACGCGATCACCCTTTTTGACGCCCAGGCTTTTGAGAACGTTGGCGAATTTGTTGACTTCGCGATACATATCCTGATAGGTGTAAACCTTCCAGTCATTGGGGTCGTTGCCTTCAAAAATGATCGCCGCTTTGTTTTTCTTGGTGGCCAGATGACGGTCCAGGCAGTTGTAACTGACATTGATCTTGCCGCCTTCAAACCATTTGGAATGAACTTTTCCCGGCTCAAAAGACCAGTCCGACACCTTCTTCTTGTCAAAGGGTTTGAACCAGCTCAGTCTTTCACTGGCCATTTTGGCCCAGAATGCATTGGGGTCGTCGATGGATTCTTTGTAGAGTTTGTCGTACTCCGCCCGGCTCTTGACGTAAGATTTCTCTCTTACTCTGTCGGGTACGGGAAATACCTTGTCATAAAAATCTTGATCGTTTGCTTCAGCCATATTATTCTCCTTTATCTAAATTATTTTTCATGCCTTTCGCTTTCGCTGAAAAAAGCATTTTTCACATCCGTCGTTTATTCCTTTCATTAATCCCTTTTAATCTCGTCTTTTCAACTTTTCAGGAGGGGTACGCCCCATGCTTTGGCCTCGTTCCTGTTAGAAAAAAACGTTCATGATTCACCGGTCTCAAAGTAAGGGGCGTATTACATGGCTGATGCAATACATATACCCCCTGAAAAGCGATTTCTAAATACACCTTTTGCAAGGGTTACGGTATCGGCTTGAGTCCTAATTAAAAGCGGGATTTTATCCTACGAGACGTAAGTGTTTGTCCTACAGATTTTTTCCGATAAAGAACAAATCAGAAAGAAAAGGCACGATGAAACGCATGAATAGAAGAAATCATAACATTCTTCTTATCCTGCAACTAAAGTTGATAAATTTTATTGAATCAAAAGTCGTATTTGATCTGTTCCGTTTCTTGGATGAAAACGGATTCTTCTTTGCGACGCGCTGCAAAGGACTGCATTTTTTTTCGCGCAGAAGCCTGGAAATATCTTTTTGCCTTCGGGTCGTTTTCTGCCCGACCATAAAAATTCTCTTTTATTTATTATATTCCGATTATTTGGGCGGCATGCGCAGCGCCCCGTCCAGCCGGATGCAGCAACCATTGAGCATGATATTTTCAATAATGTGCAGCATCGTGCGGGCAAATTCCTGAGGCTTGCCCAAACGTCTGGGAAACGGAACCGTTTTAGCCATCTCGTCCTTAACCGCCGGCGGCAAACCGGCCATCATCGGCGTATCGAAAATTCCCGGAGCGACGGTGACAATCCGTATGCCGTAATCGGCAATTTCGCGCGCGATGGGCAGCGTCATTCCAACGATACCGGCTTTGGATGCGCTGTAGGCAACCTGGCCAACCTGCCCTTCAAATGCGGCAATGGAAGCGGAATTAATGATCACGCCTTTTTCTCCTTCTTCACCGGGAGTATTTTTCATCATCTGCTCCACCGCCAGCCTGATGACATTGAGCGTTCCCACCAGATTAATTTGAAGAACTTTATTGAAGGCTTCCAGCGACAGAGGTCCTTTTCTACCAACAAGTTTTCCCGGATTGACAACCCCCGCGCAGTTCACCACCACATTTATTTTACCAAAACGCTCTATCGCTTTCTGGATGGCCTGCCGAACATCCGCTTCGCTGGTAATATCCGTTTTTGCAAAAATCGCATTGGCGCCGCTGTTCGCCGCCAGTTTTTCGCCTTTTTCCGTGTCAACATCGATGATAACAACTTTGGCGCCTTTTTGAATCAGTTCCCGGACACTGGCCTCGCCCAGCCCCGATGCGCCTCCCGTCACTAACGCTACGACATCCTGATGATTCATATTCCCTCCAGAGTTTTATTCAAGCGTATGCTTCGCTGATGTCTCGAAATTCATTCTGTTCTCTTCAGTGCATTGGCCGCGGGTTTTATCATTTCTTTTTTTATTCTTTTGACAAATTCGCGACGAAACACCGGAATCCTTGTCAGCAAAACCAGCATGCCGTTGATCAGCCGCCATTTATAATATTTTTGAGGAAAATCATACATTCCGTGGTCTTTGTAGTACCGGTGATCGGCCTGAAAGACAACCCGCAGCCTTCCAAAAATAGCATCCCGGAACAGCTTGGTTCCCGCGACCTGATAGAATGTCGGCGGCTGGATATAGCCCAGTTTGCTCTGCTGGACGGAACGCAAAGCCAGGGTCTGCAGAGCGGCATTGATTTCAGCGGCGCTTCCCAGATCGTCGCTGACGAAACCGGTTATGCTGCAATGTTGCATTTCGACAGAGGCTTTCATAATTTCGCGAAGATTGGCCATTTGACTGAACGGCCCGGCAATGACAAATCCGATCTGTCTGCCCATCAATGCAGGCGTATGACCGTTGAAAAAACTTCGGTCGAAAAAACATTTCCAGAGCGATGAAAGATAACGGTCGTGAACGGCGCCGGCAATAAACACAATATCCGCTGTTTTAACTTTATTATTGTAGAAATTGATGTACCCGTCCTTGCCTTCATAAACGCAAACGTTATCAAAACCGCACTGCATGCAGCCGAGACAGCCGCCTTTGATATCAACATCCTTCAGTTGCACCAGCTCGGCGGCGGGAGAAAAGGTCTTCTGCAATCTTTCCACCATTTTCTGAAGGTTGGAATTTTCGGAGAGATTATCCGCTATAATCAGAACCTTTTTCCCTTCGGCATCGACCGGTTTCACATCCTGAGCCTCAAAAACAACCTGCGGCTTCATCAGTGGCCTGTTGTTTCGTATTGCCGGAGTTCCTTCCTGGATCGCTTTCAGGAACAATTCGCCGAACGTTTTCAGCCGCCGGCGTTCCTTTGCTTTCAGCAGATCATTCATCTCTGCCGAATACGAACCGAAAAAATTCATTTCCAGATCGTCACAGACGCCATTGATGTAATTTTGAGCCGTGTGATCAAAGAAATTGATGGACGTTGTCAGACAGGCGGCGGGTTTGGTCCGAAAAGCGGAAACGGCATTTTTTTCAAAAATCAATTCAATAAATCTTTTGTACTGCGAACAGACCGCCAGAAAGTAAAGCGGGAAAGCCCAGAGCACCGCATCTGCGGCGGCCACTTCAGTGATAACCTCCTGAAAAGCTTTGTCGTCGTGCTCCAGTTTTTTAATTTTTAACGCCACATCAAAAATTTTAAATTCCGTTTCCGGAAATCTCTGCTGAAGAAAATGGACATACTGCAGGGTCACGCTGATTTCGCCTTTCGGCGAACCGTTTAGAACGGCGATTTTCATAATCATCACCTGTTGAGTTGAGTTTGGGAAATCATTATCACAAGAAAAACATCCCGACAAGACATAATGGCAATCAGGCCGCACACATAACATGACGGATGTGGAGGGCAAGCTCTTCTAAAGAGAGCACCCTGCCCCCAAACGTAATGGCTGCCCCCGGAGAACAGAATTTACCGGTTCGTATTGACGCCGATCATTTTATAAAGGGGACAATATCCGCTTACCACACTGGAAAGGAGCGATCCGCTGACGATCAGCAGCAATCCCGCGACGCCCGGAAGCATCCCTCCGAGATAGGCGATAATAATAAGAAAAGCGACAATGACCCTGATGACCTTATCGGCGGTGCCAACATTATTTTCCATGCCATCCTCCTTGCAAAAATCGGTTATGCCTGGTGTGGGTTAACATCTTAGATTGTCTTTCCATCCGTATTTCGTTATTTCACATTCAGAGCGGAACGCGGAAATGTCTGAAACATCTTTGCACGGCCGCGCGCCTGAAAAGAAAAATGCTTTCAACGAAGTTTTGTGGTTTTCAGTTTCTGCTTCCAGGAAATGTAATCCGCAATTTTTTTGACCGCATCCACCGGCGTATTAACAAATTCCACACCGGCAGCGTAAGATTCATCCTCGCAGATTATTTTTATCCATTTTACCTTCCCCATGGCGGTTATCATCTGCTGAAGGCTTTTTAATTTGAAATCAATTTTCAGGAGAGTATCGATCGGCAGAAAAATATTGGACTGAATTCTGGTCCCGGATTCCGAGATGTCCTTGCAACTGTTGTAAATAACTTTATCTCTGGAAAACTTTTTCCCTCCCGCAAGGATGGTTATGGTAACCTCGTTTTCCTCAACCAGCCGATTTGCTCTTCTTTTTTCGTTCATAACGATCCGTCATATTTCAGTTAATCGTTGCTTTGGCAAATTACCTTTTCGGGAACTAAAAAACATTTGATGTGCTTTGTTGCTTATTATCCCCAAAAAGATTTAAAAAACAAGGGTTTTTTAGTGAAACTCTCTGATAGCGAGACAAGCTGAAAACGAATGCAATGAAATTTAAGGCGTAAGTCGAACCATACCTGACATCGAGTCTCAATCCCCTGCGCCATGCTTCGGAGACAATTCAGCTTGCACTTCAAACGTTGTCCCAGCACAAGCGGGACTCATGTTCAGCCGGTTTCACTGGAAAGCATAGGCAACAAAACGACCGTCATGGCTCAGGCTGATGTCAATATCTGTTTTTTGCCAGCCAAAGTAAACCCATGGCGGTTGAAGTTCTCCGTTCCGTCTCTCTCTTTGTATTTTTATTTGATGGAAGTCCAGTGAAAAGCACCCGGCTAAACGCTGAGCAAGACAGCGGCGGGAAAAAAGCGATGGACAGGTTCCTTCATCCGGCAGAGGTTCAACGCTCCAGATTAAGTTGTCCAGCGTCGCTTTATCATCGGAACCGGCGCAATGAATATAGTCGGAACCGGAGAAAAGGCGGATAAAGACGCCGTCTTTCCCCGGTATGCCAACGTCCCCTTCCGCGTATTCTGATTTAATATTATGAACGTTAACCTGCCATTGCCTTGGGACGAAAGCGATGTCCGGCAAGGATTTTTTGATAACCTTATAGGCCGTTTCCTTGCAGGCCCACAGCGACCAGAGCGCCTGATCGGGACTGTCAGCGTTTTTCACATATTCAATTTCAGCATTGGTGAGGATTTTTTTCAGAAAGCGCGAATCCGCGCTCTTGCTTGTGTTCGTCGCTTCCTTCAAATCCACCACGTCGTTCCCGACGAAGGGCAAAATAGTGTTCCTCCATTTTCGCCAGCCTGTCAATGATCTGCGCGGCATATTCCCGCTGCACCCGAAGTTCGCTCCCCCGGACGGGTTGCGGCGT
>JAGVUJ010000344.1 GCA_019136325.1 Deltaproteobacteria bacterium
GAAGCATTTCTACGTCTAGTAACAGTGCTATCCTTTCTTGGTGGTTTTTTTTGCGGTGTGTCGGCCATAGGATCAGCGTTTCTTAGTGATGATGAATACCGCGATTATTATGACTCATTAATGGAACGGGATATCTATTTTAAATGGCGTCAAATCGGCCATGAATATGGATCTTTCGTACAACATTATTATTACCATAATTATATCGAGCGCTCTCAAGAAGAGACTGACAAAGTGTACGAAACTATTAACTCTTTCAGCAGCCATAAAGATTTGTTTTCAAAAGCAATAGCTAATAACTTCGCCGTTCCTGTTGATCTTGAAAGAGATAAAAAGATAATGCAAGATTATGAACGACTTCAAAGCAAGCAACAACATATTGAAAGAAAATTAGATCCTCAAAACAGGTTTAAGGATACTATGGCATGGGCAGGTGGAATGTTTTCATTATTTTTAATAACATATCTTTCGTACAAAGCATTTATAAGGTATCATTAAAGTATATTAACCTTCCGCGTGGAAAATTCACTGAGATGCCCCACATCAGTGGGAGAATATATTCAAGCGGACGATTCTGGATTAAAGACACCCTGGCTGAGTTAAAGCTAAACAAACAAAGGAGAAACATGAGCAAGCTGCATGTTCTACCTTGTCTCGATTCCGCGCAGATGGCCACTACCCGGCGGCAGGAGTTGAATATTCCCAGAGATACTGCCGCTGCATTAGGTCGGTCTGCGGTGGAGGCTGCCCGCGCAGGTATCTATTTTACCAAGGATGGTCAGAAAGTTGTTTGGCGTGACGCCGTGCAAGCTGCCTGTGCAGCCAAATTAAGCCTTCGACCTGATGCAATGTTGCCAGTTAATGAGCAAACAGTGTTTACCGAAACGATGGTTCAAGTCACCAATGAGACAACGCTCGGAGCATCACGGCGTCTTGTTGATCGCGGCTTGCGCCCTCTCGCATTAAATTTCGCCAATGGTATTCACCCAGGCGGGGGCTTTCTGCGCGGGGCCAGAGCACAGGAGGAAGTATTGTGCCGATCCAGCGCTCTTTATCTAACACTTGTTGGTGATCCGATGTATGAAAATCATCAAATGAGGCCACTACCGGATTCAACGGACTGGACTATCTATTCACCTGATGTTCCGGTATTCCGAATGGATGACGGAACGGATCTACCAGATCCATGGCTTCTGAGCTTCATTACATGTGCTGCTCCTTATGCTCCCAGAATTGGACAACCAAAAGCCGGAGACCTTTTACAGCAAAGGATACATCGAGTACTCGCTATTGCACGGTCATACGGATATTCCACGCTGGTTCTTGGCGCATGGGGCTGTGGTGCTTTCGCGAATGATCCACACCGCACTGCTATGGATTTTCGGCGGGCTTTAGAGAACGATTACAATGGCGCATTCTCCGACATTGTCTTTGCCATCACTGATTGGTCGGCGGAGAGAAGATTCCTTAAGCCTTTCTGTGATGTATTTGCGGCAAATAGCAACGCATAATCCGCTCCAAGAGGGACAAACTGACCGAACAGTGTCTTGCATCTGTCTACCTCAATTGTCAGCTCATGCTTCGCGTAACCTTCCAGCAGCACGTGATTGACTGCAACTGTTTTGTTTCAATTGGTAATTTGCAGTATTCCGGGCTTCAGAAATCTATGGACTCGTTGGTAACGCACAGAACTCAGCCCCCCCCCGCACCTATATTTTTATATGCAGCAGCGGCAGCCCCAGATGACGGCGGTTTGTTTCCCCCAGCATTCGAGTCTGCTCCCGGACCGTGGGTGTTCCCCTTCGTCCCTTGCCCAGTTTGTCAATCAGGTGGGAACTACCCAGATGAACTGTGTGCTTGCCGAATTTCTGCCCCAGCTCATCGGCCACATGGTAGAGGTCTTTTATCTTTTCCGCCTGAACAGGATTGTCAAACAGCGTGTATTGGATATTGGCATCCGCCTCCAAGTCGAGCAAAACAACCCCGGTTGCCCGATAAACATCCCTGGGGCGATAGCAGGCGTCAAACAGCTCATGAATAACATCGGAAAATTCCAGGGGGCAGGCGCACGGTCGTGAGAGTTTTGCCTCGCTGCCGACCGAGTGGAAATCCTGCTTCTTGAGAAACACCACGATTCTGTTTGGCGCCAGTGAATAGCGTCTGGCCTTGATGCAGGCCGATTCCATATTGCGCATCAGCTGGGCGAACAGATATTCGGCATTGGATGTGGGCGGCGCGAACGTCTTGGTCTTGCTGATCGATGCGTAGGAGCTCTTTTCTCCGGCTGTCACCGGATAGACTGACTTGCCGCGCAGCTCCTGCCAGATTTCCACACCGGGCTTGGTAAATTTCTTCAAAACCGTCTTTTCCGGCATTTGGGCAAAGGCCAGCGCCGTCCGAATGCCCAGCTTGCTCAGATAGTTGGTCGTGGCCGGGCCGATCCCCCAGATCTTTTCCACCGGCAGATTATTCAGGTATCGGGCAATGTCCCGGCCTTTGATGATGGTCATACCCGCAGGCTTTTGATATTTGGAGGCCACCTTGGCCAATACTTTGGTGATACTGAGACCGACAGAGACGGTTATGGACAGTTCTCTTTCAATTTCCCTTTTCATGTTCAGGGCGATTTCTTCGTAGGATGAACGCAATACCCGTCGCATACCGGTAATGTCGGAAAAAGCCTCGTCAATGGAGTATTCTTCCACATCTGGGGTAAAACGTCTCATGATGTCGAACATCCGCCGGGAAAACAGGCTGTAGGTCTCGTAATCGGAGGGCAGAATGATTAATCCGGGACAGATTTTCCTGGCTTCGTGCAGGGGGACGCCCCGCTTGATGCCCAGTTTCTTGGCCGGATAGCTGGCGCAGGCGACAATGCCGCGTTCTCCTCCGGTAATGATGGCTTTCCCTCTCAGATTCGGGTGAATGGCCTCCTCACAGGAGGTAAAGAAGGCGTCGCCGTCGATGTGAGCAATAGCCCGCGGCCAGGACTGAAGGCTGAATAGTTGTTCTGTCATAACGGTCTTTTACGTGTGGTATTTCCTGACGACTGCTGTAACCACGCCGCCAAGGCGCATTTCTGATTGTGGTTTAATCCGGGGATACTTCGGGTTGGCCGCTTCGAGGTAAATCTCTTTGCCCCTTTTGCGAAAATACTTCATGGTCCATGAGCCGTCCACCTCGGCAATGACAATATCGCCCGTTTTCGGCTCTCTGCCTCGTTCGACAAGCACCAGATCGCCCGGCATGATCCCGGCTCCGGTCATGGAATCCCCGTCAACCTTCAACAGAAATGCATTAGACTGCTTTGTAATCAGGTATTCATCAAAGGAAATCACATCGCGCAGTTCTTCTTCCGCCGGGGAGGGGAAGCCGGCCGATACTTCACCGGCCAGAGGGACACCGATCAGCGGATTTATGAACGTCAGGTGGCCCTTTGGGTCTTTTTCCAGAATGCCTTCTTCCAGGAGCTTGTTCATCCAGAAATTGACCACGCTCTTGGATCGGACGGCCAGCAGCGCAAGCATTTCCTCATAGGTCGGCATTCGATGATTGCTGCGGCTGAAATCGGCGATCTTCTGCGCCACGGATTTGACGGTGCGTTTCGTTTCCATGGCCAGATCATAATAGAACAGATGTTCTATTGTCAAGGATATTTTGAGCATGGCATCCAACCATCTGGATTCTTTACCATTAACACAAAATTCCAATAATTTTAAAAATGCTGTTTTCAATATCCTGCAACTATTTTATATCAATTGTCATATTCGCCGTTGATTATTTTTTATAACCTGATAAAATACAAAATAATTGTAAACCCTCCTCTGCTGACATCAGCGGGGCAGGGTTTTGTGCTTTAGGCTGTTATCAAAATGATGCAATTGATGATAGCGGTTCAATGTTAGGCAGCACGGCTAGGTCATAAAGAAGCCCGGAATTTCTTAACAAAACAGAGGGTTGCTTGGCAAAATAATCTATCCATATTATATAGCGTTATTCGATGCGGAGTTGGATATGGCCAGACAATCGGAATTTATTAAGATCATTGTTCCAATAAAGACTATTTCATTAATTTTATTTCTCTTTCAACT
>JAGVUJ010000252.1 GCA_019136325.1 Deltaproteobacteria bacterium
ATTGCGGGACGTCCTGCGCGGCGGTTTGGATAAAATGCGTGAAGCCGGTGTGTTGCTGGTTGGCGGGCACAGCGTTGAAGACAACGAAATCAAATACGGCCTTTCCGTGACCGGCGTTGTTCATCCCGACAAGGTGTTGTATAACCGCGGCGCAAAAGCCGGCGATAAATTGATTCTGACAAAACCGCTGGGTACGGGCATCATCAGCACGGCCATAAAAGCCCGGGAAGCGTCTGCCGAACAAATCAGGCAGGCAGTTTCCATGATGACCAGTCTCAACAAAAAAGCCTCCGAGATGATGGTTGCCGCCGGCGATATCCATGCCTGTACCGATATAACCGGTTTCGGTTTGCTGGGACATGCCTGCGAGATGATTGAAGGGGATGCTGTCGGCCTGCGGATCAATTCCTCGGCGCTGCCTGTTTTCGACGGAGTGCGTGATCTGATGGAAACCGGTTTTGTGCCCGGCGGTCTTTACCGTAACCGGGATTTTCGCATCGATCAGATTGTGAAAGAAAAATCCTGTCCGGACTGGCTTTTCGATTTGTTGTTTGATCCGCAAACAGCGGGAGGTTTATTTTTCAGTTTGCCTGCGGACAAGGCGCAAAACCTGGTGGAGACAATGCGGGCTTCGGGAATAACCGGCGCCGCTGTTATCGGTGAAGTTGTCAAAGATCATCCCGGTAAAATATTTGTTTGCTAAAGGAGGCGCAACCGGCATCTGATCACGCCGGAGACATGAAAGTAGGATCCGTTCCGATTAAAAAAGAGACCGAGCTGAATTTTAAAAAGCTGATGGAGATGGTTCAGCCCGGTGATTCTTTGCTGCTGCTGATGCACGGGAGTCCCGATCCTGATGCCATCGCATCGGCCATGACACTGATGGAAATTGTCCGGCGAACCAAAGGGCTTTCCAAAAGCGTTTTCGTATCCACCGAGCCGTTAGTCCGGCAGCAAAATATCGCGTTTGCGTCCTCCATGCATGTTCGTATTCAGTTGATCAATCAGATAGAATTTAATGCCTATCGTTTGACTGCCCTGCTGGATGCTCAGCCGTCTTTTTTTGATGATTCGTTAAAATTTATCCGGCCGCAGATTGTTTTTGATCATCATCCTTATGAAGGGCAATGGAGCGCCGAATTGGCGGACATCCGGTCCGGCTACGGGGCGTTGTCCAGCATGCTGACCGAATACCTGCTTTGTTCCCGCATTAAGATCCCCCGCAACCTGCACACGGCATTGCTTTACGGCATCAAGACGGATACGGATAATTTCGATCGAGCCACGATGATCGAGGATATCAAAGCCTATACTTATCACGCAAAATACGCCAATATGCAGTTGATCCGCCGCATCGAGCTGAATCAGACCCCCGACCGTTTTTTGAAATATTTCAATTACGCTTATTATCACATGAATAATTTTCGCGGCCGACGGGTCTGTTTCCTGGACAGTGTTGAAAGCGCGGATGTCTGCGTCCAGATAGCCGACTTCTACCTGCATCTGATCGGCACCTATTACGTGGTGGTGGCTGGAATCGTCGGCGACAGGTTGGTTATTATTTTTCGCGGCGACGGCTATAGACAAAACTGCGGCGCGATAGCGCAGAAGGCTTTCGGGTTGATCGGCAAGGGCGGCGGCCACAGAAGCGCCGCGCGGATGGAGATTCCTCTGGATGTGTTAAAAGCAAATCTCGGCGGCGATCTTTCCCGAAAAAATGTTGAAAGATTTATTTTGCTAAGCCTGCGAAAGGAACCCCGAACGGTTTTCGGAAAAAAATAACATGCTGAATCGGCAAGGAAAGGAACATTATGAGAGATTTGGGCTTCAAAAAAGAAATTACAACAGGATATTATCTAGATCCGTTCAATGAATATCGGGAAAAAAAGATAACCATTGAATCGCGGTACGATGAAATTACCGGCGTCGCAAGCCGTATTCTGCCTTATCGTATGCGTATTGCCCAGAAGCCGGATCTGGATGATTATCTGGAAAAATCGCCGGAGTCGCTTTGCCCTTTCTGCGCCGATCTTCTTGAAAAAACCACCCCGCGGTTTACGTCCAGCATTGTTGAAGCGGGAAACTTTAAAAAAGGGGAAGCCTGCCTTTTTCCCAATTCGTTTCCTTATGATCAGAACAACAACGTGGCAATTTTTTCATTGCGTCATTTTGTCGCAATGAATGAACTGACCCCGGAATATATGCGGGATGGCTTTGCCGTATGCCGCGATTATTTTCACCGGGCGGTCGAATTGAATCTCGGTTACAAATATTGTTCCATCAACTGGAATTACATGCCGCCGGCCGGCGGCGGATTGATCCATCCGCATTTGCAGACGATTGCCGGTTACCGACCGACCAGCTTCATGCAGAAACTTTTATCCAGCGCGCAGAATTACGCCGCGAATGCCAACGGGGACAATTTGTGGCATAACTTGATCGCCCTGGAGAAGAAAGCGGATAAACGATTTATCGCCGATACAGGCGCTATTTGCTGGCTGACCAGTTTCGCTCCGAAGGGTATGGCCGGTGAAATAGATTTTTATTTCCGCGAAAAGACATCCTTGTTCGATTTGACTGAATCCAACTTTAACGAATTTCTGACCGGGCTGTCCCGCGTTTTCGCCTATCTTTATACCAATAACTTCATCAGCTTCAACTTATCCCTGTATGCAACGATGACCAACAATAACTATTTCTGCGTTCAGGGAAAAATCGTTCCTCGTTTTGCCGTCTATCCGCTGGGAACGAGCGATTTGAATTATTTCGAAAAGCTGCATAATGAAATTATTTGCCCGACTGTTCCGGAAGAATTATGCAAGGAGTTGCAGCCCTATTTCAAAATTGTGCCATAAACACAGGCCCCCGACTTATTTGAATATTATTCGCACCTTGACAGTGAACAGGTTTAAGGATTATATAACATAAAAAGAAGGTGTTATTGTGAGACTCAAATTTTAATGAAACTCAGATATTACAAACGGAGTGCGGTAATATCTGTAAGTTGAATTATCCCATGTGTATAGCACATAGGGATATACTGCATAAGCATGGGTACATACCCCGCAGCTTGCTGCGGAATTAGGGTCAAGGGCTTGCCCTGGGGTTCGTACCCGTAATCTGAATATTGGAATCACGGAGGGATTCGAATGTTCACTATCTTGCCGGAAGACGATCATAACCAGACATTAAGGCTAAAGCGTTTTTTCATGGCATTAGGGTCATACCTGATGTGGTTTGCCATTTGCGTCCTGTTTTATTCGCAGGGACAAATGGTCAGGGGAACCATTCAAATTCTTTTTATTGCGTCTCTGGGAATTTTTGCCTGTAACATTTTCATCTACGCCCTGATCAGAAGCGGCCTGAACAAGAAGTTCAAAGATCCCAGCCTCACCCTGCTGCAGATGATTATTGCCACATTCTGGGTTATGGTCATCGCGTATTACGCCGACACGATGAGGCCTCTGGTTCTTCTGACGTATCTGGTTGTTTTTATTTTCGGGCTCTTCAGATTAAATGTCTGGCAGTTTCTTTTTCTTTCCGCTTTTGCCGTCGTCAATTATTCGCTGGTCTTGTTGATTCTTTATAAAATGAAACCCGAACTGGTCAACACCGTGGATCTTTTGAGCGTTGCGGTGCTTGCGGTGGTGCTTCCCTGGTTTTCTCTGGTTGGTGGATACATTACGAGGTTGAGGTCTCAGGTATCCCGCGCGCTGGCGACTATTGAAAAGCTGGCCATTATCGATGATTTGACGCAGGTATTCAATCGGCGTCAGATGTTTAAAATTCTGGAAAACCAAAAGGCTCTGGTGGACAGGGGCATTCATCCTTTTTCCATCTGTATCTTCGATCTGGATCATTTCAAACGGGTTAATGATACGTTCGGGCATGCTTCCGGTGATGTTGTTTTAAGAACCGTGGCTCAGGAAACTCAAAAAAATCTGCGCAACATTGACCATATTGCGAGATACGGCGGAGAGGAATTCATTCTCATCCTGACCAACGTGGAAAAAGAGCAGGCCTCAATTTGCGCCGACAGAATCCGAAATCTCGTCAAAAACCTTACGTTTGAAAATATGCCTGCTGATTT
>JAGVUJ010000374.1 GCA_019136325.1 Deltaproteobacteria bacterium
TTCATAATATTTCCTTACCTTAATGTTTATTATTTATCTCTCATTTAAAACGGACTTTTAAAAACAGAAGCTTTTTTATTACATACACGAATCCTCCAAAAACTACAATTCCTAACAATCATTCATAATGAGCTTATCAACCTATTCTTGCACCTGATAAGATTCTACGGATAAAAATATTTGACAGAAAAATACATCTTACCTATACTCAATGAGCAATAAAATAGTACCTTTTCCAAAAAACATCTTATCAAATATTAACATGAATAATTCTATAAAAATTAAGAATTGTAGAGTATGCGGGCATAAATTTTTTGAAGAACCGTTATTAAAATATAACAACATGCCCAAAGCCGCTCAGTTTATGCCGGATGAAAAGTCATTAAAAAATGAAACGGGCGTTGATTTGGAGGTTTGTCAGTGTTCCAGGTGCGGGTTGGTGCAACTGAGCAATTCCCCCGTTCCCTATTACAGAGAGGTTATCCGCGCTTCCGCAGTATCGGAAGAAATGAAATATTTTCGTCAAAAGCAGTTTAGTGATTTTATTCAAAAATATTCACTTAAAAATAAGAAGATAGTTGAAATCGGATGCGGCAAGGGAGAATTCCTTTTTATTATGCAAAAATTTGCAGATCAATCTTTTGGGTTGGAATTTTCGGAACAATCGGTATCGGATTGCAAAAAGATGGGATTAAAGGTTTTTCCCGGATATATTGAAACAGCTGATTACAAAATAAACAATGGCCCTTTTGACGCTTTTTTCATATTAAACTTTCTTGAACATCTTCCCGAACCTAATGCAACCCTCGAAGGAATATACAACAATCTGACGGGTGACGGTATCGGGCTTGTTGAAGTGCCGAATTTCAATATGATTCTGCAAAAGAAACTTTTCCCCGAATTTATCGGCGATCACCTTTTTTATTTTACGAAAGATACTCTCGGATCCACGTTGGGGTTGAATGGATTTGAGATACTCGAGTGCAAGGTTCAATGGTATGACTACATCATTTCTGCTATTGTAAGAAAGAGAAAAAAGACGGACTTATCAGATTTTCATAACTATCAGGCCAAACTGAAGAACGAAATTGAAAAATATTTATTGAATTTCAAAAATAAAAAAGTCGCTATATGGGGTGCTTCTCATCAGGCTCTGGCGATTCTATCCTTATTAAATTTGGGCGGCAGAATTGAATACGTCATAGATTCTGCCAAATTTAAACAGGGGAAATACACCCCTGCCACACATATTCCCATCGTGGCTCCCGAAAAATTGAGCTCGGATCCGGTAGATGCCATTATTGTTATGGCCGCCGGTTATTCCGATGAAGTTGCAAATATTATCAGGCAGAAATTCGATAAAAAAATTAACATCTCCATATTGAGAGATTTTGGATTGGAAATTATTAAATCTTGAAAGCTGAAAAAAATATAAATGATAATCCCCTGAAAACAGATCTTGATCACATCCTCACTCATACCAAAGGATTATGGCAAGAACTTCGGGGAAAAAGAATTTTCATAACCGGAGGCACCGGTTTTTTCGGCTGCTGGCTTCTGGAAAGTTTTGCCTGGGCAAACGAAAAATTAAAATTAAATGCCTCAGTGCTTGTACTGACAAGAGACATAAAAGCTTTCCGGAAAAAAGTTCCGCATCTGGTAAAAAACTCTTCGATAAGCTTCCATCATGGCGACGTTCGCTCGTTTGATTTTCCCAAGGGCAAATTTGACTATATCATTCATGCCGCGGCGTCTCTGAAACCTCCGAATGATGCAAAAGAATCATTGGACGTGTTTGACATAACCGTTGAAGGAACCCGCCGCGTTCTTGAATTTGCCGGAAAATGTAAAGTGAAAAAGCTTCTCCTGTGCAGCTCCGGTGCGGTTTACGGCAGGCAATCAATGAAAATAGCCCGTATCAGCGAGGATTATGATGCTGCTCCCGACCCGGTTGATTGGCGCGCCGCCTATGCGGAAGGGAAAAGAGCGGCGGAATTACTTACCGTGTTGAAAGCCCGGGAATACGGGTTTGAAGCAAAAATTCCCCGCTGTTTTGCCTTTGTCGGCCCGTATCAAAAACTTGACGGCCAGTGGGCTATAGGAAATTTCATCCGCGATGGTCTCCATGGTGGCCCGGTCATTGTTAAAGGCGACGGGACAGCCATTCGTTCATATATGTATGCCGCGGATTTGATGATTTTCTTATGGACGATTTTTTTCAAGGGGGAATCCTGCACGCCTTATAACGTCGGTTCGGCGAAAGGAATCAATATTCGTTCTCTCGCACGATTGGTTTCTTCTGTTCTAAAGCTGAAAAAAGATATTGTGATTTCCAGAAAACCGGATATAAAGGCTGAAATCGACCGCTATGTTCCCTCAACAAAACGTGCACAGAGAAAATTGAAGTTGAAACAACGGATCACCTTGCGGGAAGCCGTAAAGAAAACAATTAAATATATAAAATTCACGGAGGGGAGTAAAAGTGATGAATAGCATAACCATTGGCAAGCGTAAAATCGGAGATGGATATCCCTGTTTCATTATCGCGGAAATAGGTATCAATCATAATGGTGATGTGAATATTGCCAAGAAATTAATTGATGTCGCGGCTTTTGCCGGATGCGATGCGGTAAAATTTCAGAAACGCACTGTGGATGTCGTTTATTCAGCGGAAGAACTGGCGAAGCCCCGCGAAAATCCCTTCGGAAAAACAAATGGAGATTTGAAGTACGGTCTGGAATTCGGATTAAAGGAATATAAAGAAATAGATAAATACTGTAAAACAAAAAAAATCATGTGGTTTGCCTCCTGCTGGGATGAAGGCTCTGTCGATTTCATAGACCAGTTCAATGTTCCCTGTTACAAAATAGCATCGGCAAGTTTGACCGATGACGGGCTCCTAAAACATACCCGAGCGAAAGGAAAGCCGCTCATTCTGTCCTGCGGTATGAGTACCATCAAGCAGGTTGATCATGCCGTAAAAGTTCTGGGCAAGAAAGATTTGGCTATTCTGCACACGTGCAGCACCTATCCATCCGATTACAAAGAACTCAATCTAAAAGTAATTCCGGCCATAAGAGAAAGATATAAAGTCCCCGTGGGATATTCGGGACATGAAACCGGCATTCCGTCGTCCAGCGCGGCTGTCGCTTTGGGAGCCTGCGTTGTGGAAAGACATATTACTCTGGAGCGTTCGATGTGGGGTTCGGATCAGGCCGCATCTCTCGGACCAAGCGGTTTAATTAAACTGGTCAGGGACATCCGACTGGTGGAAATGTCTTTGGGCGATGGCGTAAAACAGGTTTATGAAAGCGAAAAACCCATCATCATCAAGCTGCGCAGAAAAGGTCAGTAATCATGGAAGACATTAAAGCGGTGGCTCTGGATGTTGATGGCGTCCTGACGGACAGCACTTTCATCTGGGGAACCAACGGCGAGGAATATAAGAAGTTTTCGTTCACGGATGTCATGGGCATTTCACGGGCATCTAAAGCGGGAATTATCTTTGCCTTGATTTCCGGCGAAGACAACGTTCTGGTTGATAGATTCGCTGAAAAAATGAAAATTGCTCACGTTTATAAAGGAATAAAAGACAAAGCATCGGCCTTGACCTCATTCGCAGAAAAAAATAAACTGGAGTTGGGCCAAATCTGTTTTATGGGTGACGATATCAATGATCTTGGCGCGCTGCAACTGGCCGGTTTCTCAGCTGCGCCGGCCAACGCTCACGAAAGCGTGAAACGCACAGTCAATCTCATTACCACCAGATCCGGCGGAAACGGCGCCGTCAGAGAATTGTTAGATTTGATTTTAGCGAAGAAAGAATCCGGTAGAAAATGAAACTTTCCGATTATATTATGCAGTTTATTGCCCGTCAGGGCGTTGGGCACATATTTTATCTGCCCGGCGGCGGAGCCATGCACCTGGTTGACTCCTTGGGAAAGCTTGAGAATATAGAAAGTGTCTGCTGTCTGCACGAACAGGCCGTGGCCATTGCCGCTCAATCGTATGCCATGCATACCAATCATCTTGGCGTCGGTCTGGTGACTACCGGGCCGGGCGGCACCA
>JAGVUJ010000067.1 GCA_019136325.1 Deltaproteobacteria bacterium
ACCGCTTTTCTGGATGGCGATGTTAAATTCGGTATTTTCAGTTTGGGTGGTTCTCTTGCTTATGTCCAGGGGGACAATGATTCTACGGACAACGAAATCAACAATTTCCAAACCGGCGGTCGCGACTGGGATCCCTGCTGGATCATGTTCAATAACTCAACGATGAATTCATGGGTCGGCAGAGTTGGTTCTTATGCCACCAAGATCGGCGGAGAGATGAGCAACGCCTGGTTCGGTCAATTCAGAGCCGGGGTGAAACCCGTCTCAAATCTTAATCTGGTCGCTTCAGTTTCTTACGCAAAAGCCGACAAGAAACCAACCGGCTTTGTCGAGGATGAATATGGCTGGGAAATTGATCTGACCGGCACTTATAAAATAACCAATAATCTGTCCTATATGCTCGGCGCAGGTTATTTCTTTACCGGTGACTACTATAAAGGCGCCGGCAGCGCCAACGCCCTTAATGACAATTATATGATCATTAACAAGCTGACCCTGGCATTTTAGAAAGGACTAATTAAACTTCATGGGGAGAAGGGATCATCTCCACTTCCTCCGTTATCATCCCGGGAGGGCGGGTAACCTCCCGGGATTTCCCAAACATCCTGCGTTTCGGTCGTGAAATAAATCGAAGCCCGGCATTTGCGACATCCCGTCCGGAAACGGAATCAATTCGCATGAACATAAGAACGTATCTCATGAAAAACGTCATGGAAAGAATATGAAAATTCCAACAATGAATTATGTTTTTAATCTGACGATCAAGTCGATCGTTATCATTCTAACCGTATTTATTATTGCCGTGCTGATTGTCGGTCTTTTTCACACCATCTGGGAGATTAAAGAATTTCTCTTCACAAAGTCTATCGGTCAATCATTCAACGTCATAGTCGTTAATATCCTCACTTTTCTCGTCATCATCGAACTGTTCAGAAGTTTCATTGTCTACTTTGAAACGCACCGGTTTCGCCTCAACACGATGATCGACCCGGCCATTATCTTTGTTATCCGGGAATTGATCGTCAAGTTGTACGGGGAACAAAACATGTCTTATGAAGTCATTGTTGCGTTTGGATTTCTTCTTTTATCTTTGGGAGTGATTCGCAGTCTCGCGGTTAAATACAGTCCCAGTGACGAGAAAGTTGAAGGAATAAACAAAAGCTAATGTGAAGGAGAAACGACCGAATAATTGATATATGCAGAAAGATAAAATTCAATCACTTCCGCTATCAGAGGGAAAGTCAGATTTCCTTTTCATTGACTTTAATTTGGATGAAGGCAGACGTTACCTTGCTTTTCCCTGTGTAGAACAGAGTAATTATCCATAAAACCATCAAGAACAAAAACAAAACGGGATTCCAGAGAGATGACAGCCCGAGCGCCAGATCAGGTTTTATAAAGGTTGTTTCGTGAAAAATAAAAGTAATGATCAAACCATAGAAACAGGAAAATAACGCCATAATCTGATAGGCGGATATTGTGCCTTCCCCGCGATAATCGGCGCGAAGAAATTCAGATAAAAATCTCCAGATTTGCGTGACGGTTAATGTCATCACAAAAGCATGGGTTGTGTATCCCTGCAGAAAAAGATGGCATCCGGTAAGCCCCGTAAAACTGTAGATCAAGGCTGTCACGGCTTGCACAGGAACAACTTGCTGACCGTCAAGCCCGTGTGCGTAAGCAATTTTTTTTGTTTTACCTGTGAATATGAAATGATGGTGTTGAAATATTTTCCGTACAAGCGATGAACAGTCTTTCAGAGGTTTGCCGTAACAGCATCCGAAACTTATACAGGCTAATCTTCCCACACCTTCTCCAAAAGCATATGCGATAGACATGGCCGACAATACGCTCATGATGGATATGTTGAAATTGAACATCTTATCGCCTGCCAGTTGCGTCATCAAGATGATCCACGGCGCGATAAGAATTCCCACAAAAGAAGCTCCTCCTACTGTCGCCGTATTGCGCTTTTTTTCGATGAACAAAGCCAGCATTTGAGACGCCGGCAGGCAGATCGAAAGAATCAGAACGAACATCGGCAAACTCACGACAGCTCGCATCGAAACGGATTCCAGCAAAATGATCAGGATGAGAACCGCAAATAGAATGGCCGTGGCGTTGAAAAAACCATACCAGGTGATATTCCATCCCTGCCAATGGCCATTGGATAATTTTCTGCGGGGAATGCATCCGATGATCTGCCATTGTTCGCCGGGCAGAGTCTTAAAGGCCCAGCGAAAAGTTGTAACCAAAACCCCAAAAATCGTTAAGATGAATAATGCCTCAGGCATGGTTATATGCAATGCTCCTGCTTTCCCGATTTACATGCCTGATTTTCTTTTTCCGGTTTTCTATTTTTTCCTGACAATCGACACATAACCTGCTCATCGGCGCCACTCTCAGCCGTTTCGGAGATATTTGACGGCCGCAATGGTCGCACATACCGAAAAGTCCGTGATCAATGCGCAGAATGGTTTCTTTGATATCCAGAAGCAAATCCCAATCTTTGAGGCGGCAACTGAGCTCGATATTTTTACTGACCTCCAACGCCGCCTGATCAAAAGGATCCGGAAACTTATCATGATTTACCTTAAGCTTCCTGATCGTGTCGTCGGCCGAGGCTAATAACGATTCCATCCTACGCACCAAAGAACGGCGCAGCGAAGTTTTATCAATCATAAGATTCTCCTTTTTGTGTTAAAATAATGAGTCTATTTTTTTATAAACTTTTGCGCTGCCTATATACGATCTGACGGGGACATCCGTTTCCACCAGGGGCTTGCCGAACCCGAACGAAAAAATGCTCTGAGCGTCGGGACAAAACATATTGGCAGCAATATCATCGGCAAATCTGACTTTGTTTTTTTGGAACATCAGAATCACCGTGCTGCTGCCCGGCCGGAAAAGACTTTTCGGCATGCCTTTCTTCAGAAACATGCCTGTACCAACCGGCAAAGGATTATCATATTCTTTTTCACTGTAGCATTGAACAATGTCTCCGATCATTAAAGCAACAACTTCAATCATCGCCACAATGCCGGCCTGAGATCCCCCCGGCACATCGGTATCCACTATGGTTACCACTCTTTTATTTTTAGAATACGGCGTTACCACCGATATCACGGCGTTGGGATTACAGGCATGATAAGACCCCGTGATCGGATAAAAGTCGATCACCTTACCGGCAACGGGTGTATGATTATAATGATACTTCTCCGGTGTCAGGCGAAATATCGCAAAGTCACCCTCATGGAAAACATTCAGCCAGGTTTTTTTGTCTTCTCCCAGCATTTCTTCGTAGTCGAAGAATTTCCCTTTAATGAATATGCCGGATGTATCGCAGAAAGAGCCTAACAGCATGCGGGCATCGGCCGGTGAAACAATCGCCAAAGGATCATTTGGCATCGGCCGGCATTCCCGGTACCGGATTTTTCGCTCAAATATTTTTCTTAATGAATCCATTTTCTCCGGAGGATCGACACATTCCTGAGCATTAAGATTCAGCACGTGCTGCAGATTCAAATGATCTTTCAGTTTACCGGCCAGAATACCTTCGTAATTCTGATGAGCGAGGAAACTGGAAACCCTGGCGCTGGTCAATCGGCGAAAAAGCCAGGGAGACTGTTCTCTGATGCTGGAATAAAGAAACGCGATGGCTCTATGCCCGTAGAGTTTTTCGTCATAAATTTGCTTTGAGTCACGTTCAATATACTGATGTTTATACATAACTTATTTCCTCTGGATGAACGTCAGGAACTTTGGAATAGTGATCATCTTTGCAGTGGATATATGCCAGAATCAAATAAAATACTTTTTCCAGAATTTCCGACGACGCTTTTCCCTGAACGATTTCAGATCGTGCATGATCCAGGAAGGATTCCAGTGGCGATTCTTTCAAAATGATCCGCATTATCTTTTTTATTTCGCAGGCAATCAAACCGGTAGCATCATCCAGACAGGAGATATCCCTGCTCAGAAGATCAAATGCCTCCCGAATATGCTTTTGACGAAGTTTTATCCGGTAGTATTTTTCCGCAGCATGATTAAATGTGGCTCCTCGATACGCCGTGCCAGGTCGGAAAGGTTGTCCGCCAGATTGAGCATTTCAATCAGATCGGCGGCATCCGTACGAAGAACATCCAGCAAGGCTCGTTTGTATTCAATATTATAGATTCTGGTATATCCGTTATAGCGGCGACTGAAACGGATTCTCCGGGTTTTTTCCAGAATTTTTTTTAAAAATGTATTCCGTGTATTGCGATAAACGAAAAATGTAGGAATACCGACGGCGCTGCCGAAAACAACCTGCCTTCTTTCACTTTCCACAAAAGGATCGTCCGGTATATGCTCATGCCCGATCTGCCCGGAGATAATGTATTTACAAGCCAGGAGATAGACA
>JAGVUJ010000362.1 GCA_019136325.1 Deltaproteobacteria bacterium
GTTGTTTATTCATTTTCGCCTCCCTCCTACAGCTTCTCTACGTTGACCATGAACGCCTTGTACTCGGGACAGAAGGTGTTCGCGTCGCCAACGGTTGGGGTTAATACATTCGTGCTGTCTCCGCCGTCCTTGGGGAAGAGCCAGCCGTAGTTGAAGGGCATGCCCACCTGATGAACGGTTTTGCCTTCCACCTGGAAAGGCTTGAAGCGTTTCGTCACCATGGCGACACAGGGCGCTTCGCCGCGAATCGAGGTCACCTTGATGCGTTCGCCGTTCTTGATGCCTTTTTCCTTGGCCAGTTCGTCGCCGATCTCGACATAGAGCTCCGGCATGGCTTCCAGAAGCCAGGCCTGCCAGCGCGTCAGAGCGCCGGTGCACCAGTGTTCCGTGCAGGAGTAGGTCGTACAGACATAGGGGAACTTCTCACTCGCGCTCGCGACCTTGTCCATATCGCTTTTGAAGATTTCAACGGCCGGATTGATCCGCTGCGAGGACATGGGATTCTTCGCCAGCGGGCCCTCCAGGGGTTCGTAATGCTCGGGGAAGGGACCCTCGGCCATGCCGGGCCCGAACAGAGCGCCCAGGCCATCTCTCTGCATAATAAAAGGATATTTTCCTTTCGCTCTGTCCGCCATGGGCGGCCACGGGCCGTCCGGTATGTCGCCGACCCATTTGTCGCCCGTCCATTCCAGCAGCTTGCGCTTGGGATTGTAGGGCTTGCCGCTCACATCGCAGGACGCGCGGTTGTAGAGGATGCGGCGGTTGACCGGCCAGGCAAATGACCAGTTGGGGAATAGCCCCAGTCCCGTCGGATCTTCCTTGCCCCGGGACTGCATCTTGTTGACGCTGTCCGCGGTGAAACTGCCGGACATAATCCAGTTGCCGCAAGCCGTGGAACCGTCGTCTTTGAGCATACCGAAGGTCGGCACCAGCTGATTTTTTTTAAACTCGGTCTTGGTCTTCTTGGCTTTGTCTTCAATCACCGTGTCTTTAGTGAAACGTCCATTAATCTGCTGCGCCACCTTTAAAACATCCATGTGTCCCTTTTTGTCCAGATAATCCCATTTGAGATTGACGATGGCTTCCGCGTTGGGGCCGCCTTCCTTTTCATAGAGCTTTTTGACGGCAGCCAGAATCTTGATTTCGATTTCACCCACGGGAATTGCGTCGCCGGGGGCTGCGGCCGCCTTGTATTTCCACTGCACCCAGCGGCCGGAGTTGCTCTGAGACCCTTCCTTCTCCATCGATGCGGAAGCGGGCAGGAGGAAGCATTCCGTCTTGATCTTGGCGGGATCGACGCCGGGGCCACGCCAGAATTCGTAGGTTTCGTTGTTGAAAATATTTTCGCCCACCAGCCAATCCAGATTTTCAAGCGCCTTGCGGACTTTAATGGAATTCGGCGTACTCACGGCCGGATCCGCGCCGATGGCAAAAAAACCCTTGATCCTGCCGGCGTACATCGCATCGAACATATGCATGGTCGAATAGGCCTTTCCGTCGTCAATCTTGGGCATCCAATCATAGCCAAAATCATTGTTTCGGGTTGCTTTGTCATCCCACAACGATTTGAGGAAGCTGACAAAGAAATTGGGATAGTTCGAATAGTAGTTGGCCGATTGCGGATCCTTGGACACCGGCGTGTATTTATGCAAATATTCATCCAGCGTAGTGAGCGACGCAGGCAGCATCTTCAGATAACCGGGCAGATTACCGTACAAAATGCAATGGTCGGTTGAACCCTGAACGTTGGGTTCGCCGCGCAGCGCGTTGATGCCGCCGCCCGCGATGCCCATATTGCCCAGCAGAAGCTGAATGATGGACATGGAGCGGATATTCTGGCTGCCAACCGTGTGGTGCGTCCAGCCCAGAGCGTAGCATTCCGTTCCCGCCTTGTCCGGCGCGCCGGTGGATGCGTAAATCTCATAAACCTTGAGCAGGTTTTCCTTGGTTACACCGGTGATACTCGAAACCTTGTCCAGCGTATAGCGCGAGTAATGCTTTTTGAGTAACTGGAACACCGAACGGGGATGAGAAAGGCTCATATCCCTCTGCGGAATGCCGTTGCCGTCTTTGTCGAAGACCCAGGTGGCCTTATCGTATTTTCTCTTCTTCGCATCGTAACCGGAGAACAAACCGTCCCTGAAATTAAAGCCGCTGTTCACAATAAATGACGCGTTGGTGTAATTCACGACATAGTCTTTGAAATATTTGTTTTTCTCGATGATATAGCGAATCATCCCGCCCAGGAAAGCGATGTCCGTGCCCGAGCGCAAGGGCACATGAAAATCGCAGCGGGCGGACGTCCGCGTATAGCGGGGATCAACGTGAATAATGGTTGCGCCTTTTTCCTTGGCTCTCAAAATCCACTTGAAAGCGATAGGATGATGCTCGGCGGCATTGCTGCCCATAATCAGAATGACATCGGCATTCTTTAAATCACAGTAGTGGTTCGTCATGGAACCGCGTCCGAACGACTCTCCCAGAGCCGCTACAGAGGGACTGTGTCAGACTCTGGCCTGATGGTCGATGTAAACCAGGCCCAATGCCCGGGATTTGACGCTGATCAGCCAGCACTCTTCGTTATCGACATTGGAGCTGCCGTAATGGCCGATGTTCTCACAGCGGTTGACGAGTTCACCCTTGGCGTTTTTCTTGACAAACCCCTTGTCCCGCGTGTCCTTGATCAGACGGGCCATGCGCGAAAGCGCAAAGTCCCAGTCTTTTTCCTCCCACTCGGTTCCGTAAGGCTTGCGGTAAAGAACCTTCGTAAGACGATGCTTGTTGGCCTCGGTCAGGTCAAAGAACCCGGCGCCCTTGGCGCAAAGCGAACCTTCATTAATGGGGTGATCCGCGTCGCCTTCGATGTTGAAAATTTTTCCCGTGGCCTTGTCCACGCTGCAGACCAGACCACAGCCAACAGAGCAGTAACAGCAGATCGTCGTAACCTGCTTGGCTATTTTGATCCGATTCATTTTGCCAAGCTCTTCGGCATACGCCTTGGTCGGATTCAGGTTCAGCCCCAGGCTGGACAGGGCCACCCCGCCTCCGACGGCGCCGGTCAACGTCAAAAAACCTCTCCTCGTAATTTGCATAAAAATCCTCCCGATACGTGTGTCTTTTTTGATCTATGTCATACTTGGCATACATTGACCAAAAGTCATTAAAAGTCAATATGTTTTATCAAACATATGTCATAAATCAGAAGACGGGAAAATGATTTGATTGCATTTCACGCCCAACTTCCCTATACAAAGTATGTGAATGAGTCCCGCAGGCAGGAGGAGTTCTTCCCATGGAAATCAAATACAAGGTTTGGATTGAAAAAAACGGAAAAGTCGTGTTCGGCAAGGGGCGGGACGACATTCTCAAGGCCATCGATGAGCAGCGCAGCCTCAACGCCGCGGCCAAGAAGCTGGAAATGTCCTATCGGGCGGCATGGGGACGACTGAAAGCTTCGGAAGAACGGATGGGCATGAAACTGGTGGAAGTCGGCGTGCACGACAAATCCATGCAGTTAACCGGGCAGGCGCGATCCATTATCGAGCGCTTTGAAAAACTGGAAAAAGACGTGGAACGGCTTCTGCACATGGCCGATCAGGATTTTCAGAAATTACTCCAGCCGGAAGGAAAAACCGGCAAAACCGACGGAGCTTAAGCTTTTATGCCTTTGAGCAGCGCGTTGAGGCTGTCGTGAACGATGGTAAAGATGCGCTCCCCTCTTCTTTCCGGCACGCCGGTATAAATATAAAGAGAAATCACTCCGTTGAGAAGCCCCCAGACGGCATACTGCATTCGCCGGACGTCCATACCGGCGATGAATTCGCCTGAATCCACACCCCTTTGAAGAATTTCCGCAATCACGTGCATGTTTTCATTGGTCGTGTGAATGAGCTGTGTATTTTGCTCATCCGTCAGGTTCATGTTTTCCGCCTGCAGCATAAAGGTCATCAGGATTCGGAACAATTCGTTGTTATCCAGAAAATAACTTACGTATTCATGGGCAAAAGCGATCAGCGCCTCCGCAGCGGTTCCT
>JAGVUJ010000347.1 GCA_019136325.1 Deltaproteobacteria bacterium
GCAAATCCTTAATATGACCCATCGAAGCGACGGCATTAAAATCGTTTCCGAGAAATTTTTTTATCGTTTTAACTTTTGTGGGAGACTCCACAATCACCAAAGAATTTGCCATAAACCCATTCTCTCTTAAAAAAATAGAAAGCCCCTATAGATGGAAGAAAAAAATTTGTAAAGCTTTTTTTTATGATCTTCCTTTCATTTTATTGTTTAAATATTCGGAAAATAACAGTTTTATTGCTTAGTTTGTTATTTCGGCAGAAAAAAATTTTCCCGGGTGTTGCCGGACAATTCCTTTGAGTTCCATGGTGGTCAAAGCGCTGAGAATATCGGCGGACGAAAAACCCGTTAAAGAAATCAAATCATCGATGTGCATGCGTTTGGGGGAAACCAGATCGTATAATTTTTGTTCGACTGCATTTAATTTTTCCACGCGAGGGTTTGAAGCGTTCAACGTCTCGTTAGCGGAAAATCCTTTTAACGGTTTTTTCTGCTCTATCTGCGGCAGAATTTCTTCAAGAATGTCTTCCGTGTTTTCAATGAGCTTGGCTCCCTGTTTGATCAGTTTGTTCGTGCCGCGCGAACCGGCGGAATCAATGCTTCCCGGTACGGCGAAAACTTCGCGTCCCTGTTCCAGCGCCAGCCTCGCTGTAATCAACGATCCGCTTTTTTCACCCGCTTCCACAATGACGACGCCGTAGGACATGCCGCTGATAATGCGGTTACGCGCCGGAAAGTTTGTTGAACGCGGCGGCGTTCCCATGGGGAATTCTGAAATCACGGCGCCGTTGTCGATAATATCCGCAAATAATTTTTTATTTTCCGGAGGATAAATGACATCCAAGCCGCTGCCCAGAATCGCAACGGTTCTGCCATGAGCGGTTATGGCGCCGCGATGAGCGGACGAATCGATGCCCCGGGCCATCCCGCTGACCACCGTCACGCCCTGGAGGGCCAGGTCGCGGCTGATTCTTTCCGTCGTGTACTTGCCGTAGGTGCTGGCGGCACGGGAACCGACAATGGCTATATTGATGTCTTCGCTGTTCAAGTTTCCCCGCACATATATATAAGGAGGCCGATCATAGACATTTAAAAGTTGCCTGGGGTAGGATTCGTCTCGGTAAGTAACTATTTTAACATTGTATTTATGAATAAGTTCAAGTTCTACTTTAATGTTGTCCCAGTCTCTGAAATCAACAATGGCTGATGCAATCCGGCTGGAAATTCCTTCTGTTTGTTGCAGGTCTGAAACAGAAGCGCTAAAAACAGCGGCAGGAGAGCCGAACCTGTCCGCCAACGCCGGAAAAGAGACATAGCCGATGCCCTTGATTGATTTTAACGCAATCCAGTACTTAAGAATTTCATCGTTCATAAATGCCCCGAACAAAGAACGTTATTGAAAAAATGATTTGGTTCCTGGAAAAATTCACAGCAAACTACATCTTGTCTGCCGGATGTGTCAAGTTTTTTCAAAATGATGATCCGTTGTATGGATGAACAGTAAAAATATAAAATTCTTAAAACAGTTGCTTAATTTTAAGCTTTGAGCTAGGAAACCATCAACGTTTCCAAGAGGTCGTTATGTTTAAGATAAAAATTTTCTTTATTTTTTTTATCACCGTATTTTTTATTGACCTGCCTGCCGGTTTTGCGCAAAACGCAGCAAAATTGCAGAAAATTCCGGTTGTCGTCAAGCAGAACGTGCAAAAGTCGGTGGCGAAAGAAACGAAAAAACCGAAACCGGGTCTGACCGTCACTCCGGCGGAAATTCATTTGGGTATTGTTTCGTTCGAAAAGTCGGGTGAAGGAACATTCAATTTAAAGCATACCGGACCCGGCATGATCCATTGGTCGATTCAGGGTCCGGAAGGCTGGAATAAATTGACTCAAAAAAAGATATCCGGAACCCTGGAGAAGGAAACCGATTCTTTAAACGTGGGAATCAGTTTATGGAGCGGCGATGAATTAAAAGGTGAAAATAAAACAAAGCAGTCGTTTTCGAATGTTGAAATGAGAATCACTGCCGGTGATACAGAAGCCGTTTACACAAAAAAGCTTTCAGTGGGTGTGCATAAGGAAGAAATTGAGATCCATTCCGCGGGCGGTCCGAAAAAGTTATGTATAAATTTTATCATTGCTTACACTCAAAACGCTCCTCTGATTAACCTGACCCCTCTGAAGTTGGATATGGGGAAAATCCTGCCCA
This sequence comes from Deltaproteobacteria bacterium, assembly GCA_019136325.1. The sequence continues at coordinate 2,204 of JAGVUJ010000347.1, forward strand.
ATAAAACCGTTTCCCGAAAAATAATATTAAACAACAGCGGCAAGGAGACGTTGACGTGGTCGGTCGAATCGCCGGTGCATGCCAGAGAAGATATGCCGGATGATTTCAGACAGGGAAGGTATATGTCGTTTGTCAATGACGAAGTCCGGGGCAGTGGCATCTACAGCGTGCCCGCTCATTTAAAAGAAACTGTTGAATTTGCCGGCAAATGGTCTGAAAAAAAAGGTTGTCCCCTGGGTGAACGGGGCGATAATCTTATGAAAATCAATTTTGAAGGCACCGGAATAATGTTATATTTATCAGAATACCGGAAAGATAAAAACCTGACGATTTCATTAGACAAGCAGCCGGTTCAAAATATTAAACTATCCGGCGACATGGAAGACCGTGACGGGGAAATCCTGATTGCCGATCAACTTGCTTATGGTCCTCATGTCCTTTTGATAACGAACAATCTTGAAAATCTGACGGTGGAAGGCATAAAAATACTGGGAGTCGCCACATCTTTTTTCCCCGCTCAAAGCATAAAAATTTTCCCTGATTCCGGAGCAACCACCCGGCAAACCAATTATCTGACCGTTTCGTTAAATACAGGGCAGGCTTTTCCGGGATTCTATGAAGACTACCTTGTTTTCAAAACCAACAATGGAGACGCGATTGTTGAAGTTTATGCGGAAGTGCTGCCGGAAGCCGCCTCAACCGTTATTGATGTTTACCGGTATTACAACGGAAGCGATTATCTTTTTACATCCAGTCCGCAGTCGGAAACAAACAGATTATATCAGAACAAGTACATGAAAGAAGGAATCGCTTTCCGTTTATTTCAGCCGGAGACACCCGGAACGGCAGGCTTTTACCGGTGGTATCATCCTCAGAAAAAGTGTCATTTTTACCATTATGATCACAGCGGCGGTAAAAAAGATTTGCGCGGTTATATTTTTGAAGGCTCAATCGGCAACATCGCCACCTCGAAGCTGACCAATACCCGGGAGCTTTATCGCTGGTATAATGCAAAAACGGGTCATTATTTTTATTCAACGGACTTGCAGGGTGGAAAAATTAATAAAAAAACATACCGTTTTGACGGCATAGCCGGTTACGTCCGGTAACCGTTGAGTTCTTCCGGTAAAATAATGCCTGCAAGGCTGTATTTAATCTTGACAAAACAAGGAAGAGAGGCTATTAGGCTAAGTCTTTTTTAGGCACAGGTTTAAAATGCGCCTGTAGCTCAGTTGGATAGAGCAACGGACTTCTAATCCGTGGGCCGAGAGTTCGAATCCCTCCAGGCGCACCATGCGAAAATGGTGGGTGTAGCTCAATTGGTCAGAGTGCCGGGTTGTGGCCCCGGAGGTTGAGGGTTCAAGTCCCTTCACTCACCCCATTTTTATGGAAGGAAAATGAGCGCCCGTAGCTCAGCTGGATAGAGTCGCAGACTTCGAATCTGTTGGTCGTAGGTTCGAATCCTACCGGGCGTGCCAGAATAAGAAAGTATCGCAGTGTTCTTTTAATAAACAGAGCTGTTCAAAAACGGCCGGAGGCAAGACACCAGAGACATTCGGGAGTGGAGCGTACTTGATCGCCGCAATGATGCATGACGACGATAACGCACATATGGACGTTTTTCAACGGATCTGAGGGGCCCTTAGCTCAACTGGCAGAGCAAATGACTCTTAATCATTAGGTTGTCGGTTCGATTCCGACAGGGCTCACCAATAATATTGAGGGGTTAGACAATATGTCTAGCTCCTCTTTTTTTTCTGTGTGAGACTCTGTGTGAGGTTTTAACAATCATGAATTTCAGTGAAATGATGCCGT
>JAGVUJ010000235.1 GCA_019136325.1 Deltaproteobacteria bacterium
CTGAAAAATGACCGAGAAGGTTTCCACAACAAATATCCCGCCGACAATGGCCAGCAGGATTTCCTGTTTGGTAATGACCGCTATCGTGCCCAACGCGCCACCCAGAGACAAAGAACCGACATCGCCCATGAATACTTCCGCGGGATAAGCGTTAAACCACAAAAATCCGAGCCCCGCGCCGACAATCGCTCCGGCAAATACCGCCAGTTCCCCCGCTCCGGAAACATGGACAATCTGCAGATAAGAAGAGGTCTTTATATTTCCGGCAAAATAGGCAAAAAGAATATAGGTGGCAAAACAGATCACGACCGGACCGATGGCCAGACCGTCCAGACCGTCTGTCAAATTTACGGCATTGGCCGCGCCGACAATAATAAAGGTTGAAAGCAGAACATAGCCCCAACCGAGGTTAGGCAATACCGTTTTGAAAAAAGGAATCGTCACCTGTGCGTTAAAGCCGGGTTTCAAATAAAGAATCACACTGACAAACAGAGCAATAATAATCTCGGCCGCCAGTCTTGTCTTCCCGGAAATCCCCCGGGAACTCTTGCCGGCCAGTTTGCTGTAATCGTCGACAAAACCGATCAAGCCGAAGCCAAGCGTCACCATGAGTATCAGCCAGACATACACGTCCGCCAGGTTCGTCCAGAGCAACGTGGATACAACGACCGCCAGGATAATTAACATGCCTCCCATGGTGGGAGTGCCTTTCTTCACCAGATGACTTTGCGGTCCATCATCTCTGACCTGCTGACCAATCTGCATATCCTGCAGCTTCTGAATCATCCATTTCCCCAAAATCAAACAAATCAAAAGGGCCGTGATGGAAGCGAAAATCGTCCGGAACGTGATATATCGAAAAACGTTAAAGAACGAAATCGTCGTATGCAACGGATACAATAAATGGTAAATCAACTTAGGTTACCTCCGGTTTGTTCATTGTTTTACCATCTCCGTTCATTTTATCCCGGCCGAAATCTTCAACTATCTGCGCTGCGATTTTCTCCATCTTCATCCGACGGGATCCTTTCACCAGAATCCAATCTCCTTTTTTCAAATGATCCTTCAAATAATCAGATCCGGTTTCTTCATCGGATAAATAGAAAATATTCTCAGGAACCATTCCACCCTCCATCGCCCCCCTGGCGGTAATTCTGGAAAAATCTCCCCGGAGGAACAGGGCATTCACCCCGATGGTGGCAATCAGCATGCCTATCCGGCGATGCATTTCATCAGCCTGCTCACCCAGTTCCAGCATGTCTCCCAGAAAAACATAGGCACTGTGACCGGCCTTCAAATCTTTCAAGGTCATCAACGCTTCCCGAACCGAAGCGGGATTCGCATTATACGAATCATCCAGGAGGAACGCTCCGTTACGGAGCCTGCTGACTTCCATGCGCCCGCTGAACGGACGGAAAGCCGACAGGCCGTCCATGATGGCTTTAGAATCCATCCCGACGGCAACAGACACCGACGCAGCGGCCATGGCATCGTACATATGATGAAGTCCGGTAATTTTCATTTCTACTTTTTGCGCGACCCCCCTGATGACCAGATTAAAACGGATGCCCTTGACGCCATTTCTTTCTATATCATTCACGGTAATGTCTGCGTTGGGACTCATGCTGAACGTTACCTTGCCGCCCCGCCACTTGTCGGCGGTGAAAACGACAGCTTCGTCGTCCAGATTGACCACGGCCATTCCTGACGATTTCATATTCAGAAACAGATCGCCTTTTTCTTCCCGGACAGCCTCCATAGAACCGAAACCTTCCAGATGAGCCGGTCCTATATTGGTAATCAGGCCAATGTCGGGATCGGCAATCTGCGTGAGTCGTTTTATTTCTCCCCGGGTATTCGTCCCCATCTCAAGAAGCATCAATTCATGTCCCTCGTTGAGACGAAATATTGTCTGCGGCAGTCCAATCAGATTGTTCAGATTCCCTTCCGTCTTTAATATGTTTTTTCCCCGGCCCAGAATTGAAGCGATCATTTCCTTGGTTGTCGTCTTCCCGGACGATCCCGTCAAGCCGATGACCGGAATGGAAAATTTCTGTCTCCAGCCATGAGCGATCTCTCCCAGCGCGAACAATGTATCAGCCACCCAAATTACCGCATTTTTCTTGTCGGTTTTAAGCCGACTCATTTTATCCCCGTCCTGCACCAGGATTCCGGCGGCGCCCTGTCTGAAAGCCGCATCGGCATAGTCATGACCGTCGAAATTATCGCCTTTCAGCGCGATGAAAAGATTGCCCTTTTTTATCGAACGGGAATCCGTGGAGACCCCGTGAAAAACAGTCTCCGCCGGTCCGGAAATCAGTTTTCCGGAAGACGCTTTCAATACGTCACTCAATGACAGGACAGGCGATTCATGCTTCATCGATTTATTTCAACTGGCTCCTGGATTTTAAAATCTGTCTTGCAACAATACAATCATCAAACGGCGTCTTTTCCGCGCCCAGAATCTGGTAGTCTTCATGGCCTTTGCCGGCGATTAAAACGATGTCCGCTTTACCAGCAGCATTGATAGCGGCCTCAATAGCCTTTTTCCTTTCAGGAATTACCGTATAAATACGACCGCCTTCGTTTAATTTCAGGTTATCCGGTTCATTTTTCTTAACTTCTCTTCCGTCGATACCCGTCTCTATTTCAGAAATAATATCCATTGGATCTTCCTGACGCGGATTATCGGACGTTATAATGGTCAAATCGCTGAAACGGGTGGCCGCTTCTCCCATTAAAGGTCGTTTGCCTTTGTCCCGGTTTCCTCCACACCCGAAAACGGTTATTATTTTGTTTTTCTTGAGTTCGGACAAATTCTGCAGAACGCGCCTTAAAGCGTCATCCGTATGGGCATAGTCAACAAAGACGTTGAAGTCCTCGGCCGAGGTCACCGATTCCAATCTGCCCGGAACATGGGATAAGTTTTCTATTCCTTTTTTGATCCCCGGAGAAGGAATGTGTAAAATAAAAGCCGCTCCAGCAGCGGCTAAAATATTGTAAAGATTAAATTTGCCGATCAGGGGTGACGTGATGGAAAAACCCGCTCCGGCCAGTTTGATTTCAGCGGTTATCCCGTTCAACGACAAATCATAAATGAAGGATCTTATGACACAGTCTCTTTCTATTCCGTAAGTCAACGCCGGGAGAGAAATCTCCTGTAGAATCCGTTGACCATATTCATCATCGGCATTAATAACCATTTTTTGCGAATGGACTTTTCTGCTTCCGGGCAAAATTTCGGCGAAAAATCTTTTTTTGGCCTGATAATAATTTTCCATCGTCACATGATAATCAAGGTGATCGCGGGTAAGATTGGTAAAAATGCCGAGATCAAAATCGCAGTCATCAACCCTTTTGAGATCAACGGCGTGTGACGAAACCTCGGCCACGACATGCGTAACGCCGTCATCAGCCATGGCACGCAGGATTTTCTGCATTTCATAGGATTCCGGAGTTGTGTTGGGAGCATCATAGATCTTATCATTGTAGCGATAATTAACGGTTCCCAATACACCGCATTTCAGACCGGCTTCTTTGAATATGGACTCCAGGAGATAGGAGATCGTTGTCTTGCCGTTTGTTCCCATCACGGCAATCAGCGTCAGTCCGGCAGACGGATGGCCGAAATAATTCCTGGACAATATTCCCAAAGCACGGCGGCTGTCGGGAACCTTGATGGCCGTAACGGACGATGAAATTTTTCTGTCCTTCTCATACACAATACATCGGGCACCGCGGGATATGGCCTCATCAATGAAATCATGACCGTCATTTTTTAATCCTGGAATAGCGACGAAAAGCGATTGCACCCCGCACTTATCCGCTGAAAAACACAAAGAGGAAACTTCTCCGGAGGTCTCTCCTGAAATAGTTATGATATTCAATCCTTCAATGAGTTGAGACAGTTTCATTCCAACCTCAATTGTTCAAATCAAAAACAACATGGCACACACGCTCGTCTCCCAGGGGTGTCTGCGCTTCCGGATATTGACGTACGGCCCATCCGTTGCCCGACACCTTGAGTTCTATGGATCTGGCTTTTGCTTTCTTCATCGCTTCCCGGATCGTCATCCCCAGGAAATCAGGCATGGACGATTCATCCTGTTCACCGGCAATCTGAGGGGCCAGTGTTTGCTCGGCTGAGACAAGCTGCACTTTATCTGTTTTCTCTTTTTCGAAAGCAGGCGTTTCCCGGATATTTGTTTTAAAACAATTCAATATTTGCTCTGATATTTTTTTGAATACCGGAGCGGATGCAACACCGCCCCATTTATCTCTTTGAGGTTCGTCAAGAATGACCAGAATGGCCACCTGCGGATTTTCGGCCGGGAAAAAACCCATGAACGACGTGCGGACTTTTTCCGATGAATATACACCGCGGGCCGCATCGAATTTCTGAGACGTTCCTGTTTTGCCGGCGACGGAAACATTGACAATTTGCGCGTTTTTGCCGGTGCCATCCTCGGCGCTGACGACATCCGTCAGCATTTTCGTGAGGCGCCTGGCCACATCCGGAGAGATCACCCTGCGTACAACCGTCGGCGTGTAAAGTTTGATCAGTCGGTTATCCTGATCAGCGATGCCGCGCACCATGTAGGGCTTCATCAAAACACCATCGTTCGCAATGGCGGAAACCGCGGTAATCAATTGCATTGCTGTAACTGAAATCCCCTGGCCAAAAGCGATCATCGCCGTATCAACTTTGACCCAGTCTTGAACCGGCCTGACCAGTCCGGCGGATTCCCCCGGCAAATCGATACCCGTCTTTGATCCAAAACCGAATTTTTGAATATAATTGTAAAATTTCTCTTTACCCATCTTCTGGGCAATTTTTGCGGAACCGATGTTGCTTGAATATTTTAATATCTCCCGGACCGTCAACATGCCGTGACGTTTTCTCTGGGCTTCATGAATGACGCGATCGGCTATTTTATAATTTCCATTTTCACAGAAAAATCTGTCATTCTCCCTGATAATTTTTTCTTCCAGCGCCGCAGCTACTAAAAAAGGCTTAAAGGTCGAACCCGGATCATAATAATCGGTTATCGCGCGGTTTCGCCACCGTTCCGGTTTAAGCCCTTCAATGTTATTCGGATTAAATCCCAGCTGGTTAGCCAGAGCCAGAATTTCACCCGTCTTGGGATCCATCACGATGGCCAGGCCACCTTTCGCCCCTTTGTCGATAACCGCTTCTTTCAACTGGGTTTCCACGAGATATTGAATTCTGTTGTCAATCGTCAAAACAAGATTGACATTGTCACGTGTTTTGGCCTCGGTTTTTTCCACCCGGAGAAAAAGCTTTTTACCTTTGGCGTCTCTCGCCCAGGCGAGTTTTTCCGGTCTGCCCATCAAAGCATCGTTATACTTTTTTTCCAGACCTTCCAGACCCGAAGCATCCAGTCCGACAAACCCCAGCAAATGCGCAGCGAGTTCTCCATTGGGATAAAACCGTTTAGGCTCCTTGACCAGAAAAACGCCATCGATGTCCGCATGCACGACGGCGGCTGTCTGTTCCGGAGAAATTCTTCTCGCCAGCCAGCAGAAACTCCTGGGAGCGGATAGTTTTTTATAAACAGCCTGGTGATCCACATTGAGGATTTCCGCTACCTCTTTGGATGCTTTGGCAGGATCAGCTATTTTGGAGGGATCGGCGCAAACGGAATCAGCCATGATGGAAATAGCCAGCTTTTCCCCGTTACGGTCATAGATGATTCCTCTTTCCGGCTGTAAATTCAGAACGGTCGTATGTTGCCTGGTCGCTAATCTTTTCAACTTCTGCCCCGACAAAACCTGCAGTTGAAATGCGCGAGATATCAAGGCGACAAATAAAACGAAAAAAAGCATGAAGATCATGATGATTCTGAGTTTCAGTCTTTTTTTCGATTCCACCGCCATGTCAATTCCCCGATTTTCTTAAAACAATGACCTGTTCATTATCAGGATAGGACATTTGCAGCTTGTTTCGGACGATATTTTCGATGCGCTGAGGTGACTTGAGCATCGCATATTCCAGTTTCAGCTTTTTTTGTTCCTCCAGTATTTTTTCCTGCGTATTGATCTCGGCGGCAATACTGTATTCCAGTTCCGTCATGCGAATATGGGACCCGACATAGGCAACAAACACAAACATCAGCACAATCGCAAAAACAATAAAGGTCGGATATTTTATTCCGAAAGAAGATCCCTCGGTTTCTCCCAAAGGAGACACAACTCTGGCTTCTGCGGATTGAGCTGATTGGGCCATATCAAATTCTCCCGGCCACTCTTAATTTGGCGCTGCGTGCCCGCGGATTGTTTTCAATTTCTTCTGCCGTGGGTGTCACAGCTTTCCTGGTTAAATTTTTCAGCTTTGCCTCCCGGCGACAAATGCAAACCGGGATATCCGGCGGACACACACAGCCTCCCTCCAGATTTCTAATCTCACTTTTGACAATCCGGTCCTCCAGTGAATGGAAAGAAATGACGCAAAGCCGGCCTCCGGGATTTAAAACATCGGCGGCGGCCTCTATGGCCGGTTTGATGTTATCCAATTCGTGATTGACCGCAATGCGTATGGCCTGGAACGTTCTCGTGGCGGGATGAATTTTCTGCCATTTCAATTTTGCGGGCATGCAGGAAGCAGCTATCGCCGCCAATTGCGTTGTCGTTTCAATGGGAGCTTCCCGTCTTTTTTGTGATATTGCCCTGGCTATTCTCGCAGCCATTTTTTCCTCTCCATACAATCTGATAATTTTTTCCAGTTCATTCTGCGCATAGCGGTTGACAATATCGTAAGCGCTCAACTTCAAACTGCGGTCCATGCGCATATCAAGCGGCGCCTGTTGACTGAAACTGAAACCTCTGCTTACCGCATCAAGCTGACGGGATGAAACGCCCAGATCCAGAAGAACGCCGTCAACTTTTTTTATATTTAAATTTTTCAGTATATTATTTAAATTAACAAAATTTTCTTTTATTAAAACTTTACGCGAACCGAATTCCTTCAGTCTTTTTTCCGCAAAGTGCAGAGCTTCTTCATCACAATCAATCCCGATCAGGAAAGCGTCCGTCTTTTTCAGTATCTCATAAGCATGTCCCGCCCCTCCCACGGTGCAGTCCACGTAAACGCCATTCCTGCCGACCAAAAGCGAATCCGTAACTTCTTTAAGCATTACCGGCTCGTGATAGAACACGGTAATCATCGTTTAAATTCCCAGATCAGCTATGAAGTCAGCGTATTTGTCAATTTCACCGGCGGCCTGTTGCTGTCCTGTCTCGAAACGATCTTTCGACCAGATTTCAATGTTCTTCAACATACCGACCAGAACAATATCTTTTTCCAGTTGAGCATACTCGCGCAAAGTCGGGGGGATAAGCACACGCCCCTGCCCGTCGATATTGCAATCAACAGCACCAGACATGAAGAAACGCTGGAATGATCTAACTTCTTTGCGCAACTTGGATTGATGGGCTACTTTCTCTTCAATGATCAGCCATTCGTCGTAAGGAAAAACCATCAAATACTGATCCCAGTTGGTTATCACCATCCGGTTGTCATATTCTTCGGCAAATATTTCACGAAACTTTGACGGGAAGATTATTCTTCCCTTTTCATCGATTGCATGATGATATTGTCCCCTGAAAGCAGACATCACTTTCCTCCACGATAAGCCACTTTACTCCACGTGGAAACTATAGAGACGCCATTTGCCTTTGTCAAGCAAAAAATTAAACTTTTTTTTAAATAAAATAGCTTAAAATTACAGGAGAAATTGGTGAAATTGAGCTGGCAATTATTTTGATCGGGGAAAATTACATCAAGAAGGAATTTTTACATAAAAGATGGGATGTTTATTTTAATTATCGTCATCCAGAGGTTCTTCTTTAATATCTTGTTTTTGTTGGTTTTTTAGATAAACATAACGACTGACCGCCTGGTTATGTTCCGCCAGAGAACTGGAAAAAAAGTGTGTGCCGTCATTTTGAGAGACAAAATAAAGATAATCAACCGGCGCGGGGAACAGTGTTGCTTTGAGGGACGCTAAACCGGGATTGGCTATTGGTCCGGGGGGCAATCCTTTTATCAGGTACGTATTGTACGGCGAATGCCTCTTCAAATGACTGCGCAAGACTTTTCCGTCGAAGTCGTCCATATCATAAACGGCCGTCGGGTCGCTTTGCAGACGCATTCCCTTTTTCAACCTGTTGTAAAATACAGCGGCAACAAAAGGTTTCTCAGCATTGTCACCGGACTCCTTGCCGATAATGGAGGCCAGAGTCACTAATTTGTGCACATTTAATCCCATATGATTCGACCGCTGAATCATTGACGGAGTGACTTTTTCCCAGAATGTGTCAACCATCTTTTTCATGATTCGACGAGTGTTCATGGATCGGTTAAAGTAGTAAGTATCGGGGAAAAGATATCCCTCAATGGATTCCGCCTCAACATTCAAAGATTGCAGGAATTCTTTGTCTCTTGCCAGTTCAAAGAATATTTCCTTATTGATGAGTTTGTCCTTGTCCAGAATGACGGCAATGTCCCGCAGAGACAAGTCTTCACGAATCACAACTTTGTAGATTTTTACCTCACCATGCATGAGTTTGTTAAGCATGGTCACAGGACTGATCAATGTATTGATTTCATATTCACCGGCACGGATATGACGACTGGCTCTCTTAACGGCTGCAAGGCTATAAAAGAAAAAACGATTTTTAATTAATCCTTCTTTTTTCAGTAATTCGGTCACTTCCAAAAAGCTGGAACCGGTTGGAATATCAATAACGACCGTCTTATTTTTGATGTCTATGGGACTGAATGAATAATTCAACAACAGAATGAAAAATACAAAAATTAAGGCGACACAGTATAAAACAACGCGGCGGATTAATTTTCTGCCGGAAAATAACTTTTTCAGCCCTATAAGCGTTTCACTGAATTTGCTCTTCCAGAAATTTTTCATTTTTACGATCCGGGTACGAGAGTCGTTTTTTTTGCTATTTTCGAAACATTTTGTTTGTCGGATTTTTTCATCATTATTTGGCAATAGAATCCAGATAACGTTGAAGAATAAGACAGGCCGCCAGCTTATCAACCATTTTTTTTCTTTTTTCCCAGCGAACACCCGAGTTGATGAGAATTTCTTCAGCTTCTTTCGTGGACATCGTTTCCGGCCATTTCATGACGGGTAAGCCGAAAGTTTTTTCCAGCAATGCAGAAAAACGATTTACTTTTTCGCACTGAACACCTTCCGAACCGTCCAACCTCTGAGGATAACCGATTAAGATTTTTTCAACATTATAATGCCTGACCAGCTTTTCTAAAATTTCCCAATCGTGCTTTTTATTTTTTCTTATTATCGTGGGCAATCCCTGAGCCGTTAGACCCAGTTCATCGCAGATGGCTGTTCCTATTCGTTTTTCACCGTAATCAAGACCAAGTATACGCAAGTGATACCTCTTTATTGTTTGTTTTCTAACAATTCCATCCTGCATTTTCAAGGATTAATTTGTCAGGATTTATCTAACACCGAGAGTTTTTTATTTTCATTTTCACGAAATATAAACTTGTTAAAAAATGAAGAGTTTGTTATTTTTCGCTTCCAGATAATCAGGATTAAAAAATGAAACATTTTGTTTTGGGCACTGCCGGTCACGTTGACCACGGGAAAACGGCTTTGATTAAAGCCTTGACGGGTGTTGATACAGACCGTCTTAAAGAAGAAAAACAAAGAGGCATTACCATAGAACTCGGATTCGCTTCTCTGACCCTTCCTTCCGGCCAGACACTTGGCATTGTGGATGTTCCCGGACATGAAAAATTCATTAAGCACATGGTCTCCGGCGCGGCAGGCATTGACGTGGTTCTCCTGGTTATCGCCGCAGACGAGGGAATCATGCCTCAGACCAGGGAACATTTACACATCTGTTCTTTACTGGGCATATCTCAGGGTATCATTGCCCTGACCAAGACGGATCTTGTCGATCAAGACTGGCTTGTGCTCGTTCAGTCGGAAATCAATGATTTCTTCCAAGGAACGTTTCTGGAAAACGCGCCGGTCATACCCGTTTCCGCCGTGAAACAGGAGGGCTTATCTGAACTGATTCAGGCGCTGGATACGACCATCGGCAAAATTGCCGAAAAAACCGATGATGGCATCTTTCGGCTGCCCGTGGACCGTGTTTTCACCATGAGGGGTTTCGGCACCATTGTAACCGGCACACTGGTTTCCGACCACATTAAAACAGGGGAAGAAGTGCAAATCCTTCCTGAAAATATTTCCGCCCGGATCAGAGGCATTCAGGTGCATAATCAGCCGGTGGAAGAAGCGTGGACCGGCCAGCGCACGGCAATCAATTTACAGGGCATTGAAAAAACTCTCGTCGAACGGGGAAATGTTCTTGTGCGTCCGCGCAGCGTCCGGCCCACCCAGCGGCTGGATGTGTCTGTTGAATATCTCCCGTCCAATACCAAAAACCTGAAAAACCGTTCGCTGGTTCGACTGCACACAGGAACCAGTGAAATTATTTCCCGGATAATTCTCTTGGAAAAAGATGAACTCGCGCCCGGACAAAAAGGATTTGCTCAGCTTGTTCTTTCCGAAAAAGATGTTGTGGTTGCCGGGGATCACTTCGTTTTGCGCAGCTATTCACCGGTAACAACCATCGGTGGCGGCCAGGTCATCGATCCTCTTCCTAAAAAGCACAAAAGACTTAACCGGAAAATTATCGAAGACTTAAATTTATTACAAAACGGGACTGTGCCGGAAAAAATTTCCGTTATGCTGGAAAGAAACGGTTTTACGGGCATCAACCTTCAGAACATGGCCTTCAGACTGGGAATGAAAGCAAGAAAGATTAAAGACACATTGGACATTTTATTTTCCGGCAGGACGGCTTTTTTGCTGGACAGCGAAGATACGACAGTCATTTCCGCGCGCTTTTTCAATCAACTTGAAGAAATGATTGTCGGCCATATTGCTGATTATCACAAAAAAAATCCCCTGAAGGAAGGTGTCTCCAAGGAAGAACTGAAGGTTTCTGTCGGAAACGATGTCGCGCCGAAACTTTTCAATATGGTTTTGAACTCACTGATCAAGAAAGGAGTGGTTGTCAGCGATAAGGAGACGGTGCGTTCGACCAAACATCAGGTGGAACTTGCCGGTGATCTGGATTCTTTACGCCGGGAAATTGCCGGAATTTACCGGGAATCCGGTCTGACGCCACCGTTTCTTACAGACGTCATCAATAAATTCGGCGACCGGAAAAACAAGGCGCGAAGCATCATCAATCTGATGCTCAAAGAAGGAGAACTGATAAAGATAAACGAGGAGCTTTGCTTTTCCGGCGAATGTTTGAACGAACTGCGAAATAGCTACAAAGCCATGCTGATAAAAGAAGGCAAGGCAACCCCCGCAAGTTTTAAAGATTTAACCGGCCTTTCCCGCAAATACATCATTCCATTAATGGAATACTTCGATATGGATAAACTGACCGTCAGAGTGGGAGATCATCGTGTTTTAAGGGAAAAAACATGAAAGAGTCCGGAAAAATAATAAAAACGATTAAAATATTTTCAGGTGATCTTTCATCCGTTTCAAAATCATCCGCAAAAGTGATCCGGGAAGTGATTCTGAACGTTCGGGTCAATGGAAAACCATTGGCCAACATTGCCTGCGCAGGCCTTCATCTGGAGGAACTGGCCACAGGGTTCTTAAGATCTGAAAAAATCATCGTCCACAAAGAAGAGATTAAAAAAATAGAAGTCCATAAAAACAAAGTCAACGTCATTCTGAAAAAAAATGGAAACTTACCCGAGACATCCGTAAAGAATATCGCCTCCAGTGGCGCGCGTGGCAGAACCCATTTCAATTCACTGGCGCCTTTGAATTTTCCAGCCGGGTTTAAGATCACGACAGAGATTGTCCTGAAACTGATGGATGATCTGCTGAACGGTTCGATGATTCACAACCAAACAGGAGGCACACATTGTTCCGCGCTGGCCCTGAAAGGACAAATGACAATTCTGCGTGAAGACATCGGGCGTCACAACACGATTGATATGCTGGCGGGATATGCCGTTTTGAAAAAAATCGATCCCCACAAAGCGATCATTTTAACCACGGGAAGAATCTCTTCAGAAATCATTTATAAAGTATGGAATATGGGTATCCCGGTAATTATTTCGCATTCGGCGCCCACGGCCAACGCCGTCACACTGGCGCGCAAGGGCAATATGGCGCTAATCGGTTATGTTCGCAAAGGTAAAATGAATATTTACTCTCAGGAAAGGCGGGTGATGATTTGACGATGAAAGAAATTTATCTGAAAAATATCAGGCAGGGAGACAAGGTCGCTGATTCCTTTCTGGTCATCGAAAAAAACATGGCTTTTTCGCAAAAAGGCTCTCCGTACCTGACCGTAAAGTTAAAAGACAGAACTGGCGAAATCGAAAGCAAGGTTTGGGAAAACGCCGTAGAACTGGATAAAATATTTAAAAAAGGGGACATCATTTTCATTGAAGGAAGGGCTGCCAGTTACAAAAATTCTGTTCAAATTTCCATCAGCACGATCAGAAATATTCCCCGGGAGGATATTGATCCCGCCGACTATCTGCCCGCCGTCAAGGCCGATGTCGGGGAGATGTTCTCGGCGCTGCTCGGCTACGTTGAAAACGTGAATGATCAATTTTTAAAAGAGCTGTTGAACGCTTTCTTTCAGGATGGAGAAACAGCGTCTCTGTTTCAGAGAGCCCCTGCCGCCAAAGGATTCCATCATATCTATCTCGGCGGCCTTCTGGAACACACGCTTTCGGTGGTGCGTCTTCTGGAAAAGGTCTCCGCCCATTATCCCGCCCTGGATAAAGACATGCTGATTACCGGAGGAATTCTTCATGATATCGGTAAAATTTACGAATTTTCATACAATAGTCTGATTGATTACAGTGATGAGGGAAGACTGATCGGACACATCGTCATGGGAGTGGAAATGATCAATAAAAAAATCGCCGGCATCAATAATTTCCCGCAACAGCTGGCTTTGGAATTGCGACATATTATTTTGAGTCATCACGGAGAATTCGAATTCGGGTCCCCCAAGCGTCCGAAAACACTGGAAGCTCTGGTCGTCCATCATATCGACGACCTTGATGCCAAGTTTAACGCTTTTCAAACTTTCATGAACAATGCTTCAGATAACGATTCGGGCTGGACGGTTTATAATCGATTTCTGGAACGTTTTCTTTACAAAAAGAAAAATGCTGAACCGGGGCCTGACGATTATGAGAAACTTTAAACTTGATTTTTGCATGAGAAAAGGCGTATGAAAACGCACCACGAATCAAAAACCCAATAAAGAAAAAAACTATTTGCTCGCGATAGTTACTAAAAAAATATTCAAGGGGGGAGAATATAGTTATGGCTTATAGGACAGACACTTTATGCGGTATATTTCACAATCAGGCATTGCGTTATGGAGATCAGGTTGAGCTTCTCCGGGCAAAGTTCGACAAGGAGGGAAATCCAAGCAATCAGTGGCATTCGCGAACATGGAAAGAAACACGCGATGAAGCGATCGGGCTGGCGAAAGGCCTGATCGTTTTAGGTTTAAAGAAAGGCGACCGAATCGTCATTTTTTCGGAAAGCAGACCGAGATGGATCATTGCCGATCAGGCCATTCAGGCGTGTTGCGCCGTAGGCGTTCCTTTGTATCCTACCTTAACCGTTGACGAATTAGGGTATATGACCTCGGATAGCGGTTCCAAGATTGTCATCGCTTCCAACCAGGTGCGCGGAGAAATGGCCCTTAAGGCAAAAGCACAGGGCGTTCCCATTGAAAAAATCATCGTAATGTGCACTTGGGAAGGAGCAAAACCGGAGGGTGTTTATACCTTCGATGAAGTCATTGCTCTTGGTAAGGGAAAAGTCAGCGACGAAGAAATCGAAAAGAATATCAACAGCGTAAAACCCGAAGATGACGCTTCGATCATTTACACGTCGGGAACGACCGGCAAGCAAAAAGGCGCCATTCTTACGCAAAAGAACTGGATTGCGAATCTGCATCAGGCCTCCAATTCCACGCTTTTGAAACGTCAGCGGGAGTTGGGACTTCATTTGACGTTTCTTGTCCATCTGCCGATGTGCCACGTTTTCGGCCGGACAAGTGACTATCACGTAGGAGCTCTTCAGCAGGGCGGCATTCTTGTCTTTGCCGAAAGTTTCGAAAAAATACCGAAGAATATGCTGGAAATCAGGCCGAATGTTATCATCAGCATTCCCAGATTATGGGAAAAAATATACGACACAACGAGATCCATCGTTTCCCGTCAGAGTAAAACCACTCAGTCCATTTTCAACTGGGCCAATAAACTCGGCGAGAAATACTGCAACGCGATGGCCACCGCGACCCGAATGGGTTTTCTCGATCTGCTGCAATTCGCCGTCGCCAATATCCTTGTTTTCAACACCATCAAAAAGACGGCCGGTCTTGATCATGTTGTGCTGGGCATATCGGGCGGCGGAAAGCTTTCCAAAGAGGTTAATGTGTTCATCCGGTCGCTGGGTATTCAGTTGGCCGAAGGTTACGGATTGACGGAAACATCGCCGGTCATCAATTTCAACGAACCTGAATTTTCCGGCAGTTTCGATGTCAGCAAGGCTAACTGGTTCCAAAACAAGATGATCGACCTGACGGTTGATCTGATGGTCACCAAACAGGCACAGGGCTTGTCACCCTATACCAATCCCATACGGGCGCTGCAGCTTTCCCTGGCATACAACACGATCGCTCATAAACTGCAGATCAAACCGGGAACCGTCGGAAGGCCGGCCCTGTGGACGGAAGAAAAAATAGCCGAAGACGGCGAAATTCTGGTCAAGGGCCCCCAGGTATTCAGAGGCTACTGGAATCTGCCGGATGCGACCAAGGAAGCTTTCACCGATGACGGATGGTTCAAGACCGGAGACATCGGCGAATTCGACAAGGACGGATTCCTGACCATCACTGACCGCAAGAAGGAACTTTTCGTCACTTCCGGCGGCAAAAATGTGGCCCCTCATCCCATCGAACTGGCCGTGACGGCCAAGCCTTTTCTGGATCAGTGCTGCCTCATTGGAGACGCCAGAAAATATTTGTCCGCGCTGATCGTTCCGGATTTCCAGGAACTGCACCGTTTTGCCAAACATAACGGTATTCCACAATGTTCGGATAAGGAAATGATCGAAAACGACAAGATCAAGGAATTGATTAAAAAACAGATCGACGAGGTTAACGAAACACTGCCCCGTTATGAACAAATCAAGTACTATAAGGTGCTGGACAAGCCTTTCAGCGTCGAGACAGGCGAATTGACTCCTACGCTGAAATTGAAACGCAGAATCGTTTTTGAGAAATTCAAGGACGATATCGAAAGCATGTACAAAGATTAAGAAATTTTTCAGATTGTAAAAAAAAGAGGGATTTTACCATCCCTCTTTTTTTTACAGAAAGTAGCGTCAGATTTTATCACTTCCCTTGAAAATCCGGTTTTCTCTTCTCCATAAAAGCAACAAAGGCTTCTTTAATATCATCCGTTGTCAACAGGAACATATTTTTTTGGATGGCCAGAGCCATGCCTTCGCTGACGCTTGTATAACGGCTAAAATTCAAAACCTCTTTCGTACATTCAATAGCCAACGGAGCATTCTCTGTGATCTGCAAAGCCAACTGCCGGGCGGCTTCATCCAGGGCGATCCGATCGGCATAGACATGATTGACCAAACCCATTTTCTCAGCCTGTCGCGCATCATAATCAGCAACGGTAAAAGCTATTTCCCTGGCGTAACCCTGTCCGACAATCAGGGGAAGTCTCTGCAGAGCGCCCATATCGGCGCATAATCCGATTTTCGGCTCCCGGAGACAGAATGTCGCATCTTCCGTGCAGATGCGTATATCACAGGCAGAGATAATGTGAAGCCCTCCTCCGATGCATTTACCATGCACGGCCGCGATCACCGGTTTGGGACATTCTTCAATGGCATTGCAGCAATCAAACAACGGTTGCGATTTCTTAATCATATCAAACGGACCTCTGGCCGTACCGGTAAATCCTCCCGCGGCGTCCTTCAAGTCCAGACCGGCGCAAAAAATTCTGGCTTTGCTCTTTAGAATCACAGCGCGTACTTCATCCTTAGCCGCTAATTCTTCGAATACATTGGCGATCTCCGTGGCAAACACGAGGCTTAAAGCATTAAGGCTTTTTTCTCTGGCCAGGGTTACCGTCGCGATATAATCTTTTATCTCCAGTTCAATATATTTGTAATTCATATCCTTCTCCTTATAAATTTTACATTTCGTTTGATATTCCATAAATGCTTTTCAGGGTGTTTTATACAAAGCATTCTTGGCGATGTACTGCCGGACTTTGCTCGGGGTTAGATATCTGATGGATTGACCGTTCTTTACCATGTCCCTCATGCGCGATGATGAAATATCCAGAAAACTCGTATGGCGGAAATATATGGCATGTCCCGTCGGGCCGATGAACCCGTCCATCTTTTTGTCATACGTAAACTGGGCGGCAAATTCTTTCGGCAGGATTTCATCAAGACGCATATCGTCATAACCGGGACGGGTCATCACCGCGAAATTACACAACACCAGGAGCCTCTGCCAGTCTTTCCAGGTCGTTACCGCCTGAAAAGCATCCTGTCCGACAATAAAATACAATTCCAGATCTTCCATATATTTGTTAAGAATGTATTCGACGGTTTCCACGGAGTAAGATTTTCCGGCGCGTAAATTCTCCACTTCCGAAAAAGAGAAATTAACATTGTCCTCAATAGCCAGGCGAATCATTTGTTCGCGATGATTAAACAACGTTATATCCGCTTCCAGTTTATGCGGCGGTCTTGACGACGGCACAAAAATAATACGGTTCAGATTGAAAATTTCCTGCATTTCTTCCGCGCCGCGCAAGTGTCCGAAATGAATCGGATCAAACGTTCCTCCCAAAAGCCCCCATCTCATGTTCTCACCTGTCCGTTACCGTAAATGATGAATTTTGCCGTCGTCAACTCTTCCAGCCCCATGGGTCCGAAAGCATGCAGCTTGGTCGTGGAGATGCCGATTTCAGCCCCCAAACCCAGTTCAAAACCGTCGCTGAAACGCGTGGAAGCATTCACCAGCACGGTTGAAGAATTAACTTCATTCAGGAAACGCTGGGAATTGGCGTAATCATCCGTGACAATGGATTCCGTATGCAAGGAGCCGTATTTCTCAATATGGGCGATAGCTTCATCCATATTCGCCACAACCTTGACCGCCAGAATCAAATCAAGATATTCGGCGTACCAGTCCTGTTCATCGGCCTT
This sequence comes from Deltaproteobacteria bacterium, assembly GCA_019136325.1. Next base: position 17,331 of record JAGVUJ010000235.1, read on the forward strand.
TTCAATCTTTTTCAAGATTGATTTTGTTTTTTCACAGCCCCGGATGACAACACCGGCTTTCTTCAGCTTATTTGCCACCAGCGGCAGAAATGTCCCGGCGATATCCTGATGCACCAGCAGCGTTTCCAGAGCATTGCAAACACCCGGACGCTGCGTCTTCGCATTGAGACAAATATTGACGGCCATATCCATGTCGGCGCTCGCATCCACAAAAACGTGGCAGACCCCCTTGTAGTGCTTAATGACCGGAATCCTGGATTGAGCAACTACGGCGCGAATCAATTCTTCTCCGCCGCGGGGAATAATTAAATCAATATACTCCTCCAGCTGCAGCATTTCCGAAACAGCTTCCCGGTCTACAAACGGAATCACCTGAATCGCATGGACGGGGATGGATGTTTCGCGCAATACTTTCTGCAGAATGGACGCAATCGCCAGATTGGATTTAATTGATTCGGAACCGCCTCGCAGGATGGCGGCGTTTCCCGATTTGAGACACAATGCCGCGGCATCAACGGTAACATTGGGTCGCGATTCGTAAATAATCCCGATAACGCCCAGAGGGATGCGCATGCGACCGACCAGAAGCCCGTTGGGCCTGCGCCACATAGAAGTTATCTTGCCCACAGGATCGGGAAGAGCAGCCACTTCTTTTAATCCTTTGGCCATCTGTTCGATGGTTGACTGTTTAAGCGTCAGACGATCCAGCATGGCTTTGGTCATGCCTGATTTTCTGGCCCGGGCAACATCTTTGGAATTTTCTTCCAGAAGCATTCTGCTGTTTTTTTCCAACTCATCCGCCATACGCAACAGCGCATTGTTTTTTTCCGTTTCCGTCACGCGGGAGAGTTTTCTTGCCGCCCATTGCGCCTCTCGGGCAATTTGCTGTACAGAACTTTTTATATCCACGACTTCATCCCTTAAAAATAAACTTGCATTTTCCCTTTTATTATTGATAAAAAACTGCCCCGCTTAAACAAAGCGCAATCTAAAAAACTGATGATTTTCAGTTTCAACCGGAGAGGCTGCAGGTGTCAATCTACAAGACAAAAGTTTACGTGTCAAGGCCTTTGCCCAAACATAAATCACGGGTATGATAGTACCCTCCGCTTTGCGGGATTGTTCAACTTACCAATGCCGCTGCGCTTCGCTTTCAGAATTGGAGTTTCACAAATATGAGCAGAATACGCATCAAAGCCGGACAGAAAATTTATCAAATCATCAAAGACGGCGGTTTTAATTTTGATTCTGTTTCCACCTATTTCGGGCCGGCGGTCGGCCCCCGTTGGCTTGTCGCCAGCGGATTCGATTTAACTCTTCTCCGGGGATGTTTCCTGGGCCGTTCAAAGCCGGTTCAACTTGTAGGTTCCTCAGCGGGAGCTTTTCGTTTTGCGGCCTGGCTACAGCCGGAGGCCATCAAATCCTACCGGACGTTGATGGATGCCTACATCAATGTCTGTTTTACCAGAAATGACACGCCCGCGACGGCATTGGACAAAATAACTCAAATAATCAATGAATATCTGGAAGACGACGCGCTGTCTTTTGCTCTGAATAACAAAAGATATCGTTTGAGCGTCATTACCTCGCGTGCGCGCGGTCTTGTTGCGTTTCAAAATACCGGGCTGCAAAGAATAGGACTGGCCGCATGCTTCATGCTTAATTTTTTCAGTCGCAACAATATCCATAAATTTGCGGAAAGGATCGTTTTTTACAACGCGTCCAAACCGCCTGCATTTTGTCTCAAATCCCAATTTCAGGGACAGTATGTGCACCTCAATGAAACAAACTTCAAATACGCCGTGCTGGCCTCGGGCGCCATCCCGCTGGTCATTGAAGGCGTTCGCGATATCTACGATGCTCCCCGCGGAATATATCGAGACGGAGGCCTCATCGACTATCACCTTTCACACCAGTTTGCCGTCAAAGAAAATGATATCGTTCTTTTCTTTCATCACCAGGAAAGAATCATCCCCGGCTGGCTGGATAAAAATATCAAGCGTCGCGCACCGGAGCCGCACACGTTGAACAATGTATTAATGATTTTCCCATCGTCACGTTTTGTCGAAAGTCTTCCGGGTGGAAAGGTTCCCGACCGGACCGATTTTGTAACGTTTATTGACGATCCGGAAACAAGAATTAAAAAATGGCGTAATGCAGTGCACCTTTCAGCTCCGCTGGGCGAAGATTTCCTGGAATTGGTGGAGAGCGGAAAAATCAGGGATGTCGTTGAAACGTTTTAAGTGTTGCGTTTTAAACAAAAAAAGGGATACGGAGACCTTTAATGACACTCTTCACTTAAAACCAAAATATTAAAATTAAACCGTGTGTCTTTAAAATGATCATTCAGGAATTTCTGGATATTTATAAATCCTGCACGCTTTGTCCGCGCGCCTGCCGGATTGACCGGACAAAAGGAGAATCGGGTTATTGCCGGCTGCCTGCCGATATCATCATGGATTGCGCACTGGCTCATCACGGGGAAGAGCCCCCCCTTTCCGGAACCGGAGGAGCCGGAACAATTTTTCTTTCGTCGTGCAATCTGGGATGCATCTATTGCCAGAACTATCAAATTTCTCACAG
>JAGVUJ010000319.1 GCA_019136325.1 Deltaproteobacteria bacterium
ATGCAGACATCCGCGGCCGCCGTCAATCCGCAGCCGGTTGCCGTTCTGCCGCTGGATATCAAAGAAACGTACGCCGAAGAACTCTATCGCATCAACATTTCGGTCATCGGTTTTTACTGGCAGGAAAATAAAGTTGTTTTCTCCGGCTTGGAGAAAATCAAGTTTGAATAAAAAACATTTCTATTGACAAAATCCCTGCAAATCACTATGATTCTGAAAAGTTTGGCACTAATAACAGGAAGATGAAAAAAGACATTCGCGCCATTATTATTATCAACATTATAATTAGCTTCTGCATAGGAGGCCGGGGCGCGGCATAGTATCAACTCTCAAGAAACGAAATCAAAATCCGCTGCCCGGCAATCCCGGCAGCGGATTTTTTTTAAGGAGAAAAACGCAAATGAAAAACAAAGTATTGGTTTACGACACCACATTGCGGGACGGCACGCAGGGAGAACAGACGAATTTTTCCGCGGAGGAGAAATTGCGCATCGCCCAGCGCCTGGATGATGTTCATTTTCACTACATCGAAGGCGGTTGGCCCGGGTCGAATCCCAAGGACATGCGTTTTTTCGAAATGGCGAAAAACGTCACATTTAAGAATTCTCGTCTGACCGCTTTCGGCAGCACGCGTCGCGCCAAAACAAAAACGGAATCCTGCCCGAACTTGAAAGCGCTAATCAAGGCGGGGACATCCGCAACCGCCATCGTCGGCAAATCATGGGATCTGCATGTCACCGATATTTTAAAAACAGACCTCACCGAAAATCTGGCCATGATCGCCGATTCGATCGCCTATCTGAAATCCATGGGTAAAGAAGTGCTGTTTGATGCCGAACATTTTTTCGACGGTTATAAACACAACTCCCGCTATGCCACCCGGGTGGTAAAAACAGCACTGGCCGCCGGAGCTGATTTTATCGTTCTGTGCGATACCAACGGCGGATCCCTTCCCCATGAAATCTGCGCCATGGTCAAGAGAATTTCCGCCCACATCCCCCTGGAAAAACTGGCTATTCACGCACACAATGACGGAGGACTGGCGGTGGCGAATTCCCTTGCCGCCGTCCAGAAAGGCGTCATCATGGTTCAGGGAACCGTCAACGGTTACGGTGAACGATGCGGCAACGCCGATCTGATTTCTGTGACGGCCAATCTGCAGTTGAAAATGGGGAAAAAGTGTCTGCCGCCGGAGTCCATCAAACAACTGACGAATCTGTCCCATTATATCAGCGACGTGGCCAACATTCCGCCGCTGAATTTCCGGCCGTTTGTCGGACGCAGCGCGTTTGCGCACAAAGGCGGCGTGCATGTCAGCGCCGTGGTGAAAAATTCCGTCGCCTATGAACACATTGAGCCGGAACTGGTCGGCAATCGCCGGCGCGTGCTGGTTTCCGACCTGGCGGGGAAAAGCAACGTGGAATATAAAGCGAAAGAACTGGGCATTGATCTGGCGAAAAATGATGCGGTCAGCAAGAAGATCGTGCACGAAGTCAAGCTCATGGAAGACCGCGGGTTCCAGTTCGACGCCGCCGACGGTTCGCTTTCTTTGTTGATTAAAAAGGCCATCGGCGAATTTGCCGAACCCTTCAATCTGGAAACCTTCAGCGTGATTACATCGCGCACGGAAAAAAATCCGTGTCTGTCTCAGGCTACAATTAAAATATCGGTTGCCGGCGAAGAGGAACTGACGGCCGCGGAAGGAAACGGCCCGGTTAATGCCCTGGACCACGCTCTGCGCAAGGCGTTAACGAAATTTTATCCGCAAATCAAAAATATGCATCTGGTGGATTTCAAGGTGCGCACGCTGGAAGGTTCGGAAGGCACCGCCGCGGGCGTCCGTGTCCTGCTGGATTCAACCGACGGCGAAGAAGTCTGGAGCACCATCGGCGTCTCCGAAAACATTATCGAGGCCAGCTGGCAGGCGCTCGTGGACAGTATTCAGTATAAGTTAAGCAAGGAGGAAAATCTTAACATCCGATAACACGCCGCCTTCTACGACTATCGTTGCTGACCGCGTCGTTATGCATTCAATGAAAGAAGCGGTGATCATCAATGACACATTTGCATCCCTTTGCGAAGCTCCCGTTGCGCAAGAACCGTTTTTGGTATATGAGTTTCTGCAGGATAAAAAGGGGACGGATCGAGAATGCTTTTTTCCATCAACAGCCAGAATCCGCAAATGCGTCTCATTAAGAAGGCCGCCGATATTCTGCGCGACGGCGGAATCGTCATTTATCCCACCGACACGGTTTACGGTCTGGGCTGCGATTTGTCCAACAAAAAAGGGATTGAGAAAATTTACGAATTGAAACGACGAAACAGAAAGCAACCGTTAAGTTTTGTCTGTTCCGATCTGAAACATATCAGCGAATACGCCAAGGTGACGGATTACGCCTACAAAACCATGAAAAGGCTTTTGCCGGGCGCCTATACCTTCATTCTGGAGGCGTCGCGTCTGGTGCCAAAAATTATTTTGCCTAAACGGTCAACAACGGGTATAAGGGTACCCGACAATCAGATTTGTCTGGCGCTGGTCCGGGAACTCGGATCGCCCATTATCAGCACCAGCGTGAAAACGGAAAAGGGCGAAACGCTGGGCGACCCGGCCGTGATCAAGGAGTATTTCGGCAAGACGGTTGATTTAATTATTGACGGCGGCATTATTCTGCCGCAGCCGTCAAGCGTTATCAGTCTGGTTGACGACAATATAGATATTATAAGAAAAGGAAAAGGCGACATAAGCGCTTTTCTGCCACGGGAATGAACTCTTTAGTATTTTTTGTGATTCATTCCCTCCGCTACGCGGGATTGTTCACCTTACCAATTCCGATACGCGTCGCCTGGCAACACCAGGCTTCGCTTTCGTAATTGGAGGTTTACTGATAAATATAAAAGGCTGAGCGGTATTTTTAACCGAAAGACGCATCAAAGGTCTGCCGGAGCGCGGGTGCGCGCGGAAAAATATCAGCCGCCGAAAAGGACATCTATGAAACATATTATGCTCGTTAACGCTGTTCACAAAGAACAGAGACGAATGGCTACGGTTAACGAAAAGGGCATTCTGGTTGATTTTAACATCGAAATGCCTACCAAAGAACCCATCACCGGAAATATTTACAAAGGCAGGGTTCTGAAAGTTGAACGCGGCCTGCAGGCGGCCTTCGTTGATTACGGCGGCAGCAAAGACGGTTTTCTTCCGCTTAAGGACGTCAATCCCGAATACTTCACTGAACAGGAAAACGGTCAATCCAACAGCAAGCCGGTTTTAAAAGTCGGACAGGAAATTATTGTTCAGGCCGTCCGGGAAGCCATCGGCAACAAGGGAGCCCTGCTCACCTCCTATGTTTCCCTGCCCGGCCGATATCTGGTCCTGCTTCCCAACAAGCCCGGCAGCGGCATTTCCCGCAAAGTGGAAGATGAAGAAGACCGCCAGAAAATAAAAAATCTCATGAAGCAGATTAAAATTCCGGAGACGATGGGATTTATCGTCCGGACGGCGGGCTATAACCGGACGAAGCAGGAAATCGCCCGCGACTACCAGCACCTGGTGCGCCTGTGGAAAGAAATCAATAAAAAGGCAAAAAGCATCAACAAAACATCCATGATCTACCAGGAAACGGATTTCGGCGTGCGCAGTATCCGCGACTATCTGACGTCGGAAATTGAAGAAATTCTCGTCGATGATTTGGAAACTTTCCGCAAAATGCGCGCCTATTTGAGGGCGATTTCCCCCCGTTACATCAAAATGCTGACGCATTACAAGGAGAAGACCCCTCTTTTCGACAGTTACAATCTTGAAGAGCAGATTCGCGTCATTTATCAGGAACGCGTGGAACTGAAATCCGGCGGACACATTGTTATCAATCCGACGGAAGCGATGATAACGATTGATGTCAATTCCGGACGCGGCTCCAATAAAAAAAATATAGAAGAGACGGCTTTTAAAACCAACATCGAGGCGGGGGAGGAAATCGCCCGTCAGTTGAGACTG
>JAGVUJ010000291.1 GCA_019136325.1 Deltaproteobacteria bacterium
AAGACCGATGCTCATCGTCATAAATAGCTCCTTGCCCGGCAAAGGATAAAAGGGCTCTTTTCTGAATTCCTCCTGCACTCTTTTTGCCGTTATCATTCCATCCTCGCCTTTGGTCATCGGCAGTATAATGGTAAATTCCTCGCCGCCGTAGCGATATGCGGAATCGGAATCCCGCAGGCATCGTTTGATAACCAGACCGATTCGGGAAAGCACATAGTCCCCCTCAATATGGCCGTATGTATCGTTGAAATCCTTGAACTTGTCGAGATCCAGCATCACCAGCGTCAACGGTTGTCCGTAGCGATTCGACCGTTCCATTTCTTTTGCAAGCTCGGAGTAAAAATGCCTGGAATTATAAAGCTGAGTCAGGTCGTCGATGATGCTCAGTTCCTGGTATTTCTGTTCGCTTTCCTTGATATTGGAAAGCGAGCGTCTAAGTTTGGTTCGGAGCCTCGCAATGTAACCGCCAACAAGTGAAAACCAGGGCAGAACAATGGCCAGAATCACGATATTCAATATTTCCAGTTTAACGTTGATGGATTCGGGATGATTATGAACCAGCAGTAATATGACCGCGGAATAACCCGCAACCGTAAAAAAAGACAGAAAAAGAAATTCGCGGACCGTCAGCTTGAAAAGTCCGAAAATAAAAACGACCAGGTAGAGAAGGATTGCCGCGCCTCTGGTCGCGTCGGCGTAATACAAAACCTCCATACTCCAGAAAGTGGCGATCACAATCTGCAGAAGGGTTAGACTCGGATCTTTGAACCGTTTGTTAAATCCGGTCCTGATCATCACATAGATAAAAATATTGCCGAAGAGAATTCCCGCCTGAGAAGCAACCAGGACATGCAAGGGCACAGGGGTAAGTCCCAGTAAAAAGCTGAGGATGACTAATGCGCAAAATATGACATACGATGCGAATGCCATAAAAAACCGCTTGATTCGCACCGTCTGTTCGCGATCATCTTTGGGAAAGATACTAAAAATAAGTTTTTCCTATATCATTAAAATATTATGGTAATTTTTTGTTTATATGTTTTTTGTATACAACGTTTTTCTGATTTTGAAAATAAATAATGACACTCGTTGAGAGTGAGTAAAACGAAACTCGAAACGTAAGTGGAATTATGCCCGTAGCGTAGCGAATGGGGATAATGACACTCGTTGAGAGTGAGTAAAACGAAACTCGAAACGTAAGTGGTAGTGAGGCAAGCTAAAGACGAGTGCAACGAAGTCTGAAGCGTAAGCCGAACTATCCAATCCAGATGCTTCGGGATTGGAAATTATGCCCGTAGCGTAGCGAATGGGGATAATGACACTCGTTGATAATGAGCCAAGCTGAAATCGAGTAAACGAAGTTTGAAGCGTACCAATTCAGACACGCGGGGATGGGAGAGGTGGCAGCGGGATTGAAAAACGTCACCTGTGTCAAAACGCATTCATGGTGAATACAGCGACAACGATTGACATTCAAACCGAAGTTGTTTATATATTGGGCACCTGTCCCGATTGTGGAAGATAAAGGGGTTATTCATGACTTACAAAATCACCGTCACACAAAAACCAACCTATACTCACTTTATCATTGAGGGTGAAAATACGACCGAAAATACTTTGCAGTATCTCAGGGATATTTACAAAGACTGTACCGCCAACAACTACAAACGTATTCTTATCGAAGAGCGCCTCGAAGGCAAATTGCTCGGGACGATGGATATTTATGATATCATATCAACGGTCAGTCATGATTTTCTGGGGTTTTTCAAGACCATCGCCTATGTCGACATTCATCTCGAAAATAAAACGATTAACTTTATAGAAAACCTTGGCGTCAACCGCTCCCTGCCCCTTCGCGCTTTTCCGACTGTTGAAGAAGCCGAAAAATGGCTGACAAAAAAATAATCACGAAATGGGAAAGACGAACAATCTCCGGGGTTACGGCAAGGGCAATGCCTGCATTGACTCCCGTAATCAAAACAGCCGTGCGTTCCGGGATAGATATTTGTCAAACAACCGTCAGTGCGGTTTCTGGCCGTCCTTTTTCATGCTCTGCATTTCCTGCATCAGTTCATCGATCTTCACTTCCGGGTGATCGCCGTATTCCTGCAAAAGAGAAGCATCATACATTTGTTCCAGTTGCCTCAGTTGTGCCAATGCGTCCATATTCTGCCTGAAGTCATTTTCCATCAGCTTGTTCACGGCGTCTCCGGATTTCCTCAGATCGCTTAAATCGATATTAAGGGATGTAAGGGCAAACACCTTTTTCAAAAAATCGTAGCCGATTTTTGCATTAAACGTATGAATATACGGCGGAACCCTGGCCACGATGCTGGCCGCCTCAATTCCTTCCCTGCCGGCATGATGCACAAACAGCGTCGAGAAGCTGCTCGGCCCCTTGTAATTCAGGAGAGGTAACGACTGAAATTCGCTCTTCATCTCCGGACGGCTCAGTACAGCATAGACGTTGATTTCCCGGGTATGCGGAACCTGGTCGAAAACGCCGCCCAGAACATAGATCCGGCAGGCCTGATAGCGTTTGGCGACGCTTAAAATGGCTGCGGTATATTCCGGCCAGGCGACATTCGGCTCAAAACCCGTAAAAAGAATCAGGTCGTGTTCGGCGCTGCTCTTCCAGAAATAAAATTCATTGGCGGGCTCTTCAAGAGACTTGATCAGGCCTCCTTCAACAATCGCATTGGGCCGCATGACCTGCGCCGAATCGAATCCCGGAACCTGCCAGATATAAAACGGACGGGAATCAATGGATGCAAACTTGCGGGCATGGAGCTTGAGGCGCAGAAAGTCGATGCTTCCGGTCGCCATCTCACCGGCGTTGAGCCAGCCGCGGTAGCCGATGAAAATATAGGGATTGACAAGGTCGGGCGTTTCCTGAAAGATGAGACTGTCGTTCATAAGCCCTCCTGAAATGGAACTTGCAGTTGCGGTTTTAAAAACTCAAACCACAATTGAATTATGGTTTGTCCGTTCCTTTCAGTCAAGCATTATTAACGACAGCAAAAGAACTCCCTTCAATGATAGTAGGATTCTAATTCAATTTCTTCAAAAACATCGCGCAAATCAGCAGTGGATAGATATAAACAGAGTCTTTCATAGAAATCTGCCCGTTTATATTGATTGATTACTGCTGTTCTTTTATCTGCATTCGAAACTCCTTTAACAAACTCTTTTGCTCTCCTATTATAAAGCATTCCGCAAATAACCGGTTTCTCATTGCCTCTGCAATACAAATCGAATCGATTGCCGTATGCCGTCCGGATATTTTTCAGAATTAGCGTGCTTTGATAATATACGGGTCCTTTCAAATAAAAATCCAATCGCACAGGACAATCCATCCCGACCGTTGAAGCAGGCGCAAAACAGTTTGCAACAACGTCTTCAAGCCAGCCGTGAATTTCTCCATTGTTGCGGGGAAGAGATGAAACACATTGGGCAGCAACACGTATCGGCTGAGCGAAATCCCTTTTGAATCCCATCATGCGCGCATAGAATGATCCGTAATGGATCCCATTGCTGTCTCCCGATATACGGGCGAATTTAAATCTGTCTTTGGCCGGCAAGTACCACTCCTTTATGATGGGCGCATGATCAATGGGTTCAAGCTTTGGCGCGTTGTACACGCCCTTTTCAGGACCGAATTTCCCCGGATAAAAATATGTCGTAATGTTTTCCCAGACCGTTTCGCTGCCGGCGTAAACGACAGAGGTTACATCGATTTCGAGACCCTTGGAGATTATTCTCGGAGCGCCATTATAACAGTCGATGTCTAAACGTTCATCATGCCTTATCGGACGATGCATAACGATACTGTTGCGGGTGTTGAGCGTTTTGAACATCGATACCGGCATTTTTTGTGAACCCATCACCCGCATGATGTACGGATACACAAGCGTGAAGGGATATAAAATATGAAGGAAGTCCGTCTGAATAATATCGCAAATTTTAT
>JAGVUJ010000376.1 GCA_019136325.1 Deltaproteobacteria bacterium
GCCTGTCGTCTGGATTGCCAGCCCAGTCAAGACGTTTAGTAAGATATTTGAAGGCTAAAAAAACAAAAGCTATGCCCGTGGGTTTTGAATCAGTTTCGTAAGGCATGGCTTCATCCATCCACCGTCGTAGATAACGTACGACACGTCGGTACTGATTTGTGTTCGTTGCAGAGTCGTTCGTATCTTCAAATTGCTCCATTGCGTTTCGGATGTGGTTTATAAGCTCAACTGGTTCCGCAGGACGCCAACCATTTTTCTTATGAGCGAAACGATACTGGGTAATACCAAAAGCATCATCCCATACGGCATAAGAAACTAGGTCAACATGATATCCGTCGGCATATGTTACACGCGTGCAAGGTCCCTTATCTTCGACCGATTCTGTGTGACCCTTCACGGCCGAAGGGCAACATCTATATCGTACTCTAAATCCTTAATTGGCTTTATGCCGGTTTTTATTGCAAAGCTACCCTGAAGCATTTCTGTGAAACTAGGTAAATTGTTTTTTGCTAGATATTCCCGAATTCTCTTTAGAATAATGTCTCTCTTCTCACGGAGAGTAGAACTCATGTCGTAATCAGTTCGAATATTCTCATGAAATTTCTCGAAATATTTCTGGAGATTAGCCATAGAGCCTCCTTATCACCACATCACCACAATTTATTGTTATATCCCTTTAAATTAAACACTATATATAGTGTTGTCAAGAAACAGCTACAAAATTTTCTAAATTCGGAAACACAGTGCTAATTAATTAGCATCATAGGTGTCATGGCTTGACAAATAAACTTTCAGTCTTCAATTAACTTTTCACGGGGACGAAATCCGGGGACACCATACGGATTATTTTCCCCTTATGACCTTCCACCCTTTAAACGACTTTTCCGCTGATTAAATTGAGTTTCTTTTTCTCGAGGTAAGCTCTATATCTTTTTATAATAGCTTTTACAGCGGCGGCGATCAGTCTTCTGGCGACGGCGTTCTGTACCAGAATGCTGTGATACAACATGCCGAATAATTTTATGCGTGTCCTGTCAAGCCATCCGGCCTGAGGCAGTGGTTTTTCTATATCGATTGGCCGGGGCATGAATCGTTTGGGCGCAAAAAACCATTTCATAATGAGGTTGGTGGTAACGGCCAGGATATCCCAGGCGCGCTGATCGTGTTTATGCACGGGTGTTTCTCCGGCGGCCATCTGCACCAGTTCCAGGGGAAGATATATATCCATATTGCTGTTGGTCAGAACCTTGATCAGCGAAAGGAATGTGCAGCAGCCTGGGCAAGGGACAACCAGGGCTTTAGCGCCAGTTGCCTCCGCCTCCTGCAATCGGAGATACAGGCTTTGTATCAGGTTGAGTAAAGTGTGCAAGGGATTGCCGGACGTTTCGCCGAACAAGGTGGGAACAGTTCCGGCCCAGCCGCAGCAAAGCGCATTTTCCCGGGTATGCGGCATTTCAATGACGTTACAGCCGATGCGTTCCATTATTTCACGGGTCGTGTCCGGCAGTCTTGCGTCCATATATCTCCCGCAGCAATTGTCGTGGACGGTAACGTCCATGTTCAATTTATTACCGACTTTTATTTTCCCGGTCTTCAGCCGGTCCAATATCCAGTCGTCTAAAAGTTTGACCTCGAAGTCAAAATCAATGCCGAATTTTTTAGGCAGAACATCGGTAAACATCGAGGCTTCAACCACCATGAAGCAATACATTTTTTCTATGCCCATCTGGGAGAACTTCCCTTTTGCGAGCATACCCAGCCGTTTCGCCTCCTCCAGAAACCCGATGCGATAAGCATCTTCCCCCATCCCGAACATGCTGTCACTTCCCACGATGGACGGTTTCAGTTCTTCAAGGAGTGAGGTCTGGGCAATATAGGGCAGAAGATTGTTATAAAAACCGGTGAGCAGGACTTCTTTTCTGGGGGTCTTCAGGTTCTCTTCCCAGGCATGTAGTAAAGAGAGTTCATCCTGTCCCATTAATACCCGGGTGTTGGTCCACATATTCTCTGGCTCGTTGGGAAAGATAAACTTGGCCATAAAAGGCAGGCCTTGTTTTTTTCTTGTTTCGTTATGCCGCTCCAGAACCAGTCCGTAAGGGTTCGCCTTTTGCGGGCAGACAAAATCACAAATATTGCAGGTGACACAGGTCTGAAGCACCAGAGAGGCATCCGCATCTCCGTTAATCAGTTTTGCTATTTCCTGTTTCGCCTCGTTTTCCGGAAGCTCCAGAACCGGGCAACGCTGAAAACAGACACCGCATCGATCGCACAAGTCTTCTTTAAAAAAACGGGAATCGGATTTTGAATTCATTTCACACACCTTTTCCTTTCAGTGGCTCCGTGCTTTGTATCAACGGATCCGGTTCCCCATATGCGCACGTAGACGAAATGAACCGGGCACATCCATATCAATCGCATTCGGAGTGATTGATCCATCATTCCAGGTCCGTTCAAGATCAGCCGGACAAACAGCAACTGCTGCACCAACTTTTAATGAATACTGTTTTGTAAATTTGAAGATGAAGAAGTATAGAAATTACAGAACGGTGTGTCAACCACGAATATTTTTACCACAGCAAAAATCCAGGGACACCTTACTATTTTTTTTAACGTAACATCAATTACGTTTCGGGAATATTTTTAAGGCACATTTCCTACGTCGCTATGCTCCTGGGATAATTTCAGCAACGCTTCGCGCTTCATTCTATTTGCGCTTCGCGTGTGTCATTAATACTGGAAAAAAAGAGAGAAAAACTTTAAACTCCTCCCTAGCCACAGGAGGATACGCTATGAAGAATGTCATATCCGTTCCCGGCAGGGATGTGCCGGTTCTGGCTCACGCGGACGTTGTGGTCGCGGGCGGCGGTCCTTCGGGATTTTCCGCGGCAATCACGGCGGCACGCGCCGGGCTGCAGGTGATTCTCATCGAGCGCTACGGTTTTCTCGGCGGACTCGCTACGGCAGGAGCTGTGGGCACGCTTTGCGGCTTATACCTTCATCATCCCGACCGGATAGAACCGATCATTGCAGGCATCGCTACGGAAATCACCACGGCCCTATCTGCCCGTGGAGGCGCCTTCGGCCCCCTCATCCGCGAAGGCTTCACGGCGCTGCTGTATAACCCCTGGCACATGAAACGTCTGTGCGATGACTGGATCGAAAAAGAAAAAAACATCAACCTGATGCTGCACAGCACCGTCGCCGATGCCGTTGTTTCCGACGGCGCCATCCGCGCGCTGTTGATTGCCGGACCCGAAGGCCTCAAGGCCGTCACAGGACGCGTCTTCATTGATGCGACAGGCGATGCCATTGTGGCGACGGCCGCGGGCGTGCACACCGTCACAGGTGATCATGCAGGAGCTGTCATGAATCCCACAATGATGTTTTTCGCTCAGGGAATGGATTTTGCGCTTTATCAGGAAAAGGGAATGCCGGCGCTTGACGACCGCATCCGCGAAGCCATTGGAAAGGGAAAATATCCGCTGACGGTCAGCAAAGGATTGGTCATCCCGACGTTTCGTCCCGGAGAAGCGATGGTTAAACTTTCTTCTCTGGCCAGAGACGGCCGCGCTCTCGACGGAAGTGTTATTGCCGACATCACCTATGCTGAATTGAAAGGAAGAAAGGACGCGGAGATCGCCATGGAATTTCTCCATAAAGAGATTCCCGGATTTGCGGGCGCGTTTCTTTCCGATACGGCGGTTCAGGTAGGCATACGCGAAACCAGGCGCATTGTGGGCCGGTATGTGCTCACGGAGGCGGATGTGCTTGACGGTCGCCTGTTCGACGATGCCGTCTGCCTGAGCAGCTGGCCGCTGGAGATCTGGGAAGACGGCCAGGAACCGCGCATGGTCTTTCTCCCCGAAGGGCGTTATTACGGCATTCCGTACCGGTCGCTCCTTTGCCGGGAAATCAACAACCTGCTGGTTACCGGCAGAGCGATTTCGATGGATCACGGCGCGCTGGCCTCGGCGCGTGTAATGGGCCCGTGCCTTGCGGAAGGACAGGCGGCGGGAACAGCGTGCGCGCTGGCTCTTTCGTCGGGACAATCGATTGACGCCGTTGACACCGTCAAGCTCCGGGAAATGTTGGCCAAGGATGGCGCACGGTTGAAATGAACTTAATTTTAATGTTCTTCGCTCAACGGTCCATGTTTAAGAATCAAAAAAAATGACAATTTTAAATA
>JAGVUJ010000336.1 GCA_019136325.1 Deltaproteobacteria bacterium
GCTGACGGTTTACTCCATCTATATCCGGGACCTGGTGTTCATCTTCGGCAACACGCTGTCCATGCTGTCCGTGGGGATTCTGATGCTGTTGCGGAGGCATTACTGCGGGTTGAGATAAACGGATCAGGGCAATCATTCAGAAAGGAGCGATAAGAATATGAGCAACATGACCACGCTGGGAAATGTCTTTGACAGGGTCCACGAGATGTCCCGGAATTATCACGATAAATTCATTGAGGTGAAGGAGATAAGCTTCGAGAGCCTGGAAACAATCTCCATCGGCGACGAGCCACACAGATTGAAACCGATCGCGCAGATGTCGATATCCAACAGGCTGGGAATCCCGTTCCATTACCTCAAGAAGTGTCCGCCGGACATCCAGAGAATGAATCTCAACCACTGGTTGGCGAATGAAAGGAATGAGGAGCTGTTCTTCCGATTCAACGGGAACGATGTAAGGGCGATATTTACTCCGAGATACATTCCCACGGACAATATCGAGGTGCTGGACAAGTTGAGATCCCTGGATTACCCGCTTGACGCCAGGGTGCAGAGTTCGATTGACGATGAGTTTATGATGATCAACATACCGGATGGGCGCCAGAGTTTTACCATTAACGGGGAAAGGATGACACCCGGTATATCCGTTTCCAATTCGGAAGTGGGACTGGCCTCATTGTCCATAGCCGCGTTTGTTTTGAGATTGGTCTGCACCAACGGGATGATTTCCAGGACACAGGTGAGCGCTTCCTACCGTCACATATCGGGCAAGATCCTGAGCGAACTCCCGGGAGTCTTGACGGACATTTCCGGCGAACTGGCCAAGAAGAAGGATCAGTTCAGATTGTCCGTCGAAAGCAGGGTCGAACATCCGGAGATGACCATTAACAGCTTTAATAATCAGTTTCAGTTGAACAAGGCGGAGAAAGAGGCTGTGGAATGGGCGCTGCCGCTGGAATATGGGCAAACAATGTTTCATGTCATCAATGTTTATACGAAAGCGGCGCAGTATCCGGAACTGCCGGCTGACAGCGGATATAAGCTCCAGAAGGTGGGCGGAACGATTTTGGGGATGGTGAAGTAAGCAGCTGACATTAACTAAGGTAATAAGCAGTGAAATATTCTTATTTTGCTGCTTATTACTTGTTTTTAAAAGATAAATTGAGAATAAATTGAGGTTTGACAATTGCTTTTATATTCTATATTTTACCATTGTTTTTATTGTCGTATCTTACAAACAATGTCATATTGATATCTCAAAAATTTCAAGGAAAGAGAAAGCGCAGTCAATAATTTGTCTGCACGGACTGACCGATGATAACCAACTATCATGCAAAATACTTTGCCCATGCGCTTTTACGAAAATCCACAGCAGATGGCATTGAAAAAATATCCCGCTCGCTCTTTGACGCAGCGGTTGATCTGAATCCACATCAAATTGATGCAGCTTTGTTTGCCCTGAAATCACCTCTTTCCAAGGGCGTTATTCTGGCCGATGAAGTAGGTCTTGGTAAAACCATCGAAGCATCCATCATTCTTTGTCAATACTGGGCAGAGCGAAAACGCCGCCTGCTCATTGTCTGTCCTGCGTCATTGCGCAAACAGTGGAACCTTGAGCTACTGGATAAATTCAACATTACTTCTGTAATTGTGGATCAGCGTTATTTTAAAGAGCAACTTGCCAACGGCCGTAACAACCCCTTTGAGCAGGATAACGTCATTATCTGTTCGTATCAGTTCTTGCATAATCAGAAAGACCTGGCCAAACTTATTAAATGGGATTTGGCGATCATTGACGAAGCCCATAAGCTGCGCAATGCGTATCGGCCATCCAACGTTCTCGGCCAATCCATCAAATGGGCGTTGGAAGACACAAGAAAGCTGCTCTTGACGGCAACCCCCTTGCAAAATTCGCTGATGGAATTATTCGGTCTTTGCTCCATTATTGACGATTACATATTTGGAGATAGTCGAAGTTATCGTCAAAACTATGTCAATGACGAAGACCTCGAGGGATTGAAAACCAGATTACGGGGATTCTGTAAAAGAACATTACGCAGGCAGGTTCTGGCCTATATACCATTCACCAATCGCAAGGCCATTACAATTAGGTTTGCCCAAGCAGATAAAGAATATGTTCTCTACCGGGACGTAACCGATTTTTTGCAGGCGCCTGAGAGCTACGCACTGCCCTCAAGCCAGCGATCATTAATAACGCTCGTCATACGTAAGATTCTGTCGTCTTCCTCTTATGCTCTGATCACCACACTGGAAACGATTAAAAAACGGCTGGAGCAGTTACGGGATAAACAACCGGTGCAGGAGAACATCATTGACGCATTACTTGATGATGAAGCGCTTGATGATGAGGAACTGGAAGAAATAGAAGCAAATGCCGAAAAAGATGCAGAGCAGGATAAGAGCGAAAAGATCGATCTGGAAAAATTAAAAATAGAAATATCACGGATCAATAATTTCATTGAACAGGCAAAGGCTATTAAAGTTGATTCCAAAACGAGCCGTCTGAAGGAAGCCATTGAGCGAGGATTCACCGAGGCAGCAAAGATGAACGCCCGGCGCAAGGTAATTGTCTTTACTGAATCCCGGCGGACGCAAAGTTATTTGAAGGATTATCTTGACGCCAATAGTTATGCCGGAAGTACAGTCATCTTTAACGGTACGAATACCGATCCGGAATCAAAGAAGATTTATGAGCAATGGTTTGCTGCCAATCAAAAGACGGGACGCATCAGCGGCGTCCAGACAGCAGACCGCCGCAACGCTATTCTCGAACATTTCCGGGATCATGCCGAAATATTAATTGCCACGGAATCGGCGGCGGAAGGCATCAACCTGCAATTTTGTTCGCTGGTCATTAATTATGACCTTCCCTGGAACCCCCAGCGCATTGAACAGCGCATTGGCCGCTGCCATCGTTACGGCCAGGAGCATGACGTTGTGGTTATTAATTTTCTGAATGAACGAAACGATGTTGACCGCCGTGTCTATGAGTTGCTGGAATACAAATTCAAACTGTTTGATGGTGTTTTCGGCGCATCGGATGAAGTTTTGGGAAGCCTGGAGTCCGGCGTTGATTTTGAAAAGGAAGTCTTGAAAATCTATCAGGAATGCCGAAAACCGGCTGAAATAAAAGCCGCCTTTGCCGCATTGCAGAAAAAAATGGATGAAGAAATCCAGAACCGCCTGAAAGAAACGCGTGAAATTCTGATTGAACACTTTGACCGTGACGTTCATGAACGTCTGAAAGTTAATTTGGATATGACCAGGGATCATCTCAATATAATGGAAAGGCGTTTCTGGTCCGTAACGCGCCACATCCTCGATGGCCGGGCGGCGTTTAATGATCCTTTACTGCAATTCAACCTTAAAAAAGAAACCGCAGCATGCCCCACAGGGTGTTACCAGCTTATCTCCAAGCAGAAAGACAAGAAAAACATTGAAGGTTATTACCTTTATCGCATGTCTCATCCGTTGGGCGAGCATGTTTTAGATACTGCGCGGGAAATGAAAACACCGGTGGCCGAATTAATATTTGATATTTCAGCAAACCCCTTGCGTATATCCGTGATCGAACAACTCAAGGGGAAAAGCGGGTGGCTGATACTGACAAAACTCACAATTAAAAGTTTTGAAAATGATGAATATCTGCTTTTCAATGCATTTGATGATGAGGGCGTGGTAATCCATCCCGAAGTATGCGAAAAGTTATTTGATTGCACGGCGAGAGTAAACGAGATAACTCTGCCGGAAACAGAAAAAGAAAAATTAATGACAGATGCCTGTATCCATTCAGATGCGACATTAAACGATGTCATGGAGCGGAATAATAGCTTTTATAAAGAAGAATGCGAAAGGCTTTTCCGCTGGGCCGATGACCTGATGTTATCAGCGGAAAAAGAACTCAAGGACACCAAGAACCAGCTCCGGGAGCTAAAC
>JAGVUJ010000215.1 GCA_019136325.1 Deltaproteobacteria bacterium
CCTTTCGCCCCTTTGTACCGGCAACGATTCATCCGATGGTCGCTCTTGAGATGACCGATGACCGGCTCAATCTTGACCCTTTGCTTCAAGGCTTTTTTGAACCAGGGCTGGTCACTGTTCGGATGCGGCGTCTTGCCTTTCTTCGGTATCGCCAGCTGCTTTACTCCCCATCGCCTGCGGCAGTTCTCCTGCTTTTGGAGAGATTGATCAAAACCCCGATCCGCCGTAACCTCCTGCGGTAATTTCCCCATGTTCTTTTTGATGATTCCGATCACTTGTCCCAAGGTCTTCACATCAGCCACATTATGCTGATATTCCTTGTGGGACAGAATCAAGCCATCGTCATTCTTGGCGAGGGAAACAATGGCGCCGAACTCGCAATCCGGATGATGCTTGCCTTTTTTGATGACAGCCACATCCGATTCATGCAGGGAATAAATCCGGTTCTTGGGAGATTCGCCGAAAAGCGCTTGTTTGGTTTGATGGACGATTTTCTTTCCCAGGGAGACCAGGCGATTCAGTTTCTTGCCCGCTTCCCTGAACCCCCGACGGTAAAGGCTGTTGACCATCCGTCCGGCTTGAGAAACGACATGGCTCGTCATCGCCTGGAGTTCTTTGATCGCCTCTTTCCTTTCTTCCGGCGCTTTCCGGCAGAACTTCTTGATTTTGAGAAGTTGCTTCTTTGAGCTTCGGCTGTATGTGCGAAAGGGTTTTAAAAGGGCAACCTCCTTGCGTACCCTTTTTACCTGCCCGGTGATCTTCTCACGAATCTGATGCAGAAGATCAGCATCCGTCGGATAGGCGATGTTCTTGGGTTGCGCTGTTGTGTCCACGGCTACCCGCTTGGTCTTGACCAATCCCATTTCCGACCAGGTCTTAAGAAAGAAGGCTTCAATCTGCTTCATCCCTGCTGTCCCGATCCGGTTCCGGAACTTCACCAGGGTGGTCGCTTCCAGAATCTGACCTTGCTGAAAACTGTTGAAGCCACAGAAGCGCTGCCAGTAAGAATTCTCATGCAGCGTTTCCACGGCTTGCTCATCAGAACAATTGTATCGGTGTTTCAGAAGATGGATGCCGACCATCAGCCGGATGGATTTCCCCTGACGGCCCAATGGACTATAGTAAATATCCAGTGTCTCGTGCAGGCCGTCCCGGTCAATCAGCGAAGCGGCGCGCAGAAGTTCATGCTCCGGATTCAAAAGATCCGAAAAGTAGGTCTCAAACATATGAAGTTGCCTTTCTGGAATATGTGTTTTCATTTCAAATACTTATTGCACATTTCCCGAGAAAAAACAACCTCAAATCCGCAATTATTTTCAATTTTCAAAGAGCATACTCAATATTTTCGCGGCTTACAAGCCGCATTTTTCAGGACGGACGATTTAGTTGATTATAATCGGTAGTTTATCGGTTTATTTGTCAATAGGCATTGAAAATAGACCCAGCATCGGCGTCCAAAACTGACCCACCCCTGAGTAAAAAATATATGTTTATGAAGACCTGTGTTTCATCCTCCAGCTTTCATTTCCGGTTTCTATGATTTCACAATGATGAGTGAGGCGATCCAGCATGGCGGTAGTCATTTTAGCATCACCAAACACTTGAGGCCATTCACCAAAGGTTAAGTTTGTTGTCATGACGATAGAGGTTTGTTCGTAGAGTTTGGATATGAGATGGAAGAGCAGTTGGCTTCCGTTTTTTGAGAAGGGCAGATAGCCCAGTTCATCCAGCAGCACCATATCAAACCGAAGCAGTCGTGCAGATATTTTTCCTGCAAACCCGGCCATTTTTTCCTGTTCCAACTCATTGGCCAAATCCACCAGGTTATAGAATTTGCACTTTTTCCCGTCCCTGACGGCCTGCGCCGCTATGGCAGTTGCCAGATGTGTTTTTCCGGTACCGGTGCCGCCTACAAAAATCAGATTGATATGCTGTTCAATAAAATCCCCCTGATACAAAGATCGAATCTGGTTTTTATCAACAGAACCGCTTTTGAAATCAAAACTGTCGATATCCTTGGGCGCAGGAAACCTGGCCTGCCCCATTCGATAGCGGATGCTTCTTATATGCCTTTCCGTGGCCTCGGCCTTAAGCATTTCTAAGATGATCTTTTCAGGAGTTGACCGGTTTTTCCGTCCATTGGAAAGCGCTTCATCATAAACAGACTGCATGCCCTGTAATTTCAGTTTTCCCATAAGCGCCATGATCTCATTGCGCAACATGGCATTCCCCCTTCATTAAAGATTCATATCGTCGGCAATCTGCTATGGGTTCCTGTTTCAGGATCAGGTGGGGAGGAATGCCTACATCCGCGGCAAAGTCTTTTTCCTGATTTCTGTTGAGAAGATTGATAACGACCTCCTTACTCACAGCTCGCATCTTCAAGGCGTCTTGGCATGCCTTGTCAACGGCCTCAAGACCGTAAAGAGGGACCGCATTAAGAATCGCCGCAAATTGACGGTCTCAGTCGACAAAACGGTTCTGCAACCCGTTGAGGACGTTTCCCATGCCCGTGGGAAGATCCCAGTCTTTGAAGGGAGCTCCGTTGCGTAATGCGCCGGGTTTCCGTTCAAGGGCAGAAACATAATGCCATGGATTAAAAACCGTCTTATTTTCTCCAAAGTGCCTCTCGTGTTCTCCTACGACACGGCCATCACTGACGATCGCTATTCGATCGGCATATACCCTTATTTGTACGATTCTGCCTGCCTGGCTGCACTCAACGCTGTACCTGTTACGATCATACGTCACCAATGAACTGGATGTAACTCTGGCAGGACGTTCCCCGTACCCGTCGAAAGGGGGAGGCAGACTGATCATGCATGGCTTCTCTTCTTCGTACGTCTCCCAAACTGTCTTATCGGAAAAAGTCGGATGCTTATGGCTCTTTGCCCAGCTGATACATTGTGCTTTTAATGTATCGTTGAGCTCCCTGAAGTCTCTGGCCTTGATCTGGGGAGTGAAAAATCTCCTTCTGACCAAGCCTACCTGGTTTTCAACTTGACCCTTTTCCCAGCCTGCACCCGGTGTGCAGCTTACAGGTTCAAAAAGATAATGAGAGCTGATCTGCGCGAAACGGCTGTTGAAGTTCCTCTCTTTTCCGCCGATGATCTTGTTAACAACCGTTTTGAGGTTGTCATAGATGCCTTTCCTGCACACACCTCCGAAAAACTCAAAAGCCTTTATATGGGCATCAAAAACCATCTCCTGCGTTTCTCTGGGGTAGGCTATGCAAAGAAAATAGCGGCGGTAACATAACCGCAAATGGGCAACCTTTACCTTTAAACTTGTCCCGCCTATCTCTACCCATTCATGGCTCCAGTCAAACTGAAATGCTTCCCCCGGTTCAAAGCTCAACGGTATATATACACCTCCCCCGTTGAGATCTTCCGCTCATTGCGCCATCGCTGAACATGCCGCCTGACGCTGTCATAGCCACCCCCATAACCGTTCAGTTGAATCTCCTCAAAAAGAATCTGTGCCGTTCTCCTTAGTCTTCTCGGCAGTTTCTCATCCTCATCCAGTCTACCGTCGAGCATTTCTATAAACGGCCCCAGCTTTGGAATGGGCTGTTTCCGGCGCTCGTACTGAAAAAGAGTCTCTCCACTCCTGATGGCTCTTCTGACTGTGTTCCTTGATAAATGAAGATCTTTCGACGTCTGACGAATCGATTTGCCATCTCTATGTACCGAAACCGTATCTTCCGAATAGTTTCCACCGTGAGCATCCCTTTCTGCCTCCTTCTTCCGTATTTATGACAAAATAGAAGGCTTCCAAGACTGGGTCAATTTTGAATGCCGATTGTGCCTACTGGTGGGTCATTATTGCATGCCGATTCACAGTTGTTGGCCTTTATTTAAATCCACCCGATAAATCCATCGTTTTTTGTGTCGATGAAAAGAGCCAAATACAAGCATTGGAGCGAACGCAACCCTTATTGCCTCTCCGTCCCGGAAGGCAAACCCACGATTACCAACGCCATGGAACAACAACATTATTTGCCGCATTGAACATGCTGGATGGCAAAGTCATCGGAGATTGCCTGCCTCGTCACAGACATCAGGAATTCATTAGGTTTTTGCAGCTTATTGACACAAAAACTCCGCTCGATTTAAGCCTTCATCTCATTGTCGACAACTATGGAACGCATAAACATCCGAAAGTTCAGAAATGGCTGAAACGTCACCCTCGTTTCCATATGCATTTTATTCCAACATCCAGTTCCTGGTTAAATATGGTCGAACGATGGTTTGCTGAGATTTCGAGGAAAAGAATCCGAAGAGGATCTTTCAAAAATGTCAAAGAGCTTATTTCCACCATTAAACAATATATCGAATCGCACAACCAAAACCCAAAGATATTTGTCTGGACTGCTTCGGTGGAATCCATTATGAACAAAATAAAAATAACTAAAGATCTGTTGGAAACACTACACTAGCTTTTTGAAAAAAATCCGTAATACCAAAACAAGATTAATAAATTTCATCATGACTGCCAATATCAATGGGAATGATTTTATCATCCTGAATGATAAAAAATATTGTGATGCGGTAAGAAATATTGATGGAAACGGAATACAACTCAGATAGTTTTCCACGCAAGCGATGTAATCTTAACGAAGGATGGTAGGGATTAATTTCCAGCAGTTTTAACGTCTTCTCGTATTGAGATATTAAATCGGGATGTTTTTTGATGAATTTCTTCGCTCGTTTTAGATAACTGTCGGTATATAAGATTTCAGCCACGAGTTATTCTCTTGATGTGTTTTTCCACTGACTCTTTGACGAATTTTCCCGCTTTAAAGTCTCTCTTCGATTCCAACAACGCCGCTTCCAGCTCACATTCCCGGAGATAATTATATTTTTCAATAGGCAGAACGACAAATTTATTTTTCCCGCGAACGGTGATGATGACTTCCGTTCCATCGGCGGTTTCATCGTTGAGGATGGTTACGCCCTTTGTTTTTAGTTCATTGGCTGTAATTGTCTGTGCCATTTTCAATAACCTTTATTTTAGTGCTATTGATCGTACTATAAATGAATCTATTTGTCAATTTTTATATAATGACATGAAATATTTATACCACGTTACATTCAAAGGATAACGCGGCGGCAAGGAGGAGGCTCCTCAGGCGTATATGACAATACGTTGAGGAAGCCGACGACGCTGCCAACAAAGTTAGCCGAAGGATGCGACTTGGTATTAATCGTATTCTTCCAGATACCCTTCAATGTAGGAACGGGTGCGTTCTTTGGAATCAAATATTCCAAAATGTCCCTCGCAGAGAATATCCGCGTTGAGATCCAGCAATTTCCGCATGGATTTTTTCCAAATTTCGATATCGGAGTTAAAATCCTTGTGAAACGGTCCGTGGATGTCCTGTCCGAAGAGAATTCTTTTCCCCGCTCTGTCCAGATAAAGAGCAATCGAACCAGGTGTGTGACCGGGTGTGTGCAGACAGTGAAGTTTCTCGCTGCGGAATACTAATGTTTCCTGTTCACCTTTGAGCTTCCGGTCAACTGCCGTCGGCGGAAAAGTCGTGCCATACCAGTTGGCTGCTGTTTTGCGAGAATCGCCTTTCTCTACTGCCTGGGCGTCAAGCTCATGAATCAATATTTTTGTGCCGTATTGCTTTTTAAAAAAAGGCGCCGACCCGATGTGGTCAATGTGGCAATGCGTCAGTATCAAATAGGAAATGTTTGCGGGATTCAGGCCGAGCATTTCGATGTTGCGGACAATTTGAGAAGAACTTCTGCCTGCCCCCGAATCGATCATAACTAAATCACCGCTAAAATCGATAAGGAAAATCGCCGCATCATCAGCGGATGTCAATCCCGCGCCGCCGATCAAATATGCTCCGTTGATAATTTCTTCCGTATTTTTTCTCATGGACTATTTATGGTTGGAATGTACCGATGATATTGTTGATATCTTTTATCTTATTCTCTGCCAGATAATTTTTCATCCCTTCGATAACTTCCATCGTAACAAGAGGATTGACGAAGTTGGCCGTACCGATTTGGACTGCTTTGGCGCCCAGAACCAAAAACTCGAGAGCGTCCTCCGCCGTCATGATGCCGCCGATGCCGATCACAGGAATGGAAACTCTCTGCACCACCTGCCAGACCATCCGCAATGCCACGGGTTTGATGGCTGGACCGGACAAACCGCCGGTAATGTTTTTCAGACGGGGTTTCCGGGTTTTCAAATCGACGGACATTCCCGTCAGCGTGTTGATCAGCGATACGGCATCCGCGCCCGCTTTTTCCACCGCTTCGGCGATGGCCGCAATATCCGTCACATTGGGCGTAAGTTTCACAATCACGGGCAGAGACGTTTCCTCCCTGACCGCGCGCGTCACCCGGGCGGCGATTTTCGGATCAGAGCCGAAACTCAATCCGCCGTTTTTTACATTGGGGCAGGAGATATTGACTTCCAGCGCATGAACGCCCTTGACCGAACTGAGTTTGCGGGCAACCTTTTTGTAATCATCGTACGTTTCGCCGTAGATATTGGCGATGACCTTCGTATCGTATTGCCTCAGGAAAGGCATTTTCTCTTCGATGAAAGCGTCAACGCCGATGTTCTGCAACCCCACGGCATTGAGCATCCCGCCGGTGGTTTCCATGATGCGCGGCGGCGGATTTCCCAGCCGGGGTTTAAAGGAGAGTCCCTTGACAACAATGGCGCCCAGCTTGTTCAAATCAACATAACCGGCATATTCTTCCCCATAGCCGAAGGTACCCGAAGCCGTCATTACGGGATTGTTGAGCTTCAGTCGTCCGAGGCT
>JAGVUJ010000014.1 GCA_019136325.1 Deltaproteobacteria bacterium
GGTCCATCCCGGCATTCCCTGGCGGCGTCAGTTTTCCTACGCCCGCGAAATCGGTTTTCTGCGCTCATCGAAGCCGCTGTTCCCGGAAAAGCGACATCCATAGAATGAAACCGGGCCATCCGGCTGATGCGTAGATTTGGCAATAATTGGTTTATTGACCTCTCGTTTACACCTACTATGTTGTGCAGAAATAAAACGTTTTTCAACATTTCTTTTCATTTGAAAGTATGACTTGGCATCTTTCACCGCTGGCCAGATAATCAAACCGATCCAATAACCTATGGTTCACTTACCGACCAGTTTGATGAATTCCGAGTGATTTTTAATGCTGTTGAATTTCTGCTCTTTTCGCGCCTTGAATTTGTAGGACGCATCAAGCTTGATTGCTTGTCTTAAGTCGGCAAGCGCTTTTTTCGAATCCCCCTTAAGAGCATAAACAGAGGCTCGTTTATAATAGAGATCTGCACTCCCCAATTTTAGTTCAATTGCATCATCATATCTCTTGATCGCAAAATCGTAATCTCCACGCCTGGAAAAATCATCCGCTAATAATTCATATGCTTTGCTTTGGTCCAGATCGGCAAGCTTCTTTTTCTCGAGCAGTAAATATGCAGCTCCTCTTTGCATATAATTGAAGGCATTCGGTTCAAGTTCAATGGCTTTGTTATAATCAGCTATGGCTAATTCGGGCTTGTTCATTAAATTCATCAAAATATTGGCACGAGCTACATAATTAGAAGAATCTCTCGGGGCAAGTTCGATTGCTTTGTTTAAGTCTGTGTAAGCGAGATCAACATTGCCAAGTCTGCTATAGGCTGATCCCCTGTAAAAATAATAGTTTGCCTCTCCTGGTTTCAGTTTGATTGCATTGGTGTAATCCTGAATCGCCGAACTGGTGTATTGCATAATGGCATAATAAAACGTACCTCGATCAAAATAGGCCTCTGCTTTTTCTCTGGCTCCGGAAGCAGAATTGATTGCCTTTTCGAATTCCTCGAGTGCAGGATCATTTTCCTTGAGTTTCTGGTAGGCCCAGGCCCGATACAGGTAAGATTTTGAATCCTTCGGCTCTATGGTCAGCAGCTTAAAGAAATCCTGTTTTGATTGATTCTCATCGCCGAGCAATGCCCGTGAATAGTAGGCCTGAATGTTGTCAGGATCCAGCTCAATAGCCCGGCTGTATGCTTCGATAGCCTCTTTGAATGCCCCGCGGTCTAAGGCGGCAAATCCTTTTTCCAGCCATTCCTTGGCGGATAATTTCTTGATGGATTGATCATAAGCTATTTTCTGTGCCTCTCTGTCTTTTGCAAAAGCCAGCTCTTTCCGAAGCTTTTCGACTTCCTGCAGCAGCTCGTCAGACTTCCTTCTCATCGTCTCCAGTTCTTTTGTCTTCTCACGGTCTTTGCGCAAGGCGTTGATCGACTGCGCCACCTTATCCGGATCAGCAACAATCTTCGACTTGAGCCAATAGACATGGCCGTCCCATTTTTCTTGAACTATTTCCGTCTGAAGAATGCCGGCGGTCAGTGTTGTGATCTGGTCCTTTGTAAGCTGGAAGTTCTTCACTTCTGTTTCACTTTCCAGATAGGTGCCGATTTCTTCCAGAAGAAGCCTTTTCACTTCACGTAACGCTATAACTCGGCTGGAGTTCCGGCTGTCATCTTCGCTTGCCCTATAGGTGTATTCCTTGATGAAAGTCTTGGTTGCAGCCTGTATAAATTGGGGAATGGATAGGGAAATTAGAAATAAAAGAAGGATAATTCTTGCCAGAATGGGTTTCATTTAGAAATTTTCCTTTCATGGATTCGTTGAATCCCTATACATCGACCGTCGATGAACCACAAGATATAACACTGAATTCCAATTGAAATGTTTTATTAAGTGAGAAAATAAGAAAAACAACATTTCAGGAAGGACGCATCAACCGGACGATCCAGAAAAATAATCAAATAACCTATTTGCCCAACCGCACCGGCAAAGCGCGGAGATTGCCGTCGTTTAACTGGCGACCCCAGTACAGGCCGCCGTTGCCGAAACCGAAGCCGGCGGCAGCGGAACCTTGCGTTTCAGATGACCAGACAGCCCAACAACTGACATTTATCAAACCAGTCAAATAAATCTTGTCATTATCGCCCCTTGCTGCACAGGCCGGTCTATAGCCAGCGCTCTTATCATACAACCCTGCCAGTTCGTCCTGCGTCGGCATCCGCCAGTCTGAATATCCGCCTCGCCGGTAATTTTCGCAATAGCTTCTAGCATTAGCCCAGTTGATGTCTGTGCCATTGTCATGCGCCGCCCACATCAGGTTGGTGTTTGTGTCTAAAACCGTTCCGTTGCTATAGGCAATAAAACGACCGTCTCTTCTTATTTCCTTAGCTGTGGGAACAGAAGGTCGCTTCGCCATGGCCAGTTTTTCTCTTTCTTCCTCAATTTTTCGCCTTTCCTCATCTAATGCTTTCTTCTGTTCCAGTAGCTCCTTTTCTTTTCGTAATTTTTCTCTTTCCTCCTCTATTTTTAAACGTTCTGCCTGCAACTCATCATTGGGGGCTTCGGTTTCCTGTTTTGCAGCCGTCTGGTGACCTTTTGCCGGTTTAAAATAGAACTCCCCTTCCAGTGAGGACAACTCCCATGGAATTTGCTGTCCTCCCGTCTTTCTACCCAAATCTTTCCGAACTCCCTTGAACACGTCCTCAATCTGCAGACCTTCCTGATTCATATAACGGATCATGGACTCCGTGTAAGGGCTGTTACGGCCACTGCCATCGGCTGCCACCTTGCCGGGGCTGGTGGAGTATGTGATGAAAGTGCCTCTGGGCGCCTCTGATATTATTGCCAGTCCACGGCTTGCGGACCGAAAACTCTTGCCAAAAGGATTATCCCGGCAGGCATCGAGAATCACGATATTAAGGTTATTGCCTGCGTTACCCATTTCTGCCAGCACCATTTCAACATCGACAGCATAAAACTTGACGTCAGTCTCTCGCTGTATATTTGCCCCGACTGGTAGGAGGTAGTTCCGACCCCCGATTTGTACACCATGGCCGGCATAGAAAAAGAGACCAACCCCTCCCTTTTTCAATTGATCACCAAAATCTCGGATAGCATCCTCCATCGCCTTATGGCTGGCATTCGTCTTGAGCATTACAGAGAAACCCAGTTTCTTCAGATTCGCCGCTAAATCATTAGCATCGTTAATGGGATTTTTCAGCGGCGATGAGCTATAAGCGCTGTTTCCAATGACCAGCGCCGTACGCCGTTCCATGTTGGCAAGGGCTGAAGATGCGCAGAAAAAAATAGCAACAAACAGAACAATGAACATTTTCTTGGGCATGGAGTGCATAAAACACCTTTATATTTACGGTTAAATCGAGAGCTTTGAAAAACTACTCTTATTCGTCATGCCGGCGCAGGCCGGCATCCAGAAAGCTTTGAAATAACTGGATTCCCGCCTTCGCGGGAATGACAATATTGTTGCTTTTATGTGGTTATGCAAACGTTTCAAATCATACTTCAAACATCACAGAATGACAATAGGGCGTTAAGAAACGAACTGTTCAACGACCGACTGTTGAAGTATTGCACAGATGCAAGTCAGCTGATTCCTCACATCAGCCCCATGATCTCGTAGAGACATTCTCCTTTTACCGGAGTGGTTACCCCGCCGTCCACGATGGCGCCCTCGTAATCGGCGATGATCCGGAAATAGGCCGGCCGGGCAATGAAGGTCCTGGCAATCCACTGCTTGAAAGGGTTCAGGCCGGCTTCGGCGATCAGGTCGCGGTCTTCCACCAGCGCTTTATGGCGGATCCGGATATGCGCTTCCACTCCGTCGGCAGCATAGTCGATATCGACGTTTTGGGGATAATACCGCTTCCGTTCGGGATGGGTGACAAAATTCCTCTGCCGGATGGTCACACCATTGACGCCCGCGATCATTTGATCGCCTTTGAAGGATCCTGCCCCAGATCCAGTAGGGCGTGATCTCGTGAATAGCTTTCGTCCCCCAGTTATGGTCCGCGTACCCCTCCCCCTTGACCTTTCGTACCACACCATTTTTGATGATGGTCCCCTCGATCCGGTTCCTGCCCTGGTGAACAGCCCAATAGAACACATTTTTCTCCTCTGGAATATCCGCTCCTCTGGCCGGGAGCCATCCGGGCGCCAGGGTTGTCAGTTTGAAATCCGCCTTGATGCCTTTCATGTCCCATCCGACAAGAACCGTTTTGTCATCAAGACGCCGGATGTAACCGGCGGAAGAGTTGAGTTGTAAGTCTTCACCGGAGATTTTCATGTCGCCCTCTTCCAGCATCCGGGCATACCCGTCTCTGAACCAGTCTGATCCGTAGAGGGAAAAGGTTACAACCGGTTTACCCGATGTGAAACTCCGGGCGTGAAAGACGCCGACAAAGGTTTCTCCCGTTTCAAGATGCCCGTCGAAGTACCACCATTCAAAGGCCTTCTCCCCTTTAAGGGTGTGTCGCGCCATGTCGCCGGGTGTCGGCGGATTTTTACCGCAGTCGATATAAGAAGCGCTTTTGCCTGAAATTTCCACCGGCGGATTCAGATGCGTGCATGCGGAGAGCATAAGGCTTAATCCCATAAGAACGACGAATGCTATTTTGACCTT
>JAGVUJ010000281.1 GCA_019136325.1 Deltaproteobacteria bacterium
AAACACGGCCGGAACAAAAACGGAGGCAACCTTGTCCGCCAGACGCTGAATCGGAGCCTTGGATCCCTGAGCTTCTTCCACCAGACGGATGATCTGCGCCAGCGCCGTTTCAGCACCCACGCCGGTTGCCCGAAACGTAAAACTGCCTGTCTTGTTCATCGTAGCGGCAAAAACTTTTTGTCCCGCCACTTTATTGACCGGGACACTTTCGCCGGTCAACATGGATTCGTCAATGGTCGATTCCCCCGACAGTATCGTGCCATCCACGGGAATCCTTTCCCCGGGGCGGACAAAAACAACATCGTCAATCCGCACCTCATCCACGACGACGTCGAGTTCCTGACCCTCCCGGATGAGATGCGCCGTTTTCGGCTTTATTTTCATCAGGTTTTTTATCGCCATGGACGTCTTGCCCTTCGCCCCGGCTTCCAGAAGTCTTCCCACCAGAATGAGCGTGACAATCATGGCCGCACCGTCATAATACACATGCGGTGTAATGCCCGCCGTGGTAAAAACTTGGGGGAAAAAAGTCGCAGCGGCCGAATAGGCGTAAGCTGAAAAAGCGCCGACGGCAACCAGCGTGTTCATATCGGATGTTTTCTGCAGGGCGGCCTTATAGGCGCCGGTAAAAAAGCGGCCACCCACCCAGAAGACCGCCGGAGCGGTCAAAACGAACAGGAGCATGAGCATCGTCTGACGGGGAATAACATCCAGGAAACCGAACCAGTGCTGCATGGAACCGGAAAAGATGATGACGCTTAAAACAGCTCCGCAGGCGACTTTCAACTTCAGGTCCCGGAGCTCTCTGAGGCGGGACGCTTCAATGGGATCGGCAAGATGATCCTTGATTTCACCTAAAAACTCATATCCCTGTCCGGTGACAGCTTTCTCCAGCGCCGCCAGACCGTCCCATTGCGCCGAATGCATAACGGTTGCGTGTCCGTTGGCAAGATTGACGCCCGCGTCCAGCACACCGTTCACTTCTTTGATGGCATTTTCCACACGCCGGACACAGGCGGCGCAGGTCATGCCGCCCACGGAAATAATGGTTTTCTGCCAAACCACGTCGGAAGGCGTTTTATTCGACAACGTCATACCCCGCTTTTTTGATCGCCGCCGCAATAACACCCGGATCAACAGGTTGCATTTCCTCATAAGTGGCCGTACCGGTTTTCAAATCCACATGAATATCCCGGACGCCATCTACGGCATTCAGAGCCTTCGTCACGGCCATAACGCAATGCCCGCACGTCATTCCTTTAATTTTTACGCTTTTCATTACGTCAACCTCCTTTTCGTATAGTTACAAATTAATAACTTTTGCGATAATAGCAAGGCCAATGATTCTTTTCCGGCCGTTTTTCAGGGTCATCCGTAATGATATCCTGCTTGATTTAAAACCCATTCTGTATTATTTAAGCGCCATAAAGATGCAACCCCGCTTATGCCGTCCGCGGGACGTTTTACAGGCAAGCATCATTACCCTTATCACACAGGTTTAAAAATGTTAATTCGCTGTTGGGGCTCCAGAGGCTCCATTCCTGTTTCAGGCAGACAATATCAGCGCTACGGCGGCAATACTACCTGCCTGGAGATCAGGACCAACGACGATAAAATTCTGCTGGTTGACGCGGGTTCCGGCATCCGCGAGGCGGGCAATTCCCTGCTGGCTGAAGGATATCGCGATTTCACCCTTTTATTGACCCACGCCCACTGGGATCACATCATGGGCTTCCCTTTTTTCAAGCCTATCTATCTTTCTCAAGTCAACCTCAGCATCTGGGGATGCCCTTTCGCTCAGACATCCATCAAAAAACTGCTTTCCCGCCTGATGGCGGCGCCTAATTTCCCGGTCAATTTTGATCACATTCGCGCCGGAATATCGTATCACGAAACCTGTTTCAACCCCCGCCATCAACTGGGATCGATGGTCATCACCCCCATCGCCCTGAGCCATCCCAATCGCGGCACGGGCTACAAGTTTGAAGAAGACGGCAAATCCTTTGTTTTCCTTACCGATAATGAACTGGGCTACAAACACGAGGGGGGACTGAATTTTAAACAATATCTGGACTTCGTCCGAAACACCGATTTACTCTTCCACGATGCCGAATATAAAGAAGACGAATACAAAACGACCCGGGGCTGGGGACATTCCTGCTACAAAGATGTTCTCAAATTATCGCTGCAGGCGGGTGTGAAAAAACTTGGATTATTTCATCACAATCAGGAACGATTCGATGTCGGGGTTGATGCAATTCTTGATGACTGCCTTCAGATTATTAAAAAAAGCGGCAGAAAGATGAAATGCGTCGCCGTAGGCCAGTCCATGCAGTTCAACCTTTAATTTTGACAACCGGCGCCTTATCATGCTTTTTCTTTTGCACATCTTGGTCATGGCGACAGCGACATTGGGTATTATTGCCGGTGTGGGTACAGCTATGTTTTTTCGCCGCAACAGGAACTGGCTGAAAATTCACCGATCCGTCAACTCGCTCAGTTTGGGAGGAATGACCGCTGGCGTCATCATGGCATTTTTTTATGTTGCGGATTCCGGCGGGCGGCATATTGGCGGACCGCATCAGTCGGCGGGTCTGGCGGCTTTCATTCTTGCTTTCATGACACTGGGCATGGGATACTATCACACCCGAGTCCGGAACAAACCTGCGTTGAGAACAGCGCACCGCTGGCTGGGCAGATTGTCGCTCCTGATTATTATGACCGCTGCCGTTCTGGGATTAAGACTCATCAACCTGTTTTAGCCATGACCTCATGCGATTAAGTGAAGTGCCGATATGTTTCTCCCCACGACGCCGGATGAATTAAAAAAATTAAAATGGGACGCTCTCGATGTGATACTGGTAACCGGCGACACTTACATCGACAGTCCGTTTATCGGCGTATCCGTCATTGGTCATGTGCTGGTCCATGCCGGTTTCCGTGTGGGAATCATTGCCCAACCCGATCCCGACACCCCGGCAGACATCTCCCGTCTGGGAGAACCGCACCTTTTCTGGGGCATCACCGGCGGCTGCATGGATTCGATGGTCGCCAACTACACGGCGACAAAGAAAAAAAGAAAAAGCGACGATCTGACCGCAGGAGGCAGGAACCATCGCCGCCCCGACCGCGCCGTCGTCGTGTACGCCAATCTCATCCGCCGGTATTTTAAAAATACAACGCCACTGGTGCTCGGCGGTGTAGAGGCAAGCCTGCGACGCATTGCCCACTACGATTACTGGTCCGATTCCATCCGTCGCTCCATACTGTTTGATGCCCGTGCCGATGCGCTGGTTTACGGTATGGCGGAAAAAGCAATTCTGGAACTGGCGCAAACGTTGCGCGACGGCCGACGGATCAAAGACATCCGGGGCATTTGCTATATTGCCCCGGTTCCTCCGCCTGATTATACGGAACTGCCGTCTTATGAAGACGTCGCCGCGGAGAAAACATTGTTCAGCCGGATGTTTCATCTGTTTTACCGGAACAATGACCCCCTGACCGCGCGTGGATTGTTTCAAAAACACGGACCCCGTTTCCTTGTCCAAAATCCTCCCCAACCGCATTTGACTTCCGGGGAACTCGACAAGATTTACGCTCTTGATTTTACCCGCGATGTGCATCCGTACTATGGCGCCCAGGGCAGGGTCAACGCCCTGGAAACGATTAAATTTTCCATCACGTCTCATCGCGGCTGTTACGGTGAATGCAATTTCTGTTCGATCGGCGTGCATGAAGGGCGAACAGTGATCAGCCGCTCCGAGCAGTCGATCATAGACGAAGTCCGCAAGTTGACCGACTTCTCCGACTTCAAGGGTTATATTCCCGACATCGGCGGTGCAACGGCCAATATGTACGGCATGGAGTGCCGGAAAAAACAGCAACACGGCGTCTGCAAAAACAAAAGATGTCTTTATCCACAGGTGTGCGAC
>JAGVUJ010000010.1 GCA_019136325.1 Deltaproteobacteria bacterium
ACGATGGGGACGTCTCTAAGCCGTTTCAAGCAAGTTGTGTCTTATATATTGATAAAATCAGAATGTCAAGCGTTGACTCAAAAAAATAACGGAAAGAATCCAATGTTTTTTGTAGGTTTAAACATCCGGTTATCAGCGGATGTTCCCGCCACCTGCCGTTATATTTTATGCCATAATAGGAAAGGCGGATCATCCTTGAGCCGCCTTTCCTATTGATTTGTGGTGAGGAAATGCTTATTTATGCCCGGATTTGACAAAATCCTCGGCCATCTTGTTGTACTTGGATGTTTTTGACGCTTCAATATATTTTGGTTTTTTCACCATCTTCATCATATTTTTTAACGTCTTAATCGGTGTTGATTTGATTTTGCTGTTGGCAATGCCGGAGGGCACTCCGGGACCCAGGTCCGGATCGACCATAAACGTCACTCGGGTATGTTCCCGGTCCACCCACTGTAATGTGAACAGCGAATAGAACGAAGGCATGCGAACGTATCCCTTGCCGGAATCATAGGGTATTTCCTTGGTGGAATCGGCATAGATCAGATTTGTTCCGTTTTGCATGTCAATAACCGTTTTGCTTTTAAGAATCATGTCCCTGTCTGTCAGCAGGTCAATGTGCTGGCGGAACCAGAAGATAAACACATCCTTTTCGTCGTCCACAGTTTTTAACATTTTGGTTTCTTTGCAATCATGCATCCATTCCGGATAGTTGGGTATATCTCTCAAAACCGTACCCAGCACTTCAATCCGGGCGGGTATGAGACAGGTGGCTTTGGCTGCAATGTACTCTTTGCCGGCAACCGCGCTGGTATAAATCTGGCAATTGTCCTCCGTATCGACAAGTTTCCACTGGTATTTGTCGGCGGAAAAACACGTCGTGGCGGCAATCAAAAGCATCAGTACGACAGTAATAATAACACTTCTTTTAGACATAAAAATCCTCCTGTTGTTTTATTAATGATACTCTTCTTTTGACCTATGCGGGGGAAAACAGTGTGCAAACTTATTGCATTTATTAGTGAATTTGTCAAGTTATATGCATTGGCGTTGAATCAGAAGAGAAGCTATGGTATAAAAAGATCAAAGCCTGTTTAGTCATTCATTGCAAATTGATTCTCTAAAAAAAAATTAAGGAGGTCTGTTGGCGATGTCGGAAGAAACCCATAAAAAAGATCATAAAGAACATAACGAGAAACATCTGGAGAAATTAACCGTCAAGGAATTAAGGGAAATGGCCTCCGAATTTCCTCATGAGAAAGCGATTCATGAGATGAAGAAAGAGGAACTGATCGTCTTTATTAAAGACGTCAAAGGCATCAAGGACGAAACGCCGGTAAAACAAAAAAAACATATCGGTAAAATCAAAATGTCCAAGCCGGAATTAAAGGCAAAAATACGCGAACTGAAAGCATTAAGGTTAACCGCACAGGCATCGCAGGAACGTGACAGAGCCGTATACTTCAGGCATCAGATCAGTCAGATGAAAAAGAAATTGCGACGCCTGGCCGTGGTTTAATCTGTATGTCTGTTTCGTCAGAACCCATCAAAATATTTCCGGTTACTTTTGCAGAGCTGCTTTTAATCGGCCGTGTTAAGCATTAATGGCACAGCAAGACACTTCCGGCCCAAAGGAAGTTGCCGCACACCGGATGCGAGTTGCCGAAACAATCTTGCGTTTTGAGAGCATCTTTCAAGAAGTGAACGCAATTGTTTTTATGGATTTTATTCGTCGACGGATATTCAATGTCCCGATGAATAACATAGCCAGCTCCTGTCATTGTCATTTAAACTGTAACTTATATTAATCAATAAGGTTAAAAGAGCAGCACTAAATTGATACGACATAAATAGCAGTTGAATTAATCATGCGCATGTGTAAAATTTATCCATGTCGTAATAAGTGACTGAGAATGAATAAAAGAAAGAAGAAATTTCGTTTTGATATATCCTTCTGGGTAGTCGTAAGTGCGATAGCTGTGTTGGCGGTCGTTTCAATCATTATGGCCATGTCTCAATTTCAAAAGCAGAAAACACACGCCGTTGAAATATTTATGGAAAAAGGAGAGACATTAATTCAGTCATTTGAAGCAGGATTGCCTGACATCGCTGATCATCAAAGCCGCGCTTTTGATATCCAGCGATTGCTGATGGTCATATCGCAACAACCTGATATTGACTACATGATTGTCACCGATGATCGGGGTAATATCCTCGCAGACAGTGACCCTTCCATGATTGCTCAGAAATACGGACTGGATTTGCAAATTGGACAAATCGCGCAAAACAAAAAAATTAACTGGCGTCAGAGCGCAAATCTGCAGGGGGCCGATACCTTTGAAGTTTACCGTGGTTTTTTCCCCTCGTCTTTAAAACGTTCGAATACGTCCGTTGTGAAAGATCGGGATGGGAAATTTGTGGTTTATCTCGGCTTTAATATGGATAAAATTGAAAAGGCCGCTGCTCAGGATACGCGTAACACCATCATCCTGACGATTTTTCTTCTACTCATCGGTTCGCTGGCCATTGTTTCTCTTTTTCTCGTTCAAGCCTATCGGTTGACCCGTACATCTTTTTCGCGCATGAAAATATTTTCGGAAACTCTTGTCAAAAACATGCCCATCGGTCTGATCGCCATTGACGAAAGCGGGAAAGTCATCAGTTGCAACGAAAAAGCTCAGGAAATGCTTCAGACCTTTTGTTCGAGTGTTTCCGGCAAAAAAATCGACGAAATTCTGCCCGTGAATCTGCAGGTCATGCTGAAAGAACTACCGGCAAAGGGTGGCCTGCTGGAACGCGATATGGATATCGTTACTCCGGCAGGCGATCATCAGAAATGGGAAGCGGTTGCCGCCGGTCTTGAGGATGATGACAGGGCTTCCGGGAAAATCCTACTGATACGCGACGTTACCCAAATACGAGATCTGGAGAAAGAGGTGGCTCGAAGCCGGCATCTGAAGTCTATTTCATCCCTCGCAGCCGGTGTGGCTCATGAAATTCGCAATCCGTTGAGTTCCATTAAAGGTTTTGCCGTTTATTTCAAACAAAGATTGTCCGGAGACAAAGAAGACGAACAGACGGCGGATGTCATGATTGCCGAGACGGAAAGACTCAATCGCGTGATCAGCCAGCTTATTGAATTTGCGAGGCCGCTCGAACTGAAGAAAGAAAACGTTCAGTTCATGGAATTGGTTCAGCATACAATAAAATTAATCGCGGGCGACGCCGGGAAAAACAATGTTGACGTTAAAATTCATGCCGTAGAAAATCTGCCGGAAATGGAAGTTGATCCTGATAAAATCAAGCAGGTTCTTCTCAATATCTTTCTCAATGCTATTGAGGCGCAAAAAGAAGGCGGCAATCTGACCATTCAGTTTGCACCGTCGGCCGACAGCCTGACCATGATCATTTCAGATGCCGGGAAAGGCATTGAATCAACGAATCTGTCTCACATCTATGATCCTTATTTTACATCCAAACCGGCGGGAACCGGTCTCGGTCTGGCCATTGTCCAGAAAATTATGGAGGCGCATGGAGGAAAAATTAATGTGGAAAGTACGGTAGGTCTCGGCACAAAAGTTTATTTGCATTTTCCATTGAATGGAAACAAATTCATCAAGGGCTAAAAATGAATATTCACCAGACCATTTTAATTGTTGATGACGATCCGGCCCATCGCACCATGCTGAAGAAACTTCTGGGTGGCTGGGGCTATGTCATTGTTGAAGCGGAAGACGGCGCTGTGGCCATTGAAACGGTGCGCAACACATCCTTTGATCTGATTTTAATGGATATTCGAATGCTGAATGTTTCCGGGATTGAAGCCCTGGAGCAGATTAAAATAATCAACCCGGAAACTCCGGTAATTATAATGACGGCATACGCTTCGTTGGAAACGGCGGTCAGTGCGCTGAAGAAAGG
>JAGVUJ010000160.1 GCA_019136325.1 Deltaproteobacteria bacterium
GGCGGCGCTGCTTCTTTCATCATGCGCTCCCGACCGGGTGGAGAAATTGAAACGATCGGTGACCGCGATAAACCATGAGCTGGCTCAGCCGATGAACGTGCGGGACGTCTGTTCAGAATTAAGGAAAGGATTCCGTGACGAACTGAACGTCGATCTGGAGGAAGGATCGCTGACACCAGCGGAAGAAAGACTGAAAAAAGAATTGGTGAAAAAATACACCGATGTGAACTGGAATATAGAGCGGCAAAAATATTTTAAGGCGGTTTGATTTTCTACAATGATGATTCGGGATTTGGTGGCAAAAGAAATTTACAGACAAAGCGGCTATATCGCGCCGGATGTCAAGGTCGCAATAAAAATGGATGCCAACGAAAATCCGTTTGCCATTCAGGAACCTCTGAAAAAAAGACTGGGGGATAAACTGCGTTTGATAGATTTCAACCGTTATCCCCCCGCCGGAGTTCCCGGACTGCGCGAAAGATTCGCTAAATATTACGGGGTGAAGCAGAACATGATCATGCCGGGTAACGGCTCCGACGAACTGATTCAGATCCTCTGCCTGGCCATGAAGGGCAGAA
The DNA here is from genome assembly GCA_019136325.1 of Deltaproteobacteria bacterium. Next base: position 579 of record JAGVUJ010000160.1, read on the forward strand.
TCAAAGGCGTCCTGGTTCCCGTGCCCACCTTTGCCATGTATAAAATCATTGCCGTCAATACAGGCAACAAGGTCGTCGAAGTTCCCCTGGATAAAAAATTCGATCTGGATGTGGAAGCCATGACCGCCAGAATAAAAAATAATTTCCCGGCGCTGATTTTTTTGAGTTCACCCAACAGCCCCACCGGCAATCTTTTCAGCCGCGGGAGAATAGAAACCCTCATCAAAAAAACTCCCGGCGTGGTCGTCATTGACGAAGCCTACGGCGCTTTTTCCGGCCAAAGCCTGATTTCTCTGGTGAAGAAATTCGATAACGTGATTTTTCTGAAAACACTTTCCAAGCTGGGAATGGCCTCCATCCGTCTGGGCTTTTTAATCGGCAATCCTGATATGATTAATCAATTGGACAAGATCAGACTGCCGTATAATGTAAATTCTTTATCTCAGACCGCCGCCGGTTTTTTTCTGGACAACGAAGAAGAATTCTCTAAACAAATCAAAGAGATAGTTAAAAGACGCGACGAACTTTACCGCGGTCTCACAGGTATCAGAGGGATCAAGCCCTATCCTTCCCGGGCAAATTTTATTTTTTTTAGTTGCGCTTTTGATTCCAATCGCATATACAACAAGCTCGTTGCGGAAGGGATTGCTGTAAAAAATCTCAACCTTGCGCCACTGATGTCCGATTGCATCAGGGTAACGGTGGGCAGCAAAAAAGAAAATGAAGCCTTTCTGAGAGCGTTAAAAAACATTACTCCAAAATAAGGAGCGTGATTTAAAATCAATTGAACATCACAGGGTGGATTACGGCAGAAAATTTTATTTTGCCGTGCTGCCCTTTTTTTATGAAACTCCGATTCTATAAGCGAAGGCAATGGAATCGGTTAGCTGTAGTGAGACCCTCTGAAAACAAGCATGGCGTCGTTTGAAGAGCAAGTCGAACTATCCAATCCTGATATATCTAGATTGGAAACAATCTCAGGAGCGGAGCGACGCGGAGTGGCATAACGTAAGAAAAAACGATCAATAATAAAACAGGGAGGATTTAATTTGGAAGTAAAAGTGATTGACAACGATGTAGAGAAGGCTTTAAAGATTTTGAAAAACAAACTATCGAAGAGCGGCTTGTTCAAGGAGCTGAAAGTTCGCCGCGCTTATGAAAAACCATCGGTAAAACAAAAAAGAAAAACGATCGAAGCTCAGCGCCGTCTGGCCAAAGTTCAAAGACGCCGCAGATACTAAACTGATTTCCCGGTTACCGGACCCAATGTTATCGCCGTTGGAAGGAAAGATGTCGTTTTATGGATGAAAAACAGTACGTCATTGACGCTCTGTCGGTCAATGAATCATGGCGGGTTTTCCGTATTATGGCGGAATTTGTTGAGGGCATTGAAACGCTATCCAATGTCGAAAACGCCGTTACCATTTTCGGTTCCGCCAGGGTTAAGCCGGACGACATCGACTACGGGAAAGCTGAAAAGCTGGCCAGACTTCTGGTTCAGGAAAAATTTAACGTCATTACCGGCGGTGGTCCGGGAATTATGGAAGCAGCCAATAAAGGCGCGGCTGAAGCCGGAGGGAAATCAGTAGGATTAAATATAAAACTACCCTTTGAACAAAAACCAAATTCGTACGCAAACATTCATATCGATTACAAATATTTTTTCGTCCGCAAAGTCATGTTCGTCAAATATGCCGTCGCTTATGTCATCATGCCGGGCGGTTTCGGCACCATGGATGAGCTTTTTGAAGCGTTAACCTTGATTCAGACAAAAAAAATCAAATCTTTTCCGCTTATACTCATGGGCAGTCAGTACTGGGGAGGGTTGATCGACTGGCTGAAAAACAAGATGCTGGCGGAAGCAAAGATTCTTCCCATGGATATGGAATTAATCCAGGTCGTTGATGAACCGGAAGAAGTTGTCAAGCTCATTAAGAAATACGTAATCATTTAACCTCATTCAATTCTCAATACGTCATGGAAAAAATCTTCACCAATCTGAAAAAGGGTCTTGTTGCGCCCTGCTATCTCCTTTACGGAGAAGAAGAATATCTCATTCATGACGCTTTGGATAAAATCCTTGCCATCATTGTTCCGGAGACCAGCCGTGATTTCAACCTTTTCTATCTGGACGGCGAAAATACGGACATGGACAGCCTGACGGATAATCTTCTGACGCCTTCTCTTCTCGGCGACAGGAAAGTTATTGTTGTCAAAGATTCCACGCTGTTCACCTCACGCGACGATCTCTCCAAACTCACAGCCAAAATACGGGCCAATATTGATGAGAATCCCTCCAAAGCGGCCAGATATTTTCTGACCTTCCTGAGTATTGCCGGATTTGCCCTGGATGATCTGTGTGGTTCCGGCTGGCAGAAAATAACCGATGAACAATGGAACAACCTCGTTAAGGGAGATGCGGGCGATGACCGCGAAAAATGGCTGCCGCGCATTCTGGAAATATGTCAGACCGCGGGACTTACCGATTCAGCCGTCAATAAAACCGAAAAACTGGAAGACGTTTTGAAATCGGGTCTTCCCGCGGGCAATTGTCTGATTTTTACGGCTGAAGCCGTGGATAAACGAAAAAAGATTTACAAGATTATCGCGGATACGGGCGTAGTTAAATATTTCGGCGAAGTTAAAAAAGAATACGCCCGCAAAGAAATTCTTCAGAAAGAAGCCCAGAATATACTGGATGGCTGCGGCAAAAAAATGTCGCCGGCGGCATGGATTGCTCTGGGTAAAAAAACAGGATTTGATTTTCGGCGTTCCGTTTCGGAGCTCGAAAAACTCATCTCTTTCGTCGGAGATAAAAATCTCATCGACAAGGATGATGTGGAAGAAGCGGTCGGGAAAACAAAAGAGGATGAAATTTTCGCCCTGACCAACGCCCTGGGCGAAAAGAATCAACTGACCGCTCTGAATGCTCTGAAAAACCTTCTCGATCAGGGCATTCATCATTTGATGATCGTGACGATGATTTCCAGAGAAATCCGATTGCTGATGCAGTCCCGGATCCTGGTGGATTCCGGGAAACTACCGAAATTCAACGCCTCCATGGAATACGGATGGTTTCAGAATGCTCTTTATCCGGCCTTCGTCAGTTTAAATGAATCCCCGGGGAAAAATGACATTCTGCTCTTCAATCAGCATCCTTTTTCCCTCTTTAACGCAATGCGCAACTGTCTGCGTTTCACGACCGACCGTTTGATTGACGCGCTGGAAGAGCTCCTCACGCTGGAGCGCCTGCTCAAAACATCAGGGTCCAACCCTCAACTGCTTCTCGAAAATTTTTTGATCAAGTTATGCGTCTGAGTTTCCAG
>JAGVUJ010000061.1 GCA_019136325.1 Deltaproteobacteria bacterium
TATGTTGTTCAGCTTGATTCCGACGACCTGTACAGCTCGCCGCATACTTTGCAGAAAATCGTGAACACCATGCGCCGGGGAGGATACGCAATGGTTGTTGGTTCTTACACGATTATCAATGAGCGGTTGAAGAGAATTCCGCCCGGGCTTATTGATCACAGGGAATGGACGCCGACTAACGGGCATAATAATCTGTTGCGCGTCAATGGCATGGGAGCACCGCGAGCGTTTGATTTGTCCGTCATTCGCCGGTTCGGTTTCCCCAATGTCAGCTACGGTGAAGATTACGCCATGGCGCTGAGAATCACCCGTGAATACAAGACGGGTAGGATTTATGAAAATCTATACTGGTGCCGCCGATGGAAGGACAATACCGATGCCGGGCTTTCTCTTGAAAAACAAAATGTCAACAATGTTTATAAGGATAAACTGCGGACTTTAGAAATCGAAGCCAGAAAATCACCCAAGAAAGAAAATCCTTCTATGGACAACCGGAGAATTTATGCCGAATTTGAAGGAGAGAAGAATTTCCCGCTGTCTTTTCTTTGCCAGAGTCTTTATGCATCGCAAAAGAAAAGCTGGAAGCGACTTGGCGATGCCTGCCGTGATTTGGTTTCCGTGCAGTCACGAAAGCTTTCCGGCGGATATAAGGTCTATCTGCAATACAATCCCGCCCGTGCCGTCAGCAGCGGAGCCGCTGTGGATGCGGCATCGATAAGAAGCCGGCCATGTTTTCTATGCGAAGATAATTTGCCTTACGAACAAATGGGTATTTTATACAGGAATCAGTATCTGATTCTCTGTAATCCCGCCCCGATTTTTGAGAATCATTTTACGATAGTGTCATTGCAACATGAACCGCAGAAAATTATCTCATCGATAAATTGGCTTTTGAGTCTCGCCGCCGACATGTCCGGCTATGCTGTGTTTTACAACGGTCCGGTCTGTGGTGCATCCGCTCCCGATCATTTGCATTTTCAGGCGGTTCCGAAAAAAAAGCTGCCTCTTTTACACGATATCCCCAAAATATTGGCATTTGAATATAAGTCGTTTGTAAAATACGGACACCCGAAAAATGATGATCGTTCAATCGTTGTTCTGGAATCGGGCAATCCAGGCGAGTTAACGGCCCAGTTCCTAAACGTGTTAACGACTGTACAGGCCATGACAAGGACCAGTGACGAACCGATGATGAACGTCATTTGTGATTATAACGGAAGAGCATGGCGTCTGGTCGTTTTTCTACGCGCGAAACATCGTCCGGATGCTTATTTTTCAGACAACGAAAGCAGAGTTTTTATTTCACCGGGCGCGGTGGATATGGCCGGTGTCGTGATTACGCCGTTGCTGGCTAATTATAAAAAATTGCATTATAATGCCGTCCGGGAAATTTACCGGGAAGTATCGCTGCCGGAAAGCATAACGGACGCGATCATTAGAAAATATCAGAGGAGTTTTTGAATGTTTTTTGCAGAAGAAGCGATGGTGGACAGTGCGATGAGTTTTTCCGAAGCGATAGAAGGAACCTATGCGCCTGCGGAGATAATTGACTCTTTATCAATGATCGATGTGTGCTATTATTCCTTCGACGGCAGCAAGCATCAGGGCCAGATCATCGTCAACCGGGAAGTGGAGGACGATGTTTATGACCTGTTCAATTTTATCGAAAAAATTCTTTTTCCCATCGGCAAGGTTATTCCCATCGTTGTGTATCAATGGGATGATTATAAATCCATGGCGGAGAATAATACTTCCTCTTTTAATTTCCGGGTTATTGAAGGAACCACGAAACTATCCATGCATTCTCTGGGGAAGGCCGTGGATCTCAATCCGGTTCAGAATCCGGTGATTTACCCCAACGGTGTGGTGGCTCCGGAAGGGGCGAAGTATCTTCCGCAGGAACCCGGAACGTTAACGGCAGATCACGCGATCGTTCAGGAATTTTTAAGGCGCGGCTGGCACTGGGGTGGAAATTTTGATCAGCCGAAGGATTATCATCATTTCGAGAAACCCTGATAACAATCCCAATTCAAAGCACTATCTTTGTTGGCGTCGTTGTCGGCTTCCTCAACGTATGTCAAATACGCCTCGCCGCCTCGATATTATCTTTGACTTGGAATTGTTTTGAACTCTGTCGACGTATTAACATATACGCCTGCGGAGCTTTCAATGGGATTTAAAATTGATTCAGAATAAAGGCCGGGCGACGATAATACCGGTGAATTCTTTGTTGGACCTCAGATAAGCCGCCAGAGTTTTTTTCGAGATCACGACAGAACCTTCTTTGCTGGAAGCGTGAAGCAGGCGCAGACGTTTCCCCTCCCATAACGCAAAACCCATATGCGCCACATCCAATCCTTCCTGATGGGTGGCGAAGGCGATGATATCACCGCTGGCTAATTTCCCCATTTGCGCACAGACCTTATCTTTTTCAATGATATGAAACGTCCTGCGGGAAAGATTTTTCTCGATGATTGCCATGTTGGCAAATTGTTTTTCATTGCCCAGTGCGGGATAGGATTCCCGGTGGGCCGTCATGAAATTGATTTGCTTACGCTGAGACGTTCCGTTAAAACGGCGCGTGATGTCCGTCAAGACTCCCTTTTTTTCATTATCTCGCAGCCAATCGGTAAAATAATGCAGACGGGAGGAATAACCGCTGATTTTTCCATTACCGTAACGTATTGATTTCAAATGTTTCCGGAATTCATGGTTTGAACATTTCCCGACGACGGCGCATCGGGCTAGAGCAAGAACGGTTTCCACAAAAGTTGTACAGTCAAAAGCGGATACATTAACAATCAGTTTTTCTTTAGTGAATCCTTCGAGGGTTCCCGATTTGTAGGGCTTATGAAGAAAGAGTTTCCCGATTTCCACCATGAAATTGCCATATGGAAATATATGGGGTTCTTTTTTCTGCACGGCATGGTCCTTTGGTTAATTCTTTAATGATTATCTAAAGCACATAGAAAAGTCACTTCGAAAAAATAAAGAGTGTTTCGTAAATAATTTTTCAGATCTGATAAAAATTAGAGAATTACAATAGTAAGTTAAGGCGGCCGGTTTTGAAACCGGCCGCCTTAACTGATTTTTTATTATGTCAGTGCGTTTACTTTTTTGGTCAGACGGGAAATTTTGCGGGAGGCATTTTTCTTGTGGATAATGCCCTTGGATGCCGCTTTGCTCAAAGCTGGGATGGCAATTTTTAAAGCACTGACAGATTTTTCTTTGTTTTTGCCGTCGATATTTGTGACGACTGATTTAATTTTTGTTTTTAACGCGGACTTGGCGGCAATATTGCGCTGACGATGTTTTTTATTCTGCCGGTCTCGTTTCTCTGCTGATTTATGTGTTGCCAATTGTATCCTCCTGATTTCATTTATGGGTGGCGTTATCTAGCCCAATTATTCGACCCTGTCAAGCATAAACTGGGTGATGATGACCTCGTCCTTGTGATTAAATCAATGTATTTTTTACTCCGAATAGCCGGTATGAAAATAAAAGACTGCTAAAAATTTTCTTGACATAATCTATTTTTTTCATATAAGCAACCCACCTATACACTCTCAGGAAACGTAAGTTTCATCCATTTTCTGTGACGCAATATTCAAAAATTGGTTGAATTGACAGTACATCTTTCAATGTATGTGTCGTGAAATTTAACGTGGTTCAAATGAATATGGCAGAAAAAGAAAAATCAGTAAAAGAATCGAAGAATAATAAAAAGATCCAGCAAAAAGATCTCTCGCTTTTGGCGAAAGATATTATTGCCAATGCCGGGGTGGGAATTTATATTGTGCAAGACGGAAAATTTGTCTATGTCAGCGAATTGTATCAGAAAATTACCGGCTATGCCGATGAGGAACTTATCGGTACGTATTCTCTGAACAATATTCATCCGGATGACAAAGAAAATGTCAGAAAAAAAGCGATAAAATGTTTAAAGGAAGGAAACTGCAAACCCTACGAATACAGGTTTACGACAAAAAAAGGAGAGAGCATATGGGTGCTGGAGACGGTTACACCCATTATTTACAAAAATAAACGCGCGGCGTTGGGCAGTTTCATCGACATTACCGATCGAAAACTCATGGAGCAAAAGCTGAGTCATGAGGAAAGACTATTCAAGACCATTACAGATCAGTCTTCAGATATCATTGCCATCGTTAACGGGAATGGTGTTATTTCTTATGAAAATCAGTCCATTGAGGAAATTTTGGGTTTTAAAATCGATGAAAGAAGGGGAGGAACCGGATTTGATAATCTTCATCCGGATGATGTGGCGTTTGTGGCCGGTGAATTGAAGAGATTGTTTAATGATATCAATGCTTCCGTTTCGCGTTCCGAGATTCGTCTGCGGCATAAGAACGGCAAGTGGATGGTATTTGAAGCTGTGGCCAGCGGCCTTGTAAACAATGACATTGTTGAAGCCGTCATTATCAATCTGCGTGATATTACCGAACGCAAAAGAGCGGAAGAGGCGTTGCGGGAAAGCGAAGAAAAATACAGAACCATTCTTGAAAATATTCAGGAAGGATATTTTGAAGTGGATCTTGCCGGCAATTTTACATTCTTCAACGAATCAGTATGTCAAATGATCTGTTACGGTAAAGATGAAATGGTAGGCATGAATTACAGGGTTTACACGAGTGAAGACATATCTAAAAAAGTTTATCAGGCTTTCAACAAAGTTTACAAAACAGGCAATCCAACGAAGGAATTCGACTGGCAGATTATCAGGAAAGATGGTTCCCGTAGATATATTGAAGCCTCTGTTTCCTTGAAAAAAGATTCATCCAGGAAGGCCGTCGGTTTTAAGGGCATTATTCGTGACATTACCGAACGGCAACAGATACATCAGCAACTGAATCATATGGCGACTCATGATGCTTTAACGGGATTGCCAAACCGGGTCCTGTTTATGGACCGTTTGCAGGTCGCTCTGGCGCAAGCCAAAAGAAACCGAAACAGGCTGGCTGTCATGATGCTCGATCTCGATCATTTCAAAGATATCAATGACAATTTAGGACACCTGGTTGGCGATAAGTTACTCCAGGAGATTGGACATCGTCTGACGGGTATTTTGCGTCATAACGATACGGTGGCCCGGCTGGGAGGCGACGAATTTATTATTTTATTGTCGGATCTGGAAAAGATTGAATATGCCGCCGGGGTGGCAAAAGTTATTTTAAAAGCATTCCAAAAGCCGTTCATGCTGGCTGATCATGAAATTGTTACCAATGCCAGCATAGGCATTGCGATGTTTCCCGATGACTGTGAAGACACGGATGCTTTATTGAAAAAATCGGATATGGCCATGTATTCCGTAAAAACAACCGGACGCAATAACTACAAATTTTTTTCCAATGTTATTCATTAGATTTATTTTTTTTCTGTTTTGATTTCGGTTTCCTCTTCTGAGCATTCTTCAAAGCGGCTTCAATAAATCGACTGAAAAGAGGGTGGGGTTTTACCGGTCTTGATTTAAATTCCGGATGAAACTGGCATCCCAGAAACCATGGATGATCTTTGATCTCGACAATTTCCGCCAGTTTCCCATCCGGAGACATTCCGGTGATTCTCAATCCCTTGTCCGTGAGAGTCTTTTTATAGTCGTTATTGAATTCATAGCGGTGACGATGACGTTCGGAAATCTTTTTCTGCCCATAGGCGGTGAACGCAAAGGATTCAGGTTCGACAACGCAGGGCCACGCGCCCAGTCTCATGGATGCGCCTTTTTCCTTGATGTGGCGTTGTTCGGGAAGCAGATCAATGACCGGGTATGAAGTTTCCGGATCAAATTCGGAGCTGTTGGCTTTTTCCATGCCACAGATGTTTCGGGCGTATTCCACCACCGCCATCTGCATGCCCAGACAGATTCCGAAGAAAGGCATTTTCTTTTCCCGCGCGTACTGCACGGCTTTGATCATGCCTTCAATGCCGCGGATGCCGAAGCCGCCGGGCACGAGAATCGCGTCAATGTCGTCCAGACTTTTACCCAGACCTTCCGCCTCAATTTTTTCCGAGTCGATAAATTTTAACTTAACACGGCAGTTGTTGGCGATGCCGCCATGCACCAGCGCCTCATTGAGGCTTTTATAAGAATCGGTCAGGTTCACATATTTCCCGACAATGCCGATGGTTACTTCGTTTAAAGGATTGTGGAATTTGTTGACCACGTCTTCCCATATTTCGAGTTTCGGTTGTCCCGTCCAGATATTGAGTAAATCGACAATCTTGTTATCCAGTCCTTCACGGTGATAAATCAACGGACACTCATAAATGCAACTGACATCCTTGGCGGTGAAGACGGAATTCACCTCTACATTGCAGAAAAGAGCGATCTTTGCCTTGATATCCTCGGCGAGAAAATTTTCGGTCCGGCACAATAAAATATCCGGCTGAATGCCGATTTCGCGCAGCGCCTTGACGCTGTGCTGGGTGGGTTTGGTTTTGACCTCCCCGGCGGTCTTGATTAGCGGCACCCAGGTTAAGTGAATAAAAATAGCGTTTTCTCTGCCCGCTTCATTGCGAAACTGGCGGATGGCTTCCAAAAAAGGCAGGCTTTCAATATCGCCCACCGTTCCGCCGATTTCCACGATGGCCACATCGAAGCCGGCGGCCGTTTCCCTGATGTAGTTTTTTATTTCATTGGTGATATGCGGAATGACCTGTACAGTTTTACCCAGATAGTCGCCGCGTCTTTCCTTGGTAATGACCGAATAGTAAACCTGTCCCGTTGTCAGGTTATTGCTTTTCCCCATGCAGGTGGAACAGAACCGTTCATAATGTCCGAGATCGAGATCAGTTTCCGCTCCGTCATCGGTCACAAAAACTTCGCCGTGCTGAAAGGGACTCATGGTTCCGGGATCGACATTAATATAAGGGTCCAGTTTCTGGTTGCTCACTTTAAGGCCGCGGCATTCCAGAAGAGCCGATATTGATGCAGCCGCCAGGCCTTTTCCCAGGGAGGAAAGAACACCGCCGGTAATGAAGATAAATTTCGTATTTTTCATTATGAAAAATTATTCCTTTCCAAACTCCAAGGGAAATAACTACCCCCGGGGGTTAATATAGTTTAATGCTGATTTTACAGATCCGCCTGAAATGGCCAATATGGAATAGTCGTGAAAACGGAAAATATTCACATTCAGCCTATTTCATTTTTAACGACATCGGCGATTTGCCGGCAATACTTTTCAGTGATGTCCACGGACGGGCCTTCCACCATAATCCGACACATATGTTGCGTGCCCGAGTACCTCACCAGAACCCGTCCTTCTTCACCCAATGCGCGCTCTACCTCGGCAATGGCTTCCATAACACCGGGGATTTTAGCAATGTCCGGTTTACTTTTTACATCGATGTTAATCAGTTTCTGTGGAAAAACATTCATCAATTGTGCGAGCTCAGACAGGGGCTTGCCTTCTTTGAGCATGGCCGCAATGAGCTGCATGGCTGCGATAATGCCATCACCGGTTTTGTGATGTTCCAGGAAGATCATATGTCCCGCGTCCTCGCCCCCGATGACGGCTCCCAGACGCAACATGTCTGCGAGCACGTAACGATCTCCGATACTGGAAGCATGATGTTTGAATCCATATTTTTTGCAGGCCATTCTCAAACCGAGATTACTCATCACCGTGCTGACCAGAAGATCGTTTTTCAATCGTCCTTCTTTTTTCAACACGTAAGCGCAGATCGTGAGCATTTGGTCTCCCGTTAATTCATTTCCTTTTTCATCAACGGCAATCAGGCGATCTCCGTCTCCGTCAAAAGCCAGCCCGAGAGCCGCGCCATGACTGACCACCGTGTTCTTCAAATCCTGTGTGTGTTGTGAACCGCAGCCGTCATTGATGTTGATCCCGTTCGGAGTGTTATGAATGACTTCGATATCGGCGCCGAGTTCGTAGAAGGCGTCCGGCGCGATCCGGTAGGTGGCTCCGTTGGAGGTATCGAGGACGATTTTCATTCCTTCCATCGATAAATCCCGCGGAAAAGAGTTCTTTAAAAAAACAATGTATCGGCCGTGAACGTCATTGATGCGGGAGGCCTTGCCCATTTCTTTTGCTCTGGGTAAAAGGCCGGTGAGCGTATCGCCGAGAATCAAGCTCTCGATTTTGTCTTCCTGTTTGTCGGTCAGTTTGAAACCGCCGGCATCAAAAATTTTGAGTCCGTTGTCCTGATAGGGATTATGAGAAGCCGAAATGACGATGCCGGCATCAGCGCGCATGCTCTGTGTAATAAAAGCGATACCGGGTGTAGGCAGCACGCCGACCAGATAGGGATTGCCTCCCATCGAGGTAACGCCGGCTTCCAGGGAACTTTCCAGCATATAGCCGGAAATGCGGGTATCTTTTCCGATGACCACGCGTGCGCGGTGACTGTTCCTTTTGAATAAATATGCTACGGTTTGGCCAACTTTAAAGGCGGTTTCCGCGTTCATCGGATAGCGGTTCGCTTCTCCTCTGATTCCGTCGGTCCCAAATAATTTGCCCATGAATTCTTTCCATCATTATCGAACTGGAGTGTTTATATTAATATTAATGATGGTATCACTGTTGAAATTCTTTGGCAATAGCAATCTATAATTTTCAGCAGCCATTTACTTCCTTTGGCTGCTGTTTCGGCCGGAAAATTTTGAACATTTTCGATATATGAATTGTGCCGCGTGGAACAATATTGTTCCACGTCCCTAATAAATGCTTTGCGCGCTTTCAAGATAGTGCTGTCGGAAATTTCTTCGCCTACAATGACTTCTATATTTTTCATTTTTTTCAGGAGATCTTTTCTTTCTTTGAGCGAATCCGGTTTAATTTCCCGGGCGGAGACGGCAACCGCTTTTTGGGCCATCTGTCGAAGCCTGCGCAGGCGTTCTTTGGTCATAACGTTGAATTGATCCATCGCTTCGGCATAGATCAGCGGACCGAATTCCTGAACATCGAAAAAAGGCTTTCTGACATGCGCATACCATGCTTCCAGCGCTTTAATGTTTGCCAGGTAAAGAATATTGTTTTTGACGATGCGTCGGAAGTTGGGATAACAGGCGGCTATGACGTCCCGGCTGTTGGTTGAACGCGGAGCATCAAATATCAACTGATTGCTCTGCGGACAATCGTTTCTTAGAATAGAACCTGCCGCCACAACATTTCCGTATCCCAGACGCACCGGGCCGATCATGCCGCCCTGTCCGCCCAGAAAAATCGGCGGCTGATTTAACATCACTCCCCTGGGAACATCACCGATCAATGACGGGGTTGCTTTATCCGCGTCGGGCGTAAAATTAAAATGAATAAAAGAACTGCCTACTTCGGAATGATTGCTTCGACTTGTTCCGCCGGCCATGAAACAGTCACAGAAGTTAATCAGACTGCCCAGCGTGACAAAAGGGAACAAAATGGTTTGTTTCAATCCGACACCGTGTGCGCCGTTCGCTTCTTCTTCGAGAATGCATCCTTCGCGAACGTGAGCGCCCATGCCCATGCTGGATTTTTCCAGGAAGACCGATTTGCTGAAAAAGCCGCCCTTGAGTTCGACATTGGCTCCCAACTGGCAGTCTTCAATGGTTGCCGGTGCTTCGTAACCCAGTTTGCACCCGGATGAAATAACCGTTTTGCTGCCATAGATTCTGCAGCCCGGATAAATCCGTACAGCTTTTTCAGAAATACGGTTGATATTGACTTCGTCGCCAATATCAACCGTATCGGGATTTCTGATGTCTACGCCGCGTTTAATCAGCTGACGTATTTTTTCATGGGATTTCGGTTTAAAATCCATGAACTGTCCTGTCATTAATATTTTATACTACACCATAGGCCAGCATAGCGTCGGCAACTTTGGTGAACCCGGCAATGTTTGCGCCGGTAACGTAGTCCCCTTTCTTACCATAAGCTTCTGCCGTATCATAGCAGTTTTTGTGGATGCTCTTCATGATGAGCAGCAGGCGGTTGTCAACTTCTTCGCGGGTCCATAAATATCTCATACTGTTCTGGCTCATTTCCAGACCGGACGTGGCTACGCCGCCTGCATTGGCTGCTTTGCCGGGACCGTAAAGAATTTTCTTATCCTGGAAAATCTTGATCGCTTCGGGAGTGGAGGGCATGTTGGCGCCTTCAGCCACGCAGATACAGCCGTTCTTTACTAATGCCGCGGCATTCTTGCCGTTGATTTCATTTTGTGTCGCGCAGGGCAGAGCGACGTCAACTTTAATGCCCTGTTCACGAATAACGTCCCAGACATTTTTGCCTTCGTAGCACGCAGCTTTATACTTGTCGGAGTATTCGGCGATGCGGCCGCGTTTGACATTTTTCAATTCCAGCACGTAATTGCATTTCTTGTTGTCGATACCGGCTTCATCAATAATTGTTGAGGAAGAGTCGCAAAGAGAAATAACTTTTCCGCCCATCTGATTTACTTTTTCCACTGCATACTGCGCTACGTTTCCGGCGCCGCTGATGGCGACTGTCTTACCTTTAAAATCCAGCTTGCGAGTGGCGAGCATTTCCGCGGCAAAGTAGGTTGTGCCGTAGCCGGTTGCTTCGGGACGAATCAAGCTTCCGCCGTAGGACATGCCCTTGCCGGTAAGAACGCCAGTATGTTCATTACGGATTTTTTTGTAATAGCCGTACATATAGCCGATTTCACGGCCGCCAACACCGATATCACCGGCAGGAACGTCAACATCCGCGCCAATGTGACGATATAATTCGCGCATAAACGCCTGGCAGAAGCGCATGACTTCGCCATCGGATTTACCTTTGGGATCGAAGTCGGAACCGCCTTTGGCGCCACCCATGGGCAGAGTGGTCAGAGCATTTTTGAAAATCTGTTCAAATCCCAGGAATTTGATAATGCCCAGATTGACTGACGGATGGAAGCGCAGGCCGCCCTTGTACGGGCCGATGGCGTTGTTAAACTGCACGCGGAATCCGCGATTGACATGAACATTTCCCTTATCGTCAACCCAGGGTACTCTGAATTGCATTGCTCTTTCGGGTTCGACAATACGTTCGTAGATATTGGCCTTGACGTATTCGGGGTGTTTTTTTACGGTGGGTTCCAATGTCTCCATAACTTCTTCAACAGCCTGATGGAACTCCGGCTGGTTGGGATCTGTCTGTTTGACTTTGGCGATGACATCCTTGATTGCTGACATGTTTCAATCCTCCTTAATAATTTGGTTTATTATTTATTTCATGTATTTGACTTACATGAGGTAACAAAACTTGTTTATTTCTAGATATCCTCAATGCTGCGGAGATCTGTATATTCCATCACCGTGGACATCGCTTTGTTATCCACATCGAAACCTTTCTCATACGCGGCGGCAATCGGGTTGAGACCACCCACGAGAAGCAGACCCACTTTGTTGATATCCACATCGGTCTGACAGAGAGGCGTTCCCGCTATGCCCATGGAAAGAGCGCCATTGATGCCCACCCGCTTGAAATCGGCGATGATCTTTTCCACCAGGGAGCGGCTTACCGCCGGTATTTCGCGGAAATTGGCCAGAATTTTTCCGTCGCCGTTTTTTACTACTTCGCCGACGGAAGTCATTTGGCCGCGGATGAATATTTCCGAAGGATCGAGCGACGATCCGGAATAATTAATCAGTTCCACAAACCGTAAAGGGCTCCCTTTCCGGACCTGTAATATTCCGCCGAATTTGGAATCAATGGGGATGCCGTGTTTCAAAAGGACACCGTTGATGAGAATGCTGCAAACCGTGGCCAATCCTATTTTCCCTTTCGGAACGGCAACTTCCCCTAGCTTGGCACCGGCAGCGGCAACGGCCACAAGATCCGAGACGGCAATCTTTTTTCTGAAAACAGGTTTCATGACCGCCAGAATTTTACTGAATTGTTTTTGCGGAAAAAGAGAAATATTTACGGGGACGAGTCCACAACGCTTTTTGATATCGAAAGTTGTTTTAAAAGATAGGACGTCAATGCGTGAAATGGAAAGACTGATTTTATCCCGAACGCGGGCATTATTGATTTCCTCCAGTCCCTGGTCGGTGATGATTCTGCCGTCGCGGCGGCCGATAAGGCGGGTCAATCCTCTTTCATCCATCAGCTTCAAATGGTAGCGAACGGTTCTTTCACTGAGATTAACCCCCCGTTCCTTCATCTTGCGCGCGATGACACGCGCGCCCTGCGAACCGGAATTTTCATTCAGAATCTTCAGAATGAGAATGACTTTTCTCTCAATATCTTCAGGATTGAATAATTGTTTCATAAGGCAATCGGCAATCGTTTGCCGTATTCCTACTGATAAAATACAATATTGTCAAACGAAAATTGTGCTATTTTAAAAAAAGTGACTCAAAATTGTATCGGATATTAATAAAATCAGCACTGCGGGAGCGCGGGAAGGATGTCATATCCTATCAATTTTGTATCAGAGAAGGGGCAATGACCTTTGTCAAGGCAAACGAATATACGATTTTGAATAGCATCGGCCGGGGATTCGCATTGTACAGTTTATTTTTTGCCAAATTGAGATTTTATCTGTCCGGACAGTCCTTCGACAGAATCGCTGAAGAGGTCTTCCAGAGAGAAATGAGCCAGATATTCGTCACGCCATGGAAGATTGAATTCGGTAACAAGGTTTCTGATGTCGTGATAACGGTAACCCAAGACGTTTATTTTTTCACTCAATGTCAAGGTTTCATTATAGATGATGTGAATTAAGAGCAGATGGTTTACAAAATTATTTTCTCCCAATAGAGGGATAATGACAATCGGCATGCCGTCCGACTTGCCCCTGCCCACATATGTATGGCCTGAACTGACGATCATCCTTTTCGTGCCCATCAGCGCAGTGGCATGGCTGGCGCGAGATTTCATGTCAGAGGCGATACCGCCTTTTGTCCGGATGGCGATTATGGAGTGCTCTGCCGGATTGCCTTTCTCATCAAGGCCGTTTACGTTGTAGACGGTAAATCCCCGTACGGATGCAATGGCCGGCTGAATGCGGTTGATCGTCAGTATTTCGCGGTAGGTTAAGTTCATGACCGAAAAATCAAGGTTTTTCAGCAGGTCGAAAATAATGCCTTGCAGTTCCTTTTCCTTGCGGCTGGTACCCACGGTAACGGTTTTAGCCTGATGACGAATGGCGTCTATCGGACGGGTCAGTTCATCAATAGCCGTTCCCAGAACCGTATCGAGCAAGCGAAATGGGCTAACCAAATCTTCTCTCAATTTGAAATCCAGGCGGATGTCCTGCAACGGCAGCTTGCCCGAGGCATACTTCAGCAACAAGGGCAGATTGGCGATGGTTTTTCCTCCCAGAAGGCCGAACGCTCCGTTCAGACGATGAGTGTTGAACAGCGCATAAAAGTCATTGATAATTCGGCTGAAAGAAACATCGGCGATCATCTCAAAAGCAGACAGTTTCTGCTGCTCTCTTTGTGAAAATTCATGCGCCAGACGACTGCGAAATTCCCTGAAAATCTGCGCTTCATTATCGATGGCCAGAGCCGCGTAATAACCCCATAAATGTCCCGCCATGGTGTTGAGGATGACTGAGAGGGGAGGAGGGGCAACCGGTATGCCGATCACCGCATCGGCTATCTTATCAAAACGGTGATCATCTTCATCGGCAAAAACAATGACGGTCGCCTTATGGGCTTTAAAAATAGCGACGTCTTTAACGACATCTTCCATGACCGGTTGAGGGTTGCCGGAAGCACAAACCAGAATCAACGGTTCCGCGGATAAATCGATATGCTTTTTATTTTCAACAATATCGGACGATATGGTTTTGTAGCAAAGTTCGCTGAGTTTGATGCGTATTTCGTCGGCTGCCGCTTTGTTGGGACCGCTGCCCACGATCGCCCAGTAACGTTTGTTGACGGTTTGTTGAACCGAAGCCGCAATAAGGTCGCGACGAGCAAAGATCATGTCCATTAACTGCGGAGCAGATTCCAGCCGGCGCAGCTCCGCCGCTATTTCACTTTCCGTCAGTCTGTTCAACAGACTCGCGAAATACAGCGCCAGCACTTGTCCGGCGATAATCTGAGCGTAGAAAGCTTTGGTCGAAGCGACCGACATTTCAATATCACGTCCGTCGCTGGTATAGAACACGCCGTGTGACTTGGCTGTAATGTCCGACTGTCGGCGATTGACGATCGAAATAATATGCGCTCCGCGTTCTTTAGCCATGGCGACAGCGCGGTTGGTGTCGGTTGTCGTGCCGGATTGTGTAATCGGAATGATCAGTGTGTCGCCGAGATCATTCTTCAGTCCAAAACCGCTCAATTCCGAAGCAATGCAGGCCGAAACGCTGATTCCGGTGCCGTTGAGGTATTTCAAGAGCGCATCGGCCACGGCCTGTCCCGCTACGGCTGCGGTGCCATGACCGATGACGATGATTTTTTTAATGAAACCGTTTTGAAGACCCTGAAGAACAGACGCGGGAACCATGTCATCGCCGATATTAAATATTACCCGGGGCGATGATCCGGCGGAAGCAGTGATCTGATATTTGCCGCGCAGGGTTCTTTTGACGGATGCGGAGGACTCGGAAATTTCTTTAAGGAAATAATGGGGATAATCGCTGCGGTCAATATCCCGGGTAGTGATTTCAGCGGTCTGAATATCGTCTTCCGTAAGAACTATGGCTGTGCCGTCGTAGAAACTGGCTTTTATGCCCTGGAGGCCGCTTCCTTCATTTTGGTCAAGTATAAAAATTTGTCCGTTGACGGTTCCGTTTTTTGCTTCGCCATTCATTTTGATGAAACGGGGCATGACTTCAACCAGGCCGTAAAGCTCTGAAGAAAACATGTATTGGTCGGCGCTGATTCCCACGTAGATGGCCTGGCCGCTGCCTCTGAGGGCGAGAAACATTTTTCCCGGCTCCAGGTTACTGGTCATGACAATGGCGTGGGACCCTTCGAAGTCATTCAGAGCCAGACGAAAAGCGTCGCTTAAATTTTTTCCCGCTTTGAGATAGTGTTCAATTTGCAGGGGAATGATTTTTGTATCGGTGGAAACTTCCGGGGCGATCAGTTCATTTCCGGTTTCCAGATTGTGCCGCAGCGCAGGGTAGTTGTCGATGTCTCCGTTGAGGACGACATTGATTTGCGCATCTCTGCCGGGATAAAAGGGATAGTCCGATGCGGAAGCATTGATTTTGAAATTATTTACCGGATGACAGTTCTGCTCGGTAATGGCGCCGACGGAGGCCCATCGCGTATGAGTCAACGCCGATTCGCAGACGCAGTCTTCTCCGGCGAAAGATTGCAGAATAGAATCGTTTTGAATGAAGCGCCTCAATTCCGTAACGTTTCGTCCCAGTTCTCCGACAATGGAAAATGTTTTATAGGTGAACGTGATACTGATGTTTTCGGCGGTCTTTTGCCGGTCAGTGGTTATAAAAATAGATCGGTTCAACAGGTCACTTTTTTGCGTGCGGCACCGGTATTCATCGGCACATCCTCGTGCCATGATTTTATCCGTGATCTTTCGTAAGACGTGTTCATCGCTTAGGAGAAAAGTCAGTTGGATGCCTGCAGAATCCCGTCCTCTTACTTCCAGACGATCCAGGGCGTTTAACAAAAGATTGAGTTTCCTGTACTTTCGGAAAGCAGCCGGATTGACAGCCGAGGCTTTGTCTGACCCGCTCAGCGTCAGAATCTTCTGAAGGTTTTCCAGGATATCTTTTCCCAGAATCCAGCAGATGTCTTTCAGTGAAAGTAGCCGGCTATTGATAATTTCGATGTCGGAAGATTTGAGGAGAACGGCCTGTTCTTCCAGTTTTCTTTCTTCATCGGCCAGGAACGTTCGCATTTCTTCGACGGTGCGGGACAAATCGGCAATTCTTCCGGCCTGAAAAAAGAGATGAGCCTGAACGTCTTCCTGCTTGAGTTCGGAGAGACTCGACTCCATTTTTTTTATGGAGTGTCCGCCGTTTAAATAATTTCCGGCTTCATTGTTCCTCGTGAAAATTGTTTCCGCCCCGTATTTTCTAATGGCTTTCCACAGATCGATGATTGTCCGGTCGGCGGTTGCGTCCAGACCTTGTTTCTGCAGACAGCAGGTCATTAAGCCGGCAAAGCCGCAATTTAATTGATGAGACTGCAGCGGCAAAAAAATGATCGCCGGACCTTTAATATCTGCCGGACGAACGCCGATAAAAATCCGGCAGTTTATCATAAAAAGAAGGATTTTTTTCAGGAGATGCAATGTCTTTGTATAGGTCATCTTTTGTTTTCTGGAATGTTAAGAACTTTCCCCGGCAACCTTATCAGATCGCTATAAAAACATATCCGGATGGAATATGGCTCGAGAATCTATTTGTTTTTCCCACAGGAAATACCCAATTTCGTCATTTTATCGGTAAACGTATTGCGATTGATTCCCAGAAAAATCGCGGCAGCACTTTTTACGCCGTTGGAACGGCGCAATGCTATTTTAAACAAGCCTTTTTCCACGATATTCATAACTTCTTCATAAATTTTACTTTTGCGGTCACCGGAGGCGGACAGGATCGTAGCGATATCTTCAAGCTTTTTTTCCATGATTTCTTCAACAGCGATATAGGGTGTCGGCTTGACATTCATGACAATTTCAGGCTTGCTCTTTTTTTTGGGCCGCATTTCTAATGCTTACTCCTTCCGGTAAAATATGACTATAAATGTTTTTAAATATCGGCATCAGGATCAAAACGAAAGTATTTTTAAAATGATAAATGCAATGATAATTAAAACGGTAATCCAGCAGATGACGATCAGAGAACGTCGCTCTCTGGGATGCTCCAGATAATTTTTAACCTCTACTTCCACTCTTTCGGAATCCAGTTTATCCACAATCAGACGAATAAGTAAAGCGTGGTTTTCATACATGTTGGAAAAAAAATAGAATCCCTTTGTGGTTGTTAATAAAAAGTAGGCCTTGTTGAGCAGTTCAACGACACCGAGGTGGGTAACCTCCATCCACACAAGGCTTTTCTCCCGAAAAAACTTTTTTATCGTAAGGCCGTCTTTATTGACGGCAATCTTACGGTTGGCTGCTTCAAGTCCGATAACCATGGTCACGATAAATGAAGCGGCCAGAATGATTTTTTCCCATTGCTGACCGTTAAACAGGCTGAGTATCAGCAGTAAAAAAAGAAGAATGACGATTGCAATGAATGGCCAAAGAAAGACCTTTTTGATTTTAAAAATATTCTGCTCCATGATTTTTAACCCTGTTGTTATTCCTGATACCGGAGGGAGGATTGCCTCTTAATTTTTCCTTATGTAAGTGCCGCTTTTGCCACCGCTTTTTTTCAGAAGCATGATGTCTTTGATGATGATTCCTTTATTAACGGCCTTGCACATATCATAAATGGTCAATGCCGCCACGCTGACTGCGGTCAGCGCCTCCATCTCCACACCGGTTTTCCCTGAGATTCGCACCACGGCATGGATGATAATGAGTGACTGTTTGCGGTCAATGGTAAAATTCAAATCGACTGCCGTCAACTCCAGCGGATGGCACAGAGGTATCAATGCGCCTGTTTTTTTCGCAGCCATAATGCCGGCAATTTTCGCCGTTGTCAAAACGTTGCCTTTGGCAATCTTTCCTTTTTCTATTAATTGCAGAGTCGGCGCATCCATCTGGACAATTCCCCGGGCCTTCGCTTCGCGGATTGTTTTAGTTTTGACCGTAACGTCAACCATCTGAACATTGCCTTCATTGTTTATGTGAGATAACTTTTTCATCGTATTCGTTTTCGGAATTTATTTTTGATTAAATTGATTTTTTTAATCCTTAACATAGGCGAATTCATGAGTCAAGAAACGTAAACGTCTTTTATAATGTTTTTATCTTTTGCCGATGAAGCATTTTTGTCCTGTATCCTTGCTTTCATGGTTCCAATTTGTGCATCCGTAATAATAGTCGTTGACATAAAATAACGGTCATTATAAATTTACATAATAATGCATCTCCCATAAAAAACAGAATCGTTAACGGTATATAATGATAATTTCCAAAACCCCTTTGCCATCTTCCCGCTTTATCTATATTGTTCTTTTATTGCTGTCATTGCTGTTTGTTAGTTGCGACAACGGTGGCGGAGGGGAGACGAATGACCAATCGGACTTAAGTGCCGAAAAAAATATTACCTCCTTTTCCATATTGGGCATCAGAGGTACTATAGGAGCCAACACCATTACGCTGACAGTTCCGCATGGGACAGCGCTGACCTCTCTGGTGGCGACTTTTACTACAACGGGCCGGGCGGTAACAGTCAACGGGATTGATCAGAACAGCGGAGTCACCGAAAATGATTTTAGAAATCCTGTAACTTATGTGATCACAGCGGAAGATTTGTCGACCAAGACTTACACCGTGACCGTTTCTGTAAATTCTGTCGTTCCGGTGTCGTCCGGAGTCATTGTGGCGAATCATTTAGCAACGGCGGATTTTGATTCCATTCCGGAAAGCATCATCAACCGAGTCAAATCTACCTTGCATATCGCTTATGGCCATACGTCGCACGGCAGTCAGATTATAACCGGTATGAACGCCTTGGCCGATGCCAACAACTTGTACAACGGTCTTGATTTGCGCGATGCTCCGTTTTCCGGAGCCAGCGATTTGGGCAATCCCGACCGCACGTTGTGGGCGACGGCAACCCGAAATTATCTGAAAGCCAATTCGGATGTCAATGTCGTCGTCTGGTCCTGGTGCGGACAGGTGAGCTCCGCGTCGGCGGAAGATATCAACAATTATCTTGGTCTGATGAATGAACTGGAACAGGATTATCCCCATGTAAAATTTGTTTATATGACCGGTCATCTTGATGGGAGCGGTGAAAACGGCAATGTGAATCTGCGCAATCAGCAGATACGCGATTACTGCAGCGCCAACGGTAAAGTTCTTTTTGATTTTGCCGATATTGAAAGCTATGATCCTGACGGTGCGACTAACTACATGTTGCTCAGCGCCGATGACGGATGCAACTATTCAGGCGGCAACTGGGCGATGCAATGGATTGCAGCAAATTCCGGGAATGAATTAACGACATTGGCAAGCCGTTGCGGCAGTTGCGCTCACAGCGAGACACTGAATTGTATATTGAAAGGACGTGCCGCCTGGTGGTTATGGGCAAGGTTGGCAGGCTGGCATCCCTGATGATCTGATTTTTCAGGGAGTTTTGTGACCGAAAAAATAGATAAAGTATGTTGCAATAAATATGTCTATTGGTTAGTATCCCCAAAAAAAAATTAAAGAAGGCGTTATGTTTGTTAAAGTGAACGGCATGAGCGTCATCGGGATGGATTCATATCCTGTGTCTGTTGAAGTAGACACATCACAGGGCTTGCCGCAGTTTGCCACAGTCGGTTTGCCTGACGCTTCGGTTAAAGAAAGCAGAGACCGCATTAAAGCCGCCATTAAAAATTCCGGCTATCGTTTCCCCCGCAGTCATGTCACCATCAATCTGGCTCCCGCCGATATTAA
>JAGVUJ010000139.1 GCA_019136325.1 Deltaproteobacteria bacterium
TTGATTAAACGCGGAGAGGTACCGAAGTGGTCGTAACGGGATCGACTCGAAATCGATTTGGGGGCCACAAGCTCCCACGGGGGTTCGAATCCCCCTCTCTCCGCCAGAATATAAGCCAGTTAAAACCATGGAGTACAAAAACCCATTAGAAATAGTGGGTTTTTTTGTTATTTTTAATCCAGATTTATGTGGCAAGAGTATCCAATATCCTTTATGCGGATTTGCAGAAAAGAGAGATCGAGTTCTTCATTGACATGCCATGACAAATTACCTATACCATTTAATTATGAAAGAAATTAATTGTGAAATGCTGGTTGACATATTGAACATGGAACAAGGTACTCAACCGCCGCATCCTGTGACATGCAATAGGTTCGGAACATGCGGCAGGAACTGATTATAACGAAAAACGACCTGAGTGTTGTCGATGTAACTCCCGGCTGTCGTTATCTCGTGCAGGGAGATATTCAAATGAAGAAAATGAATCTCCTGGTGTGTATTCCTGCCCTCCGAACTGCTCTCACCGCGCAAATTCTCAAGGAAGGAGGCATCGCGGAAGGTGTAACGCTGGAGACGGGGACCTGTTCCGTCCGTGTGCTTCCTGCAGGAAAACATATCACGTTTTTGTTTCAGCCTGAAGACGGATCTGTGTCCGAAACTGCCGCCTCGGGCAAACTTGCCGAGCTGAAAAAACGAAACGAATTTCTAGAGTCCATTATAGAAGAAGCCCCTCTCGGCCTGATTCTCTGTGATGAGAAGGGGATCATTGTCGATGTCAATAAAAAGCAGGAGCAGAATTCACGCCAGAAGCGCAGTCAACTGATCGGCCGCGATATTCGGGAGGTTTATCAGAAAGCCTTCGAATATTCCGAAATAACGAAATTGTTTGACCGGGTTGTCGGCAGCACTGTCACGAGCGAAACATTGATTGTCGATCATTACTATCCTCAGTTTTATAAGAAGGACATGATCATCAAGTTTATCGCGAATCGCCTGAAGGAACATGAAAGGGTCGCCGTCTTCGTTGAGATCGAAGACGAACTTTACCGGGAAAAGCGCAAAGCGGAAAAGGCGGGTGAAGATCTGCGTATGTCTCAGAACTACATGGCCCAGTTGCTCGATTCTTCCCCCAATATGGTAATTTCGGTGGACAACAAATGCCGGGTCGTCAGTTTCAACAAAACGGCCGAACGTTTGCTGGGTTTTCAGGCGGGCGAAGTCTACAATTCCCCGGTCGTCCGTTTTTTCCCGAAAGAAGAACTTTTC
Organism: Deltaproteobacteria bacterium; assembly: GCA_019136325.1. The sequence continues at coordinate 1,267 of JAGVUJ010000139.1, forward strand.
AAGATTGATCTGGCGGTTTCTTCCGATGAACTCTGGTACGGTACGGTTCACATCTACCGTTCGGACAAATCCACTTTCCCCATCGAGCTTTATACCAACAAGGTCAAGGACGAAAAAACCGGCAAAGCGATTTCGACGCTTTTTCTTGCTGTGGACATTGAGGAGCGCAATAAGCTCCGGCAGAATCTCATTCAGTCGCAAAAGATGAATTTCATCGGAGAGCTTGTCAACGGCCTTGCCCACCAGCTCAATAATCCGCTGGTCGGCGTCATTAACATTGCGGATATTCTTTTGCAGATGGTCGATGTTGATGATGAGAAATATTCTTATGTAAAAATGATCAGAGATGCGGGTGAGAGCTGCAAGGAAGTCATCTCGCGGCTACTCCGGTTTTCCCGGAGGCAGGAAGGCGTGATGCACACGGATATTGATGTCCGGAATGTGCTCGATGCCGGTATCGAAATGCTCATGAAACATCCGGATTTCAAAAAGGTGAAGGTGGAACGCAGTTACCGGGAGGTGTCCTGCATCAGCGGAGATCCTGTTTTACTTCAACAGGCCTTCATGAACATGCTGATCAACAGCGCCCAGGCTCTTCAATGTGACGGAGTCATCAAAGTGGGATGCGGTTATGATAACACCAGGGTGACGCAGGTTGTCGTGAGCATTCGGGATAACGGCTGCGGGATACCGGAAGAAGATATCCCCAAGGTGTTCGAACCGTTTTTCAGTACGAAGAATGTCGATGACGGTACGGGAATCGGACTGAGTCTGGCCTACTGGATTATCCAGGACCACGGCGGCCGGATCAGTGTGGAAAGTATGGTGGGCAGAGGTTCTACATTTACCACTTATCTGCCGGTCAAAGGGAAAGAAAGACATGAATAAAGAATTGCCCAAGGTCCTGGTGGCGGATGATGAAGAATACACGCGGGTGTACTTCAAAAGAATCCTCTCGCCAGTATTCTATAATGTAAGTCTGGTCAAAGACGGCGCGGAAGCGCTTCATAAGTGGTCGAGCGAGTCATTTGATCTCATCATCATGGATATACGCATGCCCGGTGTCGACGGCATGGAGGTCTTGAAGCAAATCAGGATGCGGGATACGGAGACCATGATTATCATCATTTCGGCCTACGGCGACATGGACTCCGTCATTGAAGCCATGCGACTCGGCGCGAACGATTTCTTTGCCAAACCGTTCAGCAGCATCGATAAAATCAAGCTGGATATCAAAAACTGTCTGGAGCGGCGAAATCTTCTGCGCGAAAACGAACAGCTCAGAGAGCAGATCAGTTCGGGGGTCGGCCGGGATTCCATGGTGTATTCCTGCAAGGCCATGGAAGCGGTGATCGAGCAGGCGACGCGCATTGCCAATCTGGAAATGCCCGTGCTGATTGAGGGAGAGAGCGGGACGGGCAAGGAACTTGTTGCCCGGTACATCCATGCCAAGAGCCCCCGCGCCAAGGAGCCGTTCTTTGCCGTGAACTGCGGGGCATTGAGCGAGACGCTTCTGGAGCCGGCATTGTTCGGTTATGAAAAGGGAGCCTTCACCGGCGCGAATGCCAGGACGCCCGGCTATTTCGAGGCCGCGGGAGGCGGGACGATTTTTCTGGATGAAATCAGCGAAACCTCGCCGTCGTTCCAGGTTAAGCTGCTCCGTGTGCTTCAGGAGGGCGAGTTCATGCGGGTCGGTGGAACGAAAACCATCAAGGTGGCTTGCCGACTTCTTTCCGCCACAAACATGGATATATCAACCCTCGTCAATAAAGGCATTTTCAGGAAAGATCTCTTATACCGCATCAATGTCATCAAAATAGATGTTCCGCCTTTGCGTGAAAGGACGCCGGACGTTCCTCTACTGCTCGACCATTTCATGCATCAGGTTTGCGAACATAATAAAATCAGAGAAAAGAAATTTTCGCCGGATGTCCTGGCCTGTCTTATGCACCATGCCTGGGAGGGCAATGTGAGGGAGTTGCGAAATCTTGTGGAAAGACTTGCCGTTTTTTCCCGTCACCAGATAATTACGGTTGAAGATCTTCCGCGTGAATATCAACACATCGATGCTGACTCTAATGATCAGCAATCACTTCCGCTGAATTTCGAACAGGCAAAAAGTCTGTTTGAGTCAGAGTATTATAAAAGACTGTTTGCCGCCGCAAACGGTGACTTCAAAAAAGCCTCTGCCATGTCCGGTCTCAACCTGTCCACCCTCTACCGGAGAAGAAGCAAATTGGATGAATAGAATATTTGCACGGATGCAAAAGTATTGGCTGAATTGCAAATAAGTCCATCGCCTTGAAATCCAAAGATAAACAATTATTCTCCCGTCAAGAATATTTGCACGGATGCAAAGATTCTTTCTTTGGCGTTTCTCGTAACGGAAAATAATTCAGACGATAAAATCCTTTGCCCAGACCGCTCTCAGCGGCGGATGCCTGTCTGTTTTTATCTTTGGCACAGTAGTTGCTCTTATGGTCTCCCATACAGTTCAAAATTTGTTCAAGCAATGCCAGTACAAATACTCTTTAAAGGGGGAAAGTTAATATGGCGGTTTTCAAGGACACGGAATATTTATACGAGGTGCTCGGGGGATTCTGGAAGACTCTTTCTGAAAAGAA
>JAGVUJ010000106.1 GCA_019136325.1 Deltaproteobacteria bacterium
CGGTTACGTAAATAATATTTCACTGATGAATCCATGAAGCGTATCCCTATTGTCCCCGGCAGTCTGATTTTCCCCGACCCCGGCCTTCCGTGTTCTCTCCGGTTAGAATATTGTCTTCAAACGTCAGGGTGTAAATGAAATCGTTATCGCCGCAGTTATAATACCAGACCTCAACCTTCTCGCATTTGTCTTTCTTGTTGGTCCGGTATCCTTTGCATTGCTTTTCTTTGGATGTCGGTTTGCCGCAGGTCATCTGCACCCGGGTTTTTGTTTCTCCCGTGCTGACGAGACCATTGCCGCAGCGGAAAGCGAGGCTTTCCTGTGCAGTCAAGAATGAAAAGCAAAGTGTGGCCAGAAAAATAATGATCAGGCTCGGTTTCATGTTTTGTCTCCTTGAATAAGAATCAGATATTCATATTTAAAAAGATCATAAACGAACTGTTTTATTATTTCCTGCTCGTCATTATGCGGTGTCTGAAGCCTCAGGGCTGTCTTGACCCGATCGCTCAAATTTAAAGGGAGAAAATCGGCAAAAGATCCGCGCCGTGTCCTGTAATTTAACATCTCGGCGATTTTTTGCAAGTAAGAAAATTTAATCGTAAATTCACTGTGGCCTTTCAGCGAAATCATTTCCGGAATGCCGGGAGAGGTGAATGACATATAGGGTTTGACATCTTCGGAGACAACGGCTTCGCAACTGTGCTCGCTTAAATAGATGTATTTGATTCCGGCGAGACAAAGTTTTTCCACGGTTTCCAGGGCGCCGATGTTGATATGTTCGTTTTCGTTTGTCCCCAGCGCTAAGCTGTATCTTTTATTAAACGCTTTTATTTTTTTCAGAACGCCGTCAACATTTTCGGAAGGAGTGTCTTCTGCCTCCGGGCCGGCCACTAAAGTCGGCAGATCGCCCAGATTTTCATTCATGATTGTCAGATCGAAATCCGACAGGGCTGAAATCGGCACGGTCAGGATGTCGGCAAGCTCGAAATCGACGTTGAACGATTTTAAAACCTCTTTTTGCCTGTTGAGAAGATAGGGGGAGATGTCAATCATCTTCGCCTGGAGGTGTGGATGAAAGGTTAGAAAATCGCGCATCAGGTAACCCATGCCGCCGCCGATTTCCAGGACCGTGCGAATTTCATCGAAGGGAAAAATCTTTTTTAGAAAAAGAGAGAGGTTGTGGCCGAAAGAAGCGGGAGCGGAAAGCAATGGCCGGCAGGGACTGTCGGCCGGTTCCAACGCGTTGCAGACGGTCAGTTCCCACCCCAGCGAATTCAAATCGTGCCGGTGATAGTCGGCGGTTGAATTAATGAAATATGTCATAATCGGTTGAGCGTAAGAATATTTTTTCTCCTTGTTACCATATTTTAAAAATTATGCTATTAAAAATCCACGTGTCATTCCGAGTTCCGAATTTTCGGAACGAGGAATCTTAAAACATTACCATTTTTAAAATCAAGATTTCTCGCTTGGCGTCGAAAGGACAGGAAAAGTTGATGGTCATACGGAATAGAAATCGAGTCATTAAGCATAAAGTTTTTTGCCGACGATAAATGGAGAGATAGAGAATGTCCCAATATTTGGAAAGGTTAATTGAGCTTCTCCGCCGTGACTATCCCGATCTTTCCGGCTGGACAATCATTTGCGCCAATGACAGCGCTGTCGATCCGGTGCGGCACTTTATTCACAGCGCCCTGGGCGGGATACTTCCCCGCGTGGAAGGGCTGAAATCCTACATCACGAGAAAAAGCAGCGAGAAACTGAATCTGGAACCGGTTCCCGGCGATGAACGGCTGCTTTATTTTATCCGGTTCATTGCCGAAAAACATCCGGCTGAGGCGCACCCGGCCAGGCGCGCCGCCAGTCTTCTGCCCGTTATCGAAAAGCTCACGGAATATAAAATCAGCAGAAATACGATTTACGGCGCCGAGCGTTTTACCGACGACGAATGGGCGAAGCTTGAGGAATATCTGGAAACCGCGCAGGCCTTCCGGGCGTGGTTGGCGAAATTGAATTTCTTCATGCCGGAGCTGGAAACGGCGGCGCTTGAAGCTGTCACGCCCGGCGAAAAGGAGCTGTTTATCGGACTTCCGGCGATGACGCCGGTAACCGAGCGATTCTACCATAGGATAGAAAAAGAAAGGTTATACATCGATCCGCCGTTGTTCGGAGACGGTTTGTCCGGACCGGAACCGCTGCCTTTTGATTCGGCAAAAAATCGAATCCTGTCTTTTGGCGGCGGGATCGCGACATCGGACGGCGCGGGCATCGAACTGATAAAGCTCGCCGGACTTCATGCTCTGGTCGATCTGGTCACTCTGGAGGTTTCCGGTTTTCTGAAAGAGCGAAAAGGCGGAGAGCAGTTAATGGTTTTCCTGCTTGATGAGTCGCTCACACCGATGCTCTGGAACAGGTCACTGAGGTTTTTCGGCGATGCCGTCAATCTGGCCGTCTGGCTGCCATTTTCGACGACCTCGGCGGGAAGAAGGCTGCTTCAGGAAATAGAAAAGGCCGGACGCCCGGGCCGGACGATCGATTTCAAAAAAATTGCTGTAACCTGCGCAGTGGAATTATCCAAAAACCGGGAAAATTATGTGCGTGAGGAATGCGAGGCGCTGGAGGTTGCCATATCGTTTGCCACGCTCCTTGATTTCTGGAAAGAGCGGCTGGGACACAATCTGGCTGATGCCGCAAAAACGCTGATTGAAACGAAAAAATTCCGCGTGACGGGAAGCAGGTCGGCTCCGGTGCAGGTGGTCGGTTTCGGCCATGTTTCGGGAGAAAAATTCAGCCGGGGCCTGATTCTTTCCCTGGATGCGGGCATTTTGCCTTCTCAGCCGTTCGAGGGGCCTTTCATCAATCCGGTGCATGTTCCGCTGTTGCGCAGAAGTGTGTTTGAATATGAGGATGTGATTTTCCGGCAGATTCTGGCGCAGGGTGAACGCATTAAAATCGTCGGAGTCAACGATCAAATCCGGGAGCGGACGCCGAGCTATTACATGAGCCTGCTGGCGCAGGAATTCGGAAAATCCGTCACCGCTGCCGCGTTCAGAGAATCCGTTGCGGCGAAACCAGAAAAGGTAAAAACCGCCATCACTCTGGATGATAATCTGAGAAACAAGCTCCGGGACTTTACGTATTCTTATTCGAGCCTGACTAAAATTCTGGCCTGTCCGTTTTTGTTTTACCATCAATACATCCTCGGGATTAAGCCGCCATCATTCATGGAGAATGAGGAAAAAATAAATATGCACATGGGAGATTTTGTTCATCGATTCCTGCAGCGGCTCTCGACCGGCCCGAAGGAAAAATTCGATAACTGGGAAAAGCTTTTCGACGAGATCTGGGCAAGTGACGAAAACGCGGATACGCGAGACATCGACGGCGTGAATATCTACATGCTCAACGCAAAAATTTTGCTGCAGGAGATATTCGCCGACGAAAAGGATTCCGGCGATGGCCTGGTATTTGCCGACAACGCCCTGTGCTGCGAGAAGAAATTCGAAGGGATGATTGACGGATGCTATAAAATCACCGGCCGTTCGGACAGGATCGCCGACATCGCAGGACGAACCGAGGTGATTGATTTCAAATATTCCAAAAAGCAAAGTACGTATGACGTTTCGGGAAGAACAACGGTGCTGGAACGCTTTCAGGAAAAAGGCGTTCTTCATCCTGCCGCACAGTTGATCATTTATCAGCACTTCAATAAAGATGCCCAGGGCGCGCGTTTTTATTTTCTGAAGGAGCCGACCAGCGATCGGCAGATCGAACTTCCGGAGAATGAAATCGCGCAGGCCGGAGAATTGATGCAGGCTATCAAAGAAAGGCTGGACGCGATCATTGGCGGCGGCGAACTGGCGCCGGAACATGACTGTTCGGAATGTGAACACTGTCAGTTTCAGGTCTTGTGCGGCAGGGAAGATTATTACAAAACCGTCCGGGGGAACATGTGATGAAAAGCATTTTACTGAAAGCCTCGGCCGGTTCGGGAAAGACAACACGGCTCACCGAAGAAGTGTTCGAAAGAATATCCATCGGCGGGAAATTCATTTCCGCGCTGACCTTCACCCGCGCCGCGACGACCGAGATGCGTGCCCGGATCATGGAAAAAATATCCAGGGAGGAGGGAAAGCCTCTTCTGGAGCGGCTGCGTCTGGTGATGGAAGCGGGACGGGTCGGCTACTCCACGATCGATTCGTTCTTTTACCGGCTTTTTGCCGCGGCCGGTTTCGCGCCAAAGCTCGCGGATGAGAAAGAGCAGATGGAATTATCGCGTGAGATTGACATTCTTTTCCGCGATCATGTCATTCAAAAGGGCAAAGCCGGTAAATTAATCATGGCGGCAAGAATTTTAAGAACGGATATCGACGCGCTTTGGGAGGCCTTGCGGGATGAACGGACGCATGAACGCTGTCTGTCGGATATGGAAAGGTTAAACGACCTTAACGACATCATGAAACAAAACGGCGTGTTGAGAAACAGACTGAAATCACTTTATGAAAAGGCTGATGCTCTGGCGGAGCAGGTGACGCCGAATACGAAAAGGCTGGTCGTTAATGCTTTGACGGATTATGACGCGTTTATGTCCAAATCAGCGGCAAAATATGCCCGCCTGGAAGAGTATCAAAGCATCGGAAAAAGCATAAACTGGAGTGAGAAACCGTATGCGGAACTCAACAAAATATTCCGGGATTACCGGGACACTGCCGGACATCTGGCCGTCAACAAGGCAATGCTTCGCGAACTGGCCGTGGCCTTTCTGTGCGGGATTTATCTGGAAGCGGCGGCAAAAGTGAAGAATGAAAAAGGATTGATCTTTTTCCACGATGTACGCCGCGGCCTTCTTGAATTGGACGGTCTGACGTCATCCGAGCGCCCGAAGCTCATGAGCAATTATTTCTCGCTGGGGCTTGACCGGACAGAACATCTTTTAATCGACGAATTTCAGGATACGTCAAAGGGCGACATTGAAATATTGATGCCGCTGATTGACGAGATTTTATCCGGGTGGAGCGAGCGCGGCGAACGGTCTTTTTTTGCCGTGGGCGACTGGAAGCAGATGATCTACGGCTGGCGCGGCGCGGATCGCGATGCTCTGGAAAATGCCTTAGGCGATTACATCCGAAAAGGGGAAATTACGGAAAGCTCCCTGGAATACAATTATCGCAGCACGCCGCTGCTGATTTCTTTTTTCAATGAACTCGTCGAGCATCTCTTTGAGGGAAAAGAAAAAAACGAGATGCAAAAACCGTCGGAGCAGGTACAATCTTTTGACAGCATCACCGAGGTGAATTGTGTCGAACTGGCAAAAGAGGGCTCATCGGAAGCTTCTTTTTATCCCGCGATTGTCGAATACCTGAAAAAGAAAAAAAGTGAGTATGACTGTTCGTGGGGAGACATGGCGGTGCTGGCATTGACCAACAACCATGTCCAGAAAATCGAAGCCGAACTCCTGAAGAACGGCATCGGCGTGGCGGCGGTGAAAGGAAGACAGCTTCTTTCGACGCCTGAAGGCGTGGCGGTCATGTTTTTCATTGCCGGTGTTCTGGCCAGGGAAGATAAAAAAAGCTTTGTTGCCGCCTCGGCCGCATCGCCTTTATGGAAAAATCTGTATGGGAATATCGGAGAGATACGGGCGGAGTTCGCGCAAAAGTATTCCCGGCCTTTCGGTTTGATGGCCGTCGGTTCCGCCATGGAGTTGCTGCGCGGAAAAATATCCTCAACCATCCTGGATATCTGGCAGGAAGAAGCGCAGGCGTTTTTCCATGAAAGCAGCGCCGATGTGGATGATTTTCTGCGGAGAATGTTCGACGTCCGGTTTAACATCAAGGTGCCGGAAGCGGAGCACAGCGACAATATCAAGGTCGATACGATTCACGGGACAAAAGGGCTTCAGTTCAAGCATGTCCTGGTGTTCTGGTACGAGGAGGAAAGGGAGTCTCCTTTTTATCTGGAATCGGAAAAGTGCCATGTGCGGTTTTCGAGCAGGGAAATAGAATTCTTCAACGCGGAGCAATCGGACATTGCCCGGGAAATCATGACCACGCGCGATATCAATCTGGCTCGGCTGCGCCGGGAGAAGGCCAATGTATTCTATGTCGCCGCGACACGGGCTGTCCGGACACTGACGGTTTTCCTGCCGAAAAAGAATAATGAAAAATACGGGCCTGTTCATCAGGCCGTCCTCAAGACCTTTGAACGATTTGCGCCTGAGGGGGGTAAGAAAGAAATCTGCACTTCGTCCGGCAAGGCGGAAACTCCTCAGCCTGTTACAATATTCGACGTGCCGGATAAACATAATGATGAGCCGGGGAAATACGAAGAGATCGATCCCGCGCTGATCTCTGCCAATATAAAGGCCGGCATCATGAGAGGCGACCGTCTGCATCGCTGGCTGGCCAGGGTTGTTCATCAGAATGCGCTGCCGCAGGCCGGAGAACTCAACGATGAAGAATATGAAACGGCGGTTCGCTTTGTTCAACGAAGCGATGTCTCCCCGATCATGTTCCGGCCGGGCAATCTCTATATTGAACAGCAGATATCGGACAGGGAAAGTTTTGGTATCGTGGACAGAATGGTTGTATCGGAGAATCTCATTACGATCATTGATTACAAGTCCGGTTCGATGCGGGGGTTCAGGCAGAAATATGAAGAGCAGCTTGAACGTTACAAAAAAATCATGAAAACGCTCTATCCACTGACAAAAATCGAATATTTTATTTTATTAATAGACACGTAACGGAGCAAAATATTTTGGCGGCGTTGATGATTTTACCTACGGGAAACAAGATCGCATGCCGCAGAAAAACGACGGAATCCGTTCGGGAAGTTACCCATATGTCCTGGTGGAAGAGATCGGGAAAGTTTTCGATTTTTCGACGACCGCAGAACATCGTCATTTGATGACGGGACTATGCCGACGGGTCGGAACGGAATTTAAAATTTTTATTGCGAAATAAAGTGATACAAGCGTCCACAGCCCGTTCATCGTAAAGAATTCCCTTGTTGGTTTCAATTTCGTTCATGGTTTTATCAATACCCAGTCCGGGGCGGTAGGGGCGATGAGACAACATGGCTTCGACAACATCGGCCACGGCAAGAATGCGCGCCTCCGGAATAATGGCTTCCTTGGACAATCCGGACGGATATCCGGAACCGTTCATCCGTTCATGATGCTGTTGTACCGCTTTAGAAATAGGCCAGGGGAATTCGATATTCTTCAAAATATCAAATCCGGCGCTGGCATGAACTTTAACCAGTCCCATCTCTATCGGAGATAGTTTGCAGGGTTTGGTCAGTATTTCCGAAGGGATGGAAACTTTGCCCACGTCATGCATTAATCCGGCAACCCGGATGCCTTCAATCTTCTGAGGCGGGAAATTTAACTCTTTGGCAATGGCTGCCGCCAATTCGGCCACTCTTTGTTGATGGCCCGCTGTGGAGGGATCCCGTTGCTCGACAATGGTGGAGACGATATTGATGGTTTCCATCATAACCGTTTTGAGTTTTTCGGCGCTGTTTACAAGCGCCTCCTCCCGGAGGATACGATCGGAGATATCTTCAACAATGCCTTCAAGGAACAAAATATGGTTGTTCTCATCGCGGACAGTCCATATGTTGGCTTTAATCCATAAAATACTTCCATCTTTTTTCCATAGTCTGGCTTCGTAACCATCCACATGATCGTTTTGTTGGAGCAGTTTGATGAGTCGAACCTGATCGTCCTGTTTTACATAAATCTGAGTGCCGATATCTTTAACGGTATGTGATAAATCATCGACGGAGTCGTATCCGAGCATGTGATGCAAAGCCGGATTGGAAATCAGCAGTTTGCCTTTCGCGGATATCTGAAATATTCCCGACAACGATTTTTGAAATATGGATCGGTACTTGGACTCGCTTTTTTGAATGATATGATTTGCTTCTTCCAGCTGTTTGATCTTGTCTTCCAGTTTCCGGAAAAGCGATTCGTTATATTCTTTCAGAATTTTTTCTTCAGGAACGTTTGCTTTTAATTTGTTCCCCGCTTCCGGTTTGGTGTCCGACGAGAATTTATTGATGGCATCAAGCAGCACGTCAGGCTCCAGCGGTTTTACGAGAAAAAGATCGGCGCCCAGTTCCATCGCCAGTTTTTCATCTTTGGAATCGGTGTAGGTTGCCGTATAAAAAATAAAAGGAATGTTCTTCAGTGTAACGTCGTTTTTACACTTTTTGCAAAGCATAAAGCCGTCCATGACCGGCATCAGAATATCGCTGATGATGACATCGGGATGATGGTTTCTTGCCTCCTCCAGCGCGTTGACGCCGTTTGCCGCGGTGATGACACGGAATCCCTGTGATTTGAACAGTGTTTCCAGATAAAGGCGGTTTGGTTCCTCGTCGTCTACAACAAGAATCGTTTTCATAGCTTCTCCTGAATCATGTGATATGGATCATCCGCTTATAACGTTTTTAAGTGTTTTGTGATTTGTTCAATAAATTTTTCCGGGTCAATCGGTTTTTCAATATAACCGTCCGCTCCGGAGGCGATTGCCCGTTCCCGATCACCGGCCATGGCGTAAGAGGTGACGGCAACGATCGGCGTCTTGTTCAGGACGGCATTGTTTTTTATCTCGCGCGCAACGCTGTAACCGTCCATTCGGGGAAGCTGAATATCGAGAAGAATAAGATCCGGTTTTTCTTTCTTTGCCAATTCCACTCCGGATATCCCGTCGGTGGCTTCAATCACGGTAAAACCGTTTTTTTCCAGAAGAAACCGCATCAGATACAAATTTTGTTCATTATCTTCAATCACCAGAATCAAAGATTTCATCGTTCACTCCTTTCCTTTGGGAAGCATCACCGTAAAGGTGCTGCCCTTTCCCATCTCACTTTTTACCAGAATGGATCCACCCATCTTTTCCACAAGTTTTTTAGTGATGTTGAGTCCCAGTCCCGTTCCCTCCTGCACTCTTGTTATGCCAGTATCAACCTGGCGAAAGGCGTCGAAAATGATGCTGATATTTTCTTCGTTGATGCCGATGCCCGTATCTTCCACGGAAACAACGACGGACGCGTTGTCCGAAAAACAACGGAGACAGATCTCGCCCTTATTCGTAAACTTAATTGCGTTGCTCAGAAGGTTGATCATGATTTGTTCAATCCTGCGCCTGTCTCCATAAAATTCGGATACGTCATCTGATATTTCGGAATACAGCCGGACATTTTTCTTTGCCGCCAGCGGTGAAACAATCTGAATGGTCTTCTCAATCGATTCTTTTAAGTTGAAATTGTCCGACATTAAGACAAGCTGTCCGGCTTCAATCTTGGAAATATCCAGAATATCGTTGATCAAATCCAGCAAATGATGAGCGCTGTTGCGAACCATTCCCAACTGTTTTGTCTGTTCTTCGTTCAGCGGACCCGCCAGTCCCTGCAATACCATGCCGGTAAATCCTATGATGGAATTGAGTGGCGTGCGCAGTTCGTGTGACATGGCGGCGAGAAATGCCGACTTGATACGATCTGCCGCCTGAGCTTTTTCCGTTGCAACGGCAAGTTCCTCGGTCCGTTGAACGATGCGTTGTTCCATTTCATCATTGATTTCCTTGAGTTCCCGGGTGCGTTCATTGACCTGATGTTTTAAAACAAAGCTTCCCACCAGGCTGATCAACAGCGCAATGCCGATAATGAGTATGGTAATTTTCAGCCAGACGGGAAATTGAAAGGTTATTTCTTCGGACGTCCAGTGTTTCAGAGATGTATAATAGAGCGACTGCGGATCTTTTTTGAGGATGGATAAATGATGGTCAATAGCATCGAGCAGGTCTGTGTTGATGTTTTTAGGGGCTGCGAAGAAAAGATCGGAAGGTTCGAAAACAACAGCGGTATCCTCGAGTCCGTATCTCCTGGCGTGCATGTCCCCGTAAAATTTATTGGTAATGGCGGCATCGGCTTTGCCCGCCGCCACCATTTCGAAAGATTTCTTGTAATCTTCCATTGGAATCAGTGTGACGTTCAAGCCGAAACCCTTGCTGAGGCGCGCAAAGGCTTCCTGCTGAACGGAACGATCCAGAACGACAATACGCTTTGAATTCAGATCCAGGATGGAACGAATGTTATGGCCTTTTGGAGCATATACCTGATACCAGGATGACAGCACGGGAACTTTGTGGAAGGAATATATTTTATTTCGTTCCGCCGTATATGCCACATCCGGCATCAAATCGATTTCTCCTTTTTTTAAGCGGTCCAGTCCTTCCGTCCATGTTCCGGCGACGTATTTCACGTCCCATTCTTCAGTTTCTGCGATGTGCTCAATGATATCGATAAAAATGCCGGATGGTTTTCCGGATTCGTCGGTGAAAACTTTCGGGGCATTTTCATAGACACCGACCCTGACGATCCGGCTGTCAGCATGCACAGACGGGGCATTCAGGATCAGGGCAAACAGGAATAAGGTGATCCGTTGAAGATATGTTGTGAAATTGGCGCGCATGATTCACCTGCTTATGTTTGTTTTGTGTGCCGGCATATCTTTCATTCTTAATACTTCAGTGAAAGTTGAATGCCGATGAGTTGTTTTTTCCATTCCCATTCGTCGTTCACGTTGGAAAAATCAATTCTGTAATACGTTCCCAGGTAAACATTTTCGCTGATATTTTTTACAATGCCGAATTTTATTCTGTGGAGCATAAAATCTTTATTACGGTTTTCGTAAAACAGTTCCCACCCGATATAGGGCTGCAGAAAAATGTCCGGACGGGATATCTCCAGCGTATTTTTGATTCGATAATCGTTCCAGTCCGGTGTAAATCTGTATTCATAACGGATTTGATTGGATATTTTGAAATGATGAAAAATAGCCGATGTGTTGATGTTCAGGCTGGGCTTGCGTTCGATGAACCAGTTGTTCTCTTCGGATCGAGAGTGACCCTGCTGATAATATAATAGAAAAGAAAGCCAGGGCAGAGCCGTTTGATACTGAAGGCCTGTGCCCCATTCGAGATAATCGAAATCCGACATATCGTTATCGGCTTGGAGAAAAATATAGGATACCGACCGGAAGTTTTCATCAAATGTATAGGAAAAATTGAGATCCGTACGCAGAGACGTATCATGGTCTGCATAAACGTACGGACAATGCGCCACGATCAAAAGCGCGGGAAAAATTCTGAAGCCATGACGTAACAAATTTTTTAGTAACATATCTTTTTCTAATTATAATAGTTACTGCGAATCGGTTTCATCGATCGGAGAACCGCTACGTTACATGAATGAGTATAAACGAACATTGAATAAGCCAGGATATGCCTCGTATGGCGACTGAATTTAATAAATCTAAGTTATTAAATTATTGACGAAAAATGTTATTGAATTCCTCATTAATATAGAAAAAATCATCTTGAATGTCAACAGAATTGAGAAAAGAATAGACGCTAATGTGCGCCAGGGAATGAAAAAGCCCCTTCAGTTTTTGGACTGAAAGGGCTTTTTGTGGATTAAGGAAGTAATTGTTTAAGCGTTTTTTCCTTTTGGCGCTTTGTAAAACAGCGCTATGCAGAAACCTACTGTTAACAAACCGGCTGCGATAAACAGCGCCTGCGGTTTGAATGCTTCAAACACAAAAGGACCGATGATACCGGCGACGCTCCACGCGGTCAGCATGAAGCCATAAACTTTTCCGATACAAGCCGGACCGAATGAGTCGGCGCAAAAAGCGGGCATCGTGGCGAAGCCACCACCATAACAGGCTAATAAATAGCAGGATGCAAAAATGAAAGGCCAATAGGTAGCGATGAATCCCTTAGCGACCAGGACATAAAGAATTGCCTGGGTTGCAAACATAATCAGGAAAACCATTTTTCGCCCGATATTGTCGGAAATTTTCGCCCAGAAAAGTCTTCCCAGACCATTGAATATTGCCGCGTAAGCCACAACGGAACCTCCAGCGGCTGCGACAATGGCAATCTGTTCAGGAGAGAGATCACCTGTTAAACCCATGGTCTTTTTGTAAATATCCTGAGCCAGGGGAGAGTGCTGGGAAATCAAGCCGAGACCGGCGGAAACATTGAGGCACAGCATGGACCAGAGCATCCACCACTGGGGACGTTTAACGGCTTCACCGAATGTGAACGAGTCATCGGCTGAACAAACCGTCGCATTGGCGGCGGGTGTGAATCCTTTGGGCAACCAGCCGGCCGGAGGATTTTTAAATAACTGGGCGGAACCGGTTACCAGGACAAGGAAAATAACACCCCAGATATACCAGGTGTTGGCAACACCGGAAGCGATCATTGTTCCATTAGGATCAATCTGCTGGAAATTCTTAATCATGACGGGGGCGATTTTTCCCATAAAGAAAGCGCCGGCGCCAAAACCCATAACGGCCAAACCTGTGACCAGACCGCGTTTATCGGGGAACCAGCGAATCAGTGTTGCGATTGGCGTAACATAGCCGAAACCATTGCCCAATGCGCAGATCACGCCGAATCCAAGATAAAGAAGAGCGATGCTTCCCACCTGATCGGCATAACCGGCAACTAGCGTACCGATACCGAAAAGAATACCGCCGATCGTGGCCACAAAACGGGGGCCTTTTTTATCAACCAAAGTGCCGCCGAAAGCGGCAGCCAGTCCGAGAATACCCATAAGAATCATGAAGGTATACTGGACTGATTTTCCATCCCATCCGTGCATCTGCATCAACGGGTTTTTAAAAACCGACCATGCATACACGGTGCCGAGACACAACTGAATAATAACAGCCGCGCCGGCAATCAACCACCTCTTGCTCTCTAAATTTTCATTTGCCATAAATTTCTTCCCTCTCTTAGAATTTATTATAACTTCTTTCTATATAGGAAACTGCTTAAAATGTGACCGTATCAACCTCCAATTAGACATTTACTATCAGTGGTCTGAAACCGGATCGGTCAGCAGTTTGACTGCCGCTTATAGCTGCAATAGTGCGATTTGTCAATTATAAAGTAGCGTTTTATTTAAATATTTTCATGACTGTAAGTTATGAATAAGCTTAGTCATTTATGATTTATAACCGTGGCAAATTTACGGTCATATGGAAAAAATAACGTGTTTTAGGATGAGCCCGGTGAGTATTACGGTCCAATGAAACATTTTCGCAATGATAGCCCGACATGAATGAGAAACGCCGGAAAAGCCAGCTCCCGCAGGTTTTGAAATAAAATAATTTCTATGCTTGTGTTGCCGAAAGGAGCAGAGCGAGGGCGAACGGTGCCGTCAGCCCTCGCTCTGTCATGTCGTTAAGATTTGGCAAATGCTGTTAACGTGGAAATAACAATGCCCGCGAGTATGAGCAATTCCGTTGCGCCCGCCGCAAGATGCTGGGCAAAAACCGGGGTAATGCCAAGGATTAGAAACCCTATTAAAAAGATTATTTCTCTCGAATTCATGATGTCCTCCTGAATTTGTTTATGGTTTGAGTCTTTTTTTCACGCTGACAGCCGAGATAGCCGGGTCACCGCGTTTAAAAATATTTTTTATGACAACACCGAGTACTTCAACATCGTCTTCCTGCCGGATGTCTTCAGCGGGGGATGTAAACATGATCACTCTGATCCGGCCCGTCGCGTCTTCAATATGAAAATGCGGCCTGTTGAGCCATCGAAAACTGATTTTTTTGACTTTGCCGCTGATGCTGACAGCCTGTCCCGTCATCGCCAGGGTAACTTTGGCGATTTTATAAAGTTTTGCGTGAGGACTGTTTTGTTCCGCCGCGTCTCTTAAGGTTTTCCGGCTCATCCACGCGAGGAGCATCGGGATGAGCAGAAGAGCAAGCAATGCCGGTATGGCAAAAAGCAAAAACCGGGTGTTTCTCACTTGCATATAGTGAATGAATACCGCCGCCGCGCAGACGAAAAAAGTTATCCATGCAGGTAGTGACAACAGAACTTCTCCTAGTCTTTCGGGACTTCATTCCTGAACATCAGATAATAGGCGACACCGATGAAAAGAAATCCGCCGATGATATTGCCGATCGTAACCGGAATAATATTCCAGAACCAGATATCGCCCCAGCTTAAACCGCCGTTGGCGGCCAGCAGACCTCCGACCTTTTCAACGGTTGCCGGGTACCAGTCTGTTAAAAACTTGCCTGTCGGCAGAAAATACATATTGGCGACGCAGTGCTCGAATCCGGTGGCGACAAAGGCCATGATGGGAAACCAGATTCCGAAGAATTTACTGACGACGTCATCTGCGGTGATGGCCAGCAGAATCGCAATATTGACCAGGAAATTACAACCGATAGCCTTCATAAAGCAGGACCAGAGACCCGCCGTTCCCACAGCTTTGTACGTCAGAATCTTGGCCACGGAAATATTGATTGCCGTCATGCCGAAAGCGTTGACAACCATGGTGCCGTCTGCGGTGCCGTCAACGAACGGACCAACAGACATCATATAGGCATAAAAAAAAGAACCGACAACATTTCCGATATAAACCCAAAACCAGTTTCTGAATACAGAGCCCCAGGTGCAGCGTTTCATCATGGCGGCCATGGGCACGAGCATACAGTCTCCGGTAAAGAGCTCCATGCCGGTGAGCACGATAGCGATCAGACCGACGGGGAACACCGCTCCACTGATTAATTTACCGACTCCAGCGCCCAGCAAGGGCGCTACACCGGTTGAGCATACGGTGCAAAGCGCTCCACCGATTGCGATGTAGGCTCCCGCCATGAAGCCGCGAATAAGAAATTGAAAAATTGAAAGTTTTGATTTGTAAACGCCGGCATTGCCGACAAGTCCGACCATTTTGGCTGGTGCATTAAAAGCCATAACATTACCTCCATTTATTTAAATAACCAACATGCGTTGCGTATAACCGCATCGTTGGATTGTTTGACGCATTAAGCCTCTATCAGCTTTCTTGTTGATTGTTATATGTGATTGACTAAAGAAGCTGACGATAGAAAAACGCTACGGTGATTAGCTGGCAAATGCCTCTTTAATCTCCTTTTTCCAAATGCAAAGCAGTTTGCCTCCATGATACTGGCATTGAACAAGCTCCCATTCACCTTCGCCTTCTTTGTCGAGCATTTCTTTGAAATGCGGAAGACCTCCTCCCTGAAGATCTGTGACGATGCAGTCCCCGGAGAGGTCGCATTTGACTTTCTCGGGCGGAATGACTTGATCCAGATCAATAATGTTTGTTTTGTACGTCCATCTTGGCATGATCCTGTCTCCTTTCTCAATGATTTGAAATTATGTTTATTTACTGCCGCCCGTTGATCGTGTAACCAATTGCAATTTCGGGTCAAAAGCAGTCTTTTTCCTCAATGTGTCCCAGTAGTTTATACGCTCAATATTTTGATTTGTCAAAAATAAGGTTTGGATTTTTTATGTATTACGAGAACATTGAATCGTGTATAAATTCAACACTTTATATTATTAATCGGAAGAATCAGAGCTTTTTAAAAGGAAGATTTTATCGCCGGAGAATGGGCCTTATTGTTATGAAAAAAGTGCTGAAACCTTGTCGGACATTGGTTTAGTGAAGAATTTGTCTGTCTTCCTGAGCGAAGCGATTGCCGACGGAGAAATTGATGGTGCGACCGATTGAAGAAATATCGGCATGGAGCTTTTCGATGATTTCTTCTGCGGAACCGGTGTCCGTCTTTCCCGGATAAATCTCGTAGCGCGATTTGTATAAATCCGGCGTGAAATCGGGCATTATGACATTGGCGCCCGCCTGCAAAGCAAAAATCCGTCCCTGGGGGTGAAGAGTCGCCAGTGCGGTGGTGGCCGGAATATTGGTGTTGCGTGTGAGGAGTCGGGCGACGGCCAGAACACGCAACGTTAATTCAATATCATCATTTTCAATGCCGGCCAGCGGGGTGTCCGGGTGAGAAATGAACGGTCCGATGCCGAGCATGTCTGCATTCAGTATTTTCATCAACATGAGATCATCGGCCAGAATTTCAATGGTCTGTCCCGGCAGCCCCACCATGTTGCCCGTTCCCGTCTCAAAGCCAAGTTGTTTGAGCGTTCGCAGGCATTGCACCCGCCGATCAAGGCGGCAGCCCGGACGTAAATAATCGTAAAGTTTTGGTGACGCGGTTTCGTGCTTAAGCAGATAGCGGTCCGCTCCCGCTTCTGCGAATAAGCGGTAATCCTCCGGTGTTTTCTCGCCGATGGACAGTGTGACAATCATGCCCGTTTCGTTTTTAATCCTTTCGGTCAGACGGCAGATTTTTTCCGTCGTGTAGAACGAATCCTCGCCGGATTGCAGAACGACGGTGGGAATCTTCGTTCGGGAAATATTTCGCACCGTTTCAAGAATTTCTTCGTCCGTCATCCGGTATCGGCTGAGCTTGCGATTGCCTTTGCGCAATCCGCAATACAGACAGTCCCGTTCGCAGTGGTTGGAAAATTCGATAATGCCGCGTAGAAATATTTCATCGCCGACTTCATTTTTCCTGACGCGGTCGGCGGTGGCGAAAAGATCAGGGACACCGTCGCCCGGCATTTTCAAAAGGTCGATGATTTCATCCCGGCTCAGCGGTTTCCCGATTTCCGCCTTGAGCAGCAGTTTTTCCACGCGGTCATATATAGACATCTCTTGCTCCGTCTGTAATTTTTTGCAGTCGCTCACCGACCATACTTTTTCTTTTTGTTTTGAAAAATTCGTTCAGCATTTTTTGGATTAATTTCTCACCTGCTTCGCGTGTCGCCGGACTGGCATAATCCAGCAGGTATTCTTTAAAAGTGAAAAGAGCGTTCGTTTGACAGAATTTCTGAATCAGACCGGGCTTGGCCAGATCCATAAAATCCTTGCCGGTGCGTCCCAGACGATAGCAGGCCGTGCAGAAACTGGGGATGTGACCCCGTTCGGTAATGTCCAGAATCACTTCATCGAGCGTGCGCGTATCGCCGAGATTAAATTGCGCGGCGCGGAAAGCATCGCTGGAATCATCCTGATAGCCGCCGGGATTGGTGCGTGAACCGGCGCTGATCTGGGAAATGCCCAGAGCGAAAACTTCATCGCGCATTTCCGGAGTTTCCCGCGTGGAGAGAATCATTCCCGTGTAGGGAACCGCCATGCGGATGATGGCCACAAGTTTTTTAAAGTCTTGATCGCTGACCGGGTGAGGCGGTTTAATCGCTGCCGGCGCGTTCAAGGCAGGCTCCAAACGGGGAATGGAAATGGTGTGCGGCCCCACGCCGCAGTCCTTTTCCAGTTGCAGTGCATGAAGAAGCAAACCCAGAACTTCAAATTTATAATCATAAAGCCCGAAAAGCGCGCCAATGCCGACATCATCAACCCCGCCTTCCTGCGCGCGGTGCATGGCGGTCAGACGCCGCGCATAATCTTTCTTGGGGCCGCTGGGATGCATCATTTTGTACGTTTCGTGATGGTACGTTTCCTGGAATAAAACAACCGTACCAATGCCTGTCTTTTTCAGTAGTTTGTATTCGGCAACGTCCAGCGGTGCAATTTCCACATTGATCCGTCTTATTTCTCCGCCATGTTCTGTTTTGACGGAATAAGCCGTTTCAATGGCTTCCATGAAATAGTCCAGACTGGAGCGGGCCGGGTGCTCGCCGCAGAGCATCAGGAGTCTCTTGTGACCTTCACGCTCCAGAACCTGTACCTCTTTTTTGATCTGCTCCATGGTCAGCGCGACACGATTCAGTTCTTTGTTGTCGCGGCGGAAACCGCAATAAAGACAATTATTGGAGCAGTGATTGGCAATGTAAAGCGGCGCAAACAAAACAAGACGATTGCCGTAAATATCTTTCTTGATTTTATGAGCCGCCTGTTGGATTTCTCCGATCAGTTCATCATTCTCCGTCTGCAGCAGAACGGCGACGTCTTCCGGAGACAGGCCCTTGAGTTCATGGGCTTTGTCGATAATATCGCGGACATGCCTGGGTTCGGGATTTTTCGCTTGAACAAGAATTTCTTCGATGTGATGGTCATTAATAAAGTCTTTCATACTATTTCCTATACTTCAGATTGATTAAACTTTTGTCAGAGACGATTTGACCGACACGCCGGGCAGCGTTCCCAGTTTCCCGGTCAGCGCGCCGATTTCGTCCGTTGTGGCGTGAACGATCAGCGCAATAATGTGTAAATGGCCCGGCGCATAAGGCAAACCCATGCGTCCGATAATCATTTCACCGAAATCGCAGAGAATCTGATTGACTTTCTGTGCCTGGCTGGTTCTGTTGGTCACTATAATGGTTACCGTACCGATGCGTTTATCCATAAATTCCTCACAAAAAAAGAGGCTTGATCGGGAAAAAATCAAACCTCTTTCGCTTAAGATTTTATATTTCCCTCAAGATCAGAAAGTTTCCCTCCCTCTCAGGCTGAACTCGCATCGAGACAATATACAAATGGAATCGACATTGTCAATTTCTATTTTTTATTTATGGCGACAATTTCTTTTTCCACCCACAGAGGCGCCATTTCTTTGGCTTCTTCATAGGGAATCTTGCCGTGCAGGAACATGGCTTTGAAATCGTCGAACATGTAAACTCCCAGAAAGATGTGAACGCACAGAAACAGCGTCAGAGCCCATGCCGCGATGGCGTGCAAATGTCCCATTAGAGCAACCGTTCCACGGGGCAGATTATGCGGAAATGCCCAGAGCGCCAGACCCGTAAAAATAAGGATGACGCCGCCGATAAAAACACATACGCCGAATAGTTTTTGTCCGGAATTGTATTTTCCCATCGGAGGCACGGGAATTTTTTTGTGCAAAAGCAGCTTTTGGGGATATCCACCCAGAACGGCAAACCACTTGAAATCGTTGCCGGAGATTGAGAAAACCCTGCTGAGGAACAACGCGACGCGTTTATAGCCAATCATGAAAAAAGACAGGGCGTCAAATGTCAGCAAAATGCCGGCGGCAATATGAATCCGCATGGTTAAATTCATCGCGCCTTCCGAAAAAGGTTTAAAAAAGAGAATCAAACCGGTTAACGCCAGAGGAAGGAAGCTGATAACCAGCAGATAATGAAATATTCTTACGCTTAAAGGGTGCTTTAAAATCATGTTTTCGCTGTGCATAATTAATAAACCTCCATATTAAGATAGCGCTTTCGTTCTGTTAATATATTTCGTGTGCAGCAGTTCTTCGGACAGATGGCTCAGGGGCTTTCCGCCGAATTCCTCGTAATACCGGGCTACCGACTTATTGGCGTGACTAACGCGAATCTTGGACTGAATGTCATCCTGATAAAGATTCTGAGTGCGCGCCTTTATATAATCATTATTTGAGGATGCCAGAGATCTTATCCATATTGCGGGAAGAGCCAGAAACGCTGCGACAATACCGGTAATGGTAATAAACTCCCGTCGTGTTACGTGAAGCGGGTTTTCGATGTATTTGTAATCTTGGTCGGACATAATTGTTCTCC
>JAGVUJ010000104.1 GCA_019136325.1 Deltaproteobacteria bacterium
CCGCGCCGTCGATGCCGCCTACGGCAAAACTAATTTCCAGACTGAAGCCCAGCGCGTCGCTTTTTTATTTGAACTGTACCAGAAATATACCAGCCTCTTTGCACTGGAAAAACCCAAGCGCCGTAAGAAAGGTTGAAATTATTATCTGGCAGATTGACAAGCTGGTTTACGAACTTTACAACGTGACGGAAGATGAGATCAACATCATCGAAGGAGGCGCCTAATATGAAAGTATTATTGATTAACGGCAGTCCCAACAAAAAAGGATGTACCTACACAGCGCTCTGTGAGATCGAAAAGGAATTGAACATCTCCGGCGTTGAAACGGAAATATTCTATATCGGGAAGAAACCCATCCGGGGATGCACCGCCTGCGCGAAATGCCTGGAACTGAACAAATGCGTGTTTGAAGACGATGGGGTGAATATCGCGCTTGGTAAGGCCGATAAGGCGGACGGATTTGTTTTCGGCTCTCCGGTGCATTATGCGGGAGCTTCCGGTTTTATAACATCATTTCTGGACCGTTGTTTTTTTGCGGGCAGCGACAGGTTTGCCTTCAAGCCCGCCGCGGCCGTCGTCAGTTGCCGCCGTAGCGGCGCTACCGCGTCGCTGGACCAGCTCAATAAATATTTCACCATCAATAATATGCCGGTTGTTTCATCGCAGTACTGGAATATGGTTCACGGCAACACGCCGGAGGAAGTCGTGCAGGATCTGGAAGGCATGCAGATCATGCGGGCGCTGGGACGGAATATGGCCTGGCTTTTAAAATCAATTCAAGCGGGTAAAAAAGCAGGGATTGTCCCGCCGGAACCGGAAGAGCGGATTTGGACAAATTTTATCAGGTAATCAGGAGTTATGTTTGATGTTTTCGCATGAGATCGTTACCGAAATCGAAATCGACGCGACAGCGGAGCGTGTCTGGGAAGTGCTGACGGACATTGATTCCTTCCCGGAGTGGAATCCAATGATCCGGTGGGCGAAAGGGGAGGTGCGTCCGGGGGCTCGGCTCACCGTGCGTTTTGAACCCGAAGGCAGCAGGGGATATACTTTTACGCCGAAACTACTGGCTGTCGAGCCCAACCGTAAGTTGCTCTGGCTGGGATATCCGAGGTTGCCCAAGCTTATCGATCTGGAGCATTACTGGATTATTGAGCAGATAACAAAGGGAAAGGTCCGCTTAATACACGGGGGCGTTATCTACGGCTTGCTTACCCCCCTGAGCGGGAAAATATTCGAGAGAAAATCAAAGGGTCCTTTCGAGGCAATGAACCGCGCTCATAAAAAGCGCGCCGAGTTAAGAAAGGTTTGATACACAACCGGGATGACGGTTGAATGTTGACCGTAATCCCGCGATGAAAAGGACAGGGGATAATATTAGCAACGGAAGGCATGATGTTGAGAAAAGTTAAACGGTGCGTTCAGTGTGCATGTCATTCCCGGAGAACACGACCAGACTATTGTGCAATTGTTTGCATAAAAGTCTTGACTTATGTGCATAGCGTTGCTAAATAGTCGGCCATGGAACGTTATCTTTATCATCCGATAAAAAAAGATTTACAAAAGAAGATGGTCATTTTAACCGGTCCTCGGCAGGTCGGCAAGACGTGGCTGGCCAAGTCGTTGATGCCGGAATTCAAAACGCCTCAGTATCTGAATTATGACAATATAGAGGATGCCAGGATTATTCATTCGCAGTCCTGGCCTGTTCGAAGCGATCTGCTGATCCTTGATGAGGTTCATAAAAAAACAGATTGGAAAAAGTTTGTTAAGGGTGTTTTTGACACGCGC
Organism: Deltaproteobacteria bacterium; assembly: GCA_019136325.1. Next base: position 1,792 of record JAGVUJ010000104.1, read on the forward strand.
CCGCCAAAACAGTCCCTGCTGATTACGGGCAGTGCGCGGCTGGATACGTTCCGGCAGTCGGGCGAGTCGCTTGCCGGTCGTTATTTCTCCATGCGGCTTCATCCGATTTCCGTCCGTGAATTAAAGGGTTCCGTTCCGCCGGATGAAGCTCTGGCGCTTCTGAATAAACTGGGCGGATTCCCGGAGCCGTTTTTATCCGGTTCTGAAACAGAAGCGGCGCGGTGGAGAAATCAGTATTATACCGACTTGATCAGAGAGGATATCCTGGAATTCAGCCGATTGCAGGAAATTCGTTCCATGAAGCTTTTATTGGAATTGCTGCGCTCACGGGTCGGCTCTCCCCTTTCATATACCTCTATTGCGCAGGACCTGCAGTTGGCGCCCAATACGGTGCGGAAGTATATCGATGTTCTGGAAAGTTTGTGCATTGTGTTCACCGTGCGACCATTTCATGCTAATGTGGCCAGGGCTATTTTGAAAGAACCCAAACTGTATTTTTATGACAGCGGTTATGTTCTGGGCGGGGAAGGAATTCAACTGGAGAATACCTGCGCTGTTTGTCTTTTAAAGCATGTGCAGTATTTGCAGGATACGAACGGCGAGGATATTGAACTGAATTATATTAAAACCAAAGACGGCAGGGAGATTGACTTCTCTCTAAGCAGAAAAAAGAAAGCGACGCATTTAATCGAAGTTAAACTTTCCGATGATATCCCTTCGGCTGCTTTCAAATTGTTCGCGCAAAAATTACCCGAAGCAAAAGCCGTTCAACTGGTGCAGAATCTGAGGCGCGAACAGCAGATTCATGATATTGACATCGTCGATGCCGGCAAATGGCTGGCGCAGTTGTCAGCATAATGCTGATATAATAAAAGAGCCTTGTATCATACGCGTTGTGTCGTTTCGAGGAGCGCAGGCGACGGTAAATTGATTTTAAATATGGCGCTTTAAGGCTTCTGATAGCCTTCAGTCGAAACGACGATTTGATCGTTATGCGAAGGTTTGAGTAAATTTTGTAGAAAATGAAATGAGACGGGAATGAAGTTCAAAGCAGAAGGCGATTTCGGCGAGTGGATCACCGTCGGGGGGAAACATTTCTATCCCGGTTATATCGTCAAGGGACGGGAAAAGAATGTGATGATCGATGCCGGCATTAATATGATGGGACCGGCGTATATCGCTTCGCTGGAAAAGGTATTCGGGGATAGCAATGCCCTGGACTATGTTTTTGCGACGCACTCCCATTTCGACCATCTGGGTGCGATTCCCTACCTCAAAAGAAAACTGCCCCGTCTGCAGGCGGGCGCGTTCCCGCGCGTCGGAGACCTGATGAAAAAGAAATCCGTTCTGGATTTGATGATGGTGTTGAGCGAGTTGCAGAGAGGATTATTTCAGGAGATCGTCAAAGACGAAGATGTGCATATCGAGGCGGTGGATTTTCAAATCAATCTCAAAGAAGGAGACCGGTTTGATCTCGGCGGCCTGACCTGTGAGGTTTACGAGGTTCCGGGGCACACCGGCGATTCGCTGGCGTTTTTCATTCCGGAAATAAAGGCGCTCTTCGCAGGGGAAGCCTGCGGCATTCCCGAAGGGGATAAAGACGGTGAGGTGCAGGTCGAATTTCTGTCTTCTTATGACGATTACGTTGCATCGCTGGAAAAACTGATCGGGCTTCAACCGAAGCTGATCGGCATGGCGCACATGTGGGTGTTTACCGGCCGGGATGCGACGGATTTTTTGCGGCAATCCCTGGAGGCCACGCCGCGCTATCGGACGCTGATCGAAACGTATCTTGATGCCGCGAACGGCAATGTCGATGAAGCGGTGCAATGTATGGCAAAAAGGGAGTACGATGAAAAGGGCACGATTCTGCAGCCCAGGGAATCGTATGTCGAAAACTTAAAGGCGCAGGTGCGGCGCGTGGCGTTCCCCTGAGGGTTCCATGAACGTTGCCGCGAAACCGGGAAAGAAAATTATCGCAATTCAATTCCCGATATTGCTTTTTTATTCAAATTGTATAAGAAAGATACCGGCCTGTTTGCGCCTCAGAGGTCCAACTGCCGCGCAAAAGGCTGAAAATGAGTTCTC
>JAGVUJ010000141.1 GCA_019136325.1 Deltaproteobacteria bacterium
CCTCAGGAGAAGCTGATTGTTGATCAGCGTCAGTATTAATTTTCGCCATGGCTTCCTTTCCCAGCAGATAAGCGTCGATAATAGAGAGAATCCACAGCAGAACCATGAGCATTAAAATAAAGATAAGAAGATAGACGTCTAAGGATTTTACCGCTTTTATTGCCACGTCGATGACAAGGCTTAAGGTCACGGCTCCTTTTTTTACAGGAGTTGCTTTTAAAATATCCATCGCCGCCTGAATGATTGACCAGACAATCGATGCAATGCCTGATAGAAAAGCCGTGATGATCCAAAACCCTTTTAAATATTTTTTTAAATAGATTTCTCCCCATCCCGGAAACAAAAGAGCGTTCAATAATATCGCTTTTGCAGTCAGGTTCATATGTGTCTCTCATGGTCTTGTCTGATCAGGAAACAATATTGACATCTTTTATTTTCAACTGAATTTCCTGAGCGCCGTTCCAGTTGTTGATTTGAGGGGTGAAAACGATATCAAGGTTGGCTCCGTTTAAAGAAGATAAATGTTTGCCCATGTTGAACCAGATGGAATCACGGGACGTTCCATTGCTGCTCATGCTCATTTTGAGATGATTATTGCCGACAATAATCATCGAGGAAACTTTTACGTTGTGTGCCAAAAGCAACGGCTCCGGGTTTTTGCTGCCGAAAGGAGCGAGGATTTCGATCTGGGCAAGAAAATCCTGGCTTAATTCTTCAATCGGGCATTCCGTATCGATTGTAATTTGAGAAGCGATTTCCGAAAATTCGGAAATGTTGCCGGTGATTTCATCCAACCGGGATGTGAATTGCTCAATGTTTTCCTCTCTGATGGAAATGCCCGCGGCATGATAGTGACCGCCGAAAGAAAGCAGGAGGTGTTCGCATTGTTGAATGCCTTTATAAATGTTGATTCCGGAAATGCTGCGACCGGAGCCTTTGCCGATGCCGTTATTGATGCTGATGACAAAAGCGGGGCGATTGAAGAGTTCAACAAGCCGTGACGCGACGATGCCGATTACCCCGGGATGCCATTTATCGGAAGCAAAGACGAGGGAGTTCATGCCTGCAATGGCGTCGTCCTTGCCGATGATTTCCAGAATGTCACTGAGAATCTTCTTTTCCATCAATTGACGATGACGATTGTAGGAATCAAGCTTTTCCGCAAGCAATCGGGCTTCCGCCGGATCATCCGTAAGCAGTAATTTGACCGCATCGGAAGGTGACGCTATTCTTCCGGCGGCATTGATTCTCGGAATAAGAGAGAAAGACGCTTTGAAGGAATCAATCGTCTGGTTGTCGACGCCGCTGACTTCCTTGAGCGCTTTAATGCCCGGACGCCGGCCCTCGGTAATCAGTTCCAATCCGATTTTAGCGAAGATTCTGTTTTCGTCTGTAAGCGGCGCAATATCGCCGATTGTTCCCAGTGTAACAATATCCAGATATTCTCTCAAATTCGGATATTGATTGTTTTCCCAGAACCCTTCCTTGTTCAGCGAGCCGCGCAGAGCGATCAGAAAATTAAAAGCGATGCCCACTCCGGCCAGGCCTTTGAAGGGGAAAGAACAGTCTTTGCGGTTGGGATTGATGGCTGCAACCGCCGGAGGCAGTTCGCCGGATATCTCATGATGGTCCAGAACAATCGTATCAATGCCCAGGGACCGGGCATGGGCAATCTGTTCCACATCGGAGATTCCGCAATCGACCGTAATAATCAGGCTGACGCCGTTTTTTTTGAATTCGTTGATTGCCGATTCTTTTAAACCATATCCTTCCTGAATCCGGTCGGGAATATAAAAATCGATGAGCGGAGTGATTTCCCGGATAAACTTGAGCAGAACGACAACGGAGGTGATGCCGTCGGCGTCGTAATCCCCGTAAATGACGATCTTTTCCTTATTGTGAATGGCTTTCAGGAGGCGCGCCACGCCTTTTTTCATGTCCGTCATTAAAAAAGGGCTGTGCAGATTGTTCAGTGAAGGCTGAAGATAGCGGCGCGCCGCTTCGATATCCCGGATTCCTCTGTTGATGAGAATTTGCGAGATAACCGGATGAATGCCGAATTCTTTGGTTAGTAAGAGTCCCGTACTTTTGTCGCCGGCTTCCTCGATTTTCCATTTTAAGGCCGGTAATTGTTTTTGCGTCGTCATGATACTGCTTTCTGGTTCCGTTTCTGGTTTATATAATATCAACGTCGTTTCCGGTGTCAAGCATTAGCTACTTTTTCTCGAAAATGATGTTTTTCAGTGATGATTCGTGCTTTTGCAGGTCGCCGGCAAATTTTTTAAATTCATCGATCTGATCCAGCGGTATGGTGTGCTCCTCATTTTTCGATTCGATATAAACACGAAATTCTGTTCCTTTGAAACTGTATTTTTCTTTCCGGTACCGGAAAGGTTGATCAAACGTATAATTCGGCGGCAGTCTTTTTATTTTGAATCCGACCGGAAATTTATAAGAACTGCTTTCTATGGAAAAAACCGATTGCGCAAGGCTGACCGGATATTTTCTCTCATTGGCGGCGGTGATGTCTCTGTAAGCATCCAGCGGAATGATGTTGGTAAGGACCATGGTTTCTTCATCCAGCACCTGAGCCAGGTTTTTGACGATGCCGGTCAGTTTAACGATAAAAGGAGTCCGGGTGTCGGAAAAACTGCCCAGTTCGAGTTCTTTGATCTCAATGCCCCGATTTTCAAAAAACTTCTTTCTCTGTTCCGGTGGAGCATATTTGAAGGAGTACCGGATGGCTTCAGCCGCTTTCCCGAAGAATTGATATGTGTAATCGATATCGGCGTTGCCTTCCCGGTTGATGTTATATTGAATATCCAGATGATAATAATCTTTTTTCGAATCGGGCGCCGGCGAGGTTACAAAGCGGTAGGAACCGTCTCCATTCATCAGAAAGACTTTGGTGGGAAGAACAAACGGAGGTGAATCATAAGACGCGGTTTCATTGGTTGCGTCCAGCCAGTAATATCTGCCCTGATCAGGAACAACGGCAATGATGTGATTAAAAGCGTTCAAAGAAGGGATCGTTTCGTCGAAATATTTACCGTTGGCCGGAACAAGGGCCGGCATGCCGTCAATGCCGGCGATCTTCAGCATCGTCAGAAGAAGAACGGTTTTATCTTTGCAGTCGCCGTAACGTTTTTCGAAAATTTCGAAAGCCTGATGAGGCTTATGGGTATGCGGTCCCAGCAGAACCGCAATATATCTGATATTCTGGGACACGAAATTAAAAATGGCGTTAATTTTATCTGCTTTTGTTTTTTTGTCCGCAATGAGTTGCCTGGTGAAATTCTCCAACTCAGCGTTGGATTTCATCTGTTCTCTGAACAGAGTGATATACCACTTCGAAATGGTATCCCAACTGTCCAGCGTCCAGAAGGATATTTGAGAAAAAGTATCTCGATCGAGCAGGGAAGGCATTCTGGATTCCGGAATGATTTCTTTTTGTCTGGTGTTTATAAAGACGTACTTTTTCTTCCGGCCGAGAGGAGTGATCCGGGGAGTGATGTCCGTTTTAAATTTTTTATATCGCAATTCGGTATCTGCCGGCAGCACGACTTCCAGAATGTCTTCTTCAATCGGAAAAAGATTTTGACAGAAAAAAGTTTCCGAGTAGTCCCGGGACAAAACGGGCTTCAGATTTTGAATTTCATAGGCGAGTTCGATAATACAGCCGTCTTCCACGGCGGGCATGGTGAATTTTTTGACTTTGATGTCCGTGTAGAACTCATATCCGGAGTACTCCGAGGAGTCGATGATATCCCTCTTATCCAGAGCGATAATTTTCCCATCGGGTTTAATTGTATTGGCAAAAATAATTTTAACTTTCTGATAGCCTTCCCGGTATGAAATGGATTTGGATGCATACGTGCGGCCACGTTCGTTGAAAATTTTGATGCGGTCCAGATTTCTGGTGACACTGGTGCCGTCTTCGAATAATTCCACATAACTGTATGAATATAGCAGATCGGCTCCCGCGTTGGGGTGTTCCTGAGCCTGAGGAGCCGTGTTTAAAAAAGAAGAAACATCGTTTTCGGATATGCTTTTGATATGGGGGTTAATCGAAGAGCAGGATAAAATAAACAAAAAAAATAAATAAAATAATATCAATATATTACGAGGAAAGCGCATAAATTATCCTTGCTTTTTTTTCAATCATACCGTCTTTATCTTAGCACGTCAAACTATTACTGTTGAAATATGGAAGATGCCGAATGATAAAGAAATATTTTCAACTGGACCGCAAAAACATTGTGACGGTTCAATTTATCATTGAAGGTTATGAATCCATGGCGACGGTAACTACCATGGATTCACGGCAGGCGATCATTCGAATCTCAATCATGGCTGATTTTATCCCGGACATGGCCGCTTTGCTGGACTATTTGAAGATAAAATATAATATGAAAGAGGTTGCCGAGTATCACGGATAAATGGCTCCTGTGAAAATACATTCGTTATGTTCATGCTGACTCACACATATTTCCTGCAGAAGATTTTAGGCCCCACGGGATTAAAAGAGACGGAGCCGGATGTCTTCGTTTACAATGTCGCTCCTGATTTACTGGCCATTCATCCTCAGATCACTTCCGCCAGAACTCACAATCTGCATCGATTTTTACAGGTGCCGGTGGAATACCCGAACGCCGCTTATGTAATTTATCATCTGCTGGTTGACGATCTTTCTCATTACGGGCATATCTGCTCCGATTATCAGGAGGAGTTCAATGTCAATTCCAGAGGATATTCGTATCTGAAAGGCAATCATTTGATAAAAACGATACAGGATTTGCATGAAATCACCGGAAAAGACATTTCTTATCAGGATGCGGTTTATCACTCTCATTTAATCATTGAAATGATTTACGATCTGGTGATTGCAAACCATATCGATCGTTTTAAAACAGTTGATATCCTGGTGGACGCGATAAAATACACTGAACAAAATAAAATGGATGAGTTTGTGCAAACTCTCCGCTGGTTATACGGTCTGGAGGAGCAGGAAATCAGAGACGTCATGAAAAACGCCGTATTTTTTATAACCCGGGAATCCATGAAACAAATCATGAATATGGAAGGCCGAATGAATCTTTATAAGAATAAATTCGGCCTTCGGAGCAATAAACAATTAGATGATGGTTTAAAAGATTTGTTTAAGCGAGCTATGGATTTGATTAACGATGACGAATTGTTTTTTAAGGAAACCGTTCAAATCATAAAAGATTGCCACGGTCTTCCTTTTATCAGATAGCCTTCTTCACAAATCCGGAACGAATACAACGCGTGCAGACTTTTACTTTTTTAATCGATCCGGTTTTTTCATCAATGCAGCGTAAGCTTTGCAGATTGGGATACCACACCGCCTTCTTTTTATTGTTGGCATGACTTACTGTATTCCCGATTGACGGTTTCTTGCCGCATACTTCACAAATACGAGACATTTTTAAATCCTCCTGAAAATGTGCGTCGTTACTAAACTATAAGCCATCATTTTGCAAGCATTTTTTCGTTAATGTTAAAAAAACAAAATTTTGCGGGGAAACAAGCGTCTTCGAAAAAAACGGACTTTCTTTTTAAATGCTTGATATCACGGGTTATGTCTTGGAATTACATCGGTTTTTCATTGATGCCGGTTGCCCGGTTGTTTCCATAACCCGCAGCCAGATATCGCTCCGAGGATCTATCTTTCTGCCGGAAGCGACCGCTTTCAGAGGAAGATGAACATATTCATCCTTCATCAAGCCGACCAGAATGCCTGTTTTCCCGGCCATTCCCGCATGTACGGCGTATTGTCCCAGCATGTTGCAGTAAATATCATCCGAAGCGTTTGAGGGAACCGAGCGGATTAAGTAGCTGGGTTCGATATATTTCAGGTTGATTTCCATAGTTTCTTTTTTGAAATAATTTTCAATCGCCTGTCTGAGATACAGGCCGATATCGAGCAGGCGGATGTTGCCCGAAGCATCTTTTTCAGAGGGAAGATTATTTTTTTTCAGTAAATCCTGACCGGCGCCTTCAGCGACAATAATAACGGCGTGCCCCCGTGAAGCCATGCGTTTTTTCAGCGCCGTTAAAAATCCATTTTTCCCTTCCAGGTCAAAGGGCACCTCCGGGATTAAAACAAAATTAACATCGCTTTGCGCCAGCGCTGCATAGGCTGCGATATGGCCGGAATGACGTCCCATGATTTTGATCAGCCCGATGCCGTTGAACATTCCCCGCGCTTCCACATGTGCGCTTTTGATAGCTTCCGCCGCTTTTTCAATGGCCGTATCGAAGCCGAAAGATTTTTGAATCAGATGAAGGTCGTTGTCAATGGTTTTAGGGATGCAGACCACGGCTATTTTGAGATGTCGCTTATTGATCTCGGCGGTTATTTTTTCCGCCGCACGAATGGTGCCGTCGCCGCCAATGCAGAAAAGAATATTGATGTTTAATGTTGTAAGATAATCGACGATCACCCGGACATCCTGCGGACCGCGTGATGTGGAAAGGATGCTGCCTCCGAAACTGCCGATATCTTTCACAACCTCAGGAGAAAGGCGGATCAGTTCATGTTTAAAATCGGGATTTAATCCCCGCAGGCCGTATTTCACACCGACAATGTTTTTTACGTTGTAATTGAAATACAACGCCGTTGTGATCGATCGGATAACGTCGTTAATTCCCGGACAAAGACCGCCGCAGGTGACAATTGCTGCCTTTGTTTCGGCCGGATTGAAAAAGAGTTTATCCCGCGGACCGGCCAGTTCGACGGAAGGAGGCAAACCTTTTTTGTCAGTGACGGACAGATAGCTGTCCAGACGGGTGTTAAATAACAATTTTTTGTTGTCGTTAGTAAAATTGTCAATTTTAAGGGGAGATCTGAAGGTTCTTTTGCCCAGATGAGCAATGGAGAAATCATATCGCATAAATTACTTCCTCTTGGAGATCATCACAGATACCGCGTTCATGCCGGAGATCACTTCTCCCTGAAAACCTGCGTCGGCCAGCAATGACGCGCCGGTGAGATAAATATTCTTGAATCCGGTTTTATTGCTTTTTGAGGCAAAACCGGTGAGAAAAGAATTTCTTATTTGATATCGGGGATTGACGATGCTTCGCTGTTTTAAAGAAATATCAATGGATTCGTTGAGGTCGTAAAACAGGATATTTTCTTTCAGAAACGGCAAGAAATCATCAAGATGTCTCATGATGGAATCAGAGGTTTTTTCGAGATTTTCTTTCGACCAGGCATCCTGATCGTCGGGAAGAAATACGGTGGCGGACAATGGAACGGTTGAAGATGCGTCGGCCATCCCTTCCCCGGTGATATCCGATTCAAGAATTATCAAATTATTATCCGAGAGAATATCCTGATCAAGATCGCTGATGATCGCAACATGTCGGGCAAGTTTTTCGGGCAAACACGCGGCATTCACGACACAATACATCGTAAAAGGGTAATAGGCAATTTTCGCCGGACGGATAAAATCACGGAAACTGAAATGATTCTTGCTGCCGGTTAACAGGCGCATATTCTGCCATTTGGTGCTGACGATTAAATTGGGCGCCTGAATGGTCGATGAAACACCATTCTGGTCCGCATAGGACAATTCGACGGGATTGCCTTTTTTAATCGTTGTTATTTTACAGTTGCTGATATGAAGGCCGTCCTTCTCTTTTATTTTATTAATCAGCAAATCAAAAAGCTCGTTGTTTATCTTTGCAATACAATAAGCGCCGCGCAGGGGAACACCGTATTGAAAAAAAGAGAAAAAAGAATTCAATCTGTCTGCTTTAAACGAAAGAAGTATTTGTTGGGCCTGAATAACTTTCCGGAAGGAAGGATTTTGAGACATCATATTTTTTAATCTGACGCCGTCGAACAAACCTTTCAGCCAACAGGGAATTATTTTAAGATAATCCATGTAGTCCTGAATGCTTTGCGGTTGAATCAAGGGATGTTCCTGAATCCATTTCTCAGCCTTTGCCGAGTTTTTTTCAGCTTCATTGTAAAATAATTCAAGGTCTGCCGAGAGTTCGGGAAATTCCCGGACCAATTCCCGGAGCAGGTCTTCCTTATCGTGAAAGAAATCTATTCTTTTTTCCGGAAGAATGATCTGGTATGCGGGATTCAATAAACGAACATCCGGATAAATCCCCATTTTTTTTAAAAGCGAATAGAAAAATTGATTTTCTCCCAGGCCCGTCCATGGCGTGATATGGCTGTGAAAAGGAATGCCGCCGATAACACAGGAACCGGTTGTTCCGTTTTCGGAAATAAGCGCTGTTTTGAGCCCGCTGTCCGACGCCGTTGCGGCCGCCGTCCATGACGAAAGATCATCTCCTATGACAATCACATCATACATCGATTAACATATTCCTTTACGAGACATTCCCCGATCGTTCATTCATAGAAAACCGAGGGGGATATTCTGTTGGGAAAGCTATTGTTTAATAAAAACTTTTCTTCCTCTGATTTCAAGTTTGTGATCGGCAAAAAGCTGAATGGCCTGCGGATAGATCTTATGCTCTTCCTTTAATATTCTGACCGCCAGAGTTTCTTCCGTATCGTCGTCGAAAACCGGCACGGCGCATTGGCGGATGATCGGTCCCGTATCCACGCCTTCATCAACGAAATGAACCGTGCAGCCGGAGACTTTCACGCCGTAATCCACGGCCTGTTTTTGTCCGTGCAGGCCGGGAAAAGACGGAAGCAGAGCGGGATGAATATTCATAACCCTCCCGGGAAACGCCTGAAGAAATCTCGGAGAGATGATGCGCATAAAACCAGCCAGTGTCACCAGTTCGACATCATGTTTTTTCAAGGTATTGATGAGCTCAGAATCAAAATCTTCTTTGTTTTTGAAATCGCTGTTTTTTAAGACAACACAGGAAAGGCCATGTTTCTTCGCCCGGGTGATTCCATACGCATCGGGATTGTTGCTGATAACGATTTTAATAACCGCCCGTAAAGTTCCTTTTTCAATGTTGTCGATAATTGATTGCAGATTGGAACCGTTTCCTGAAATCAAGACACCCAGTTTTAACAAATCCGTCATATCCCTTTCCTAACGTTCAGAAATCAACACCTGATGTTCATGGTCTTCTTTCATTTCGATAAAGCCGATCAAATATGCTTTTTCGCCAAGGATTTGCAGGTGTTCGAGAACCGCCTGGCATTCCTTCTCGGAAACGATAATCATCATACCGATGCCCATGTTGAAGACGCGGAACATTTCTTTTTCGTCAACGTTGCCGATTCTTTTGATGACGTTAAATATTGGGGGGACAGGCCAGCTTCCTTTATGGATAACGGCGCGGCAGGCCTGGGGAATGATTCTCGGAATGTTGTCGTAAAATCCGCCGCCGGTCACATGGACAAGGCCTTTGATGGTAAAGTTTTTGAAAAGATTCAGCAGGGGCTTGACATAAATTCTGGTCGGTTCCAGCATTTCCAGACCGATCGTTTTTTCAAGGCCTTCGATTTTATCGTTGACGTTCAGATTTCCTTTTTCGAGAAGAACCTTGCGGGCGAGCGAAAAACCATTGCTGTGCAGACCGCTGGAGGCAAGTCCGATGATTCTGTCATTGACGCTTATCGTTGAACCGGTGATTAATTTCTCCGATTCCACGACACCGACGCAAAAACCGGCCAGATCATATTCTCCGGGAGGGTAAAACCCGGGCATTTCCGCTGTTTCGCCGCCCAGAAGCGTGCATCCGGCCTGCCGGCAACCCTCGGTAATGCCCTCAACAATATTGACGCTTTTTTCCAGTTCAATTTTTCCGGTGGCCAGATAATCGAGAAAGAAAAGAGGCTCGGCACCCTGTACGACGACGTCGTTTACGGACATGGCCACAAGATCGATGCCGATGGTATCGTGTTTATCCAGCATTTGGGCAATGCGCAGCTTGGTTCCTACGCCATCCGTGGAAGAAACCAGAACCGGATTTTTTAAATCAACCGAATTCAAACGGAAAAGACCGCCGAACCCGCCGATGCCGGAAACGACTTCCTTGCGCGCCGTGGTTTTGATAGAGGTCTTGATTCGTTCCACGAACTCGTTGGCGGTGTCGATATCGACTCCCGCGTCTTTGTATGTAATATTTTCGGTCATACGTCCCCTGTGTGAAATTGATATTTAAGAATGCATCATTTTGTTTTGTCTAACGTAAATCAAATTTTAAGTCAATCATTCCTTGCGCTAACAAAAGATATTTGTTAACAAAAAACAGCGGATTCACTGGAAATTATTTAGCAAGTTGGAATTTATTTTCTGCCGGAAATCAACGTCATTAACGAACGTATCCGCATGCGTGGGACGTATCCCCTTATGGGGATCTGATTTGCCGGATTTGTGATGGGGGGGACTTATATGGAGGCATTAAAGGACATTCTGCAGAAAATCGAACACCCTCTGAATTTCGCTTTTCGTGATGATTACAAAAATCTTTCCAATATAAAAAATCTGGGGAAATCACTTTTTAATCTGCTGGCCCGATTGAAAAATTATTCATTTTCTCCGGATAATCAGGATATTAAAAATCTTTGCGATGAATTGCTGGAGATATTTTCCGATTATGATTTTCAGAAGCTGGAACTGAAAAAAAATAAAATCGAGAAAGCCCGAAATCTATTGGCGAAATTGCGGGAAGCAATCGATTTTTCCAGGGAACAGGAATCGATGCATCCCCTTGATCAAAAAACTATGGAAAAAATATCGGATTTAAAAGAAGCTGCGGCGAAACTGAGCCTGCCGGTTCAATATCTGAAAGGCGTTGGGCCGAAAATGGCCGCCCGATTTGCCGCTAAAAAAATTACTACCGTGGAAGATATGCTTTTCTTTTTACCCCGTACTTACGAGGATAGAAGAGAAATCAGAAAGATCAACCGTCTGGAAGCGGAAAAAATTCAAACTGTCGTCGGAACGGTCACAAATACGCAATTTCGTTATTACGGAAAAAGGAAAATACTGGAAACCATCATTAGCGACGGCACAGCCAACCTGACGGCGAAATGGTTTAAGGGACAGATGTCATATCTCCTCGGTCTTTTCAAGAAAGGAACAAAGGTGATTTTTACCGGAGACGTCAGGCCGGATTACGGTGGAAAACAGATGATTCACCCCGATTATGAGATTCTGGATGAAAAGGATGATGATAATCTTTTGAATTTTAAAAGAATTGTTCCCATTTATTCGGAAACCGAAGGACTGCATCAAAAATACTTCCGCAAAGTGATGAATTTTGCGCTGGATCATTACTCCCGGTATGTCGTTTCGCCGATTCCGGACAGTATCTGTGACAAACGGAACCTGATGAATATTCATGAAGCGCTTTTATCGGTACATTTTCCGGGCAATAACGAGGATGTCGAAAAATTTAAATCTTCCAGCTCGGACGCGCACAAGCGCTTGATTTATGATGAATTTTTCTTTTTCCAGCTCGGTATGGCGATAAAAAAATCGGGACGAATTCTGGATCAGGGCATTTCATTCAAGCCCGATGGTAAAATGCTGGAAAATTTTTATTCGATTTTAAAGTTCGATTTAACTGCCGCTCAAAAAAGAGTCATTGGCGAAATCCTCAACGACATGTCCAAAGATACGGCGATGAACCGCCTCCTTCAGGGAGATGTCGGAAGCGGCAAGACCATTGTTTCAATGGCCGCCATGATTATAGCCTGTGAAAATTTCTATCAGGCGGCGATTATGGCGCCGACGGAAATTCTCGCCAAACAGCATTTTGAAAATATCAGTTCATGGTGTGAAGCGTTGGGCCTGAAGGCGGTTTTGCTGACCGGCAGCATGTCCAATGCGTTCCGGAACGAAGCGCTTCAACAAATCAAAGAAGGGGAGGCCAACATTATTGTCGGGACGCACGCTTTGATTCAGGAAAGTGTTGATTTTAAAAAACTGGGTCTGGTGGTTATCGATGAACAGCACCGTTTCGGTGTCATGCAGAGGGCGACCCTGCGATCCAAAGGAATCCATGCCGATGTTCTGGTCATGACGGCAACGCCGATTCCCCGCACGCTGGCCATGACCGTTTACGGCGATCTGGATGTTTCTGTCATTGATGAAATGCCGCCTGGTAAAAAGCCGGTACATACCGTTTCGCTGACGGAAAGCAAAAGAGACAAGGTCTATCAGACCATCCGCGCAGAACTGGCCAAAGGTCACCAGGCGTTCATCGTTTATCCTCTGGTGGAAGAGTCGGAAACTCTGGATTTGAAAGACGCCACTCATATGTCCAAACATTTGCAGGAGGATATCTTCCCCGATTACCGCGTGGGATTGATTCACGGCAAGATGAAAGAAAAAGAAAAAGATGAAGTCATGAAGGAATTTCTCAACAGCAAAATTCAGATTCTCGTTTCCACAACGGTCATCGAAGTGGGCATCGATGTGCCGAGAGCATCCTTGATGATCATTGAACACGCGGAACGCTTCGGCCTTTCTCAACTGCATCAATTGCGGGGCAGGGTGGGACGGCGTGACATTCCATCGAGCTGTATACTGCTTGCCGGTTATAAATGTTCAACCGACGCGCGCAAAAGATTAAAAGTGATGGAAAAAACAACCGACGGTTTTGTGATTGCCGAAGAAGACCTGGCCATTCGAGGTCCGGGAGATTTTCTCGGCACCAGGCAATCCGGCCTTCCTGATTTCCGCATTGCCAGCATTATCCGTGACGCCCGTATTTTAAATGATGCCAAGGAGGACGCTTTTGCCCTTGCGGCGCGCGATCCGTTTCTGGAAAAACCGGAACATGCGATTTTGAAAGAAGTCCTGATTTCCAAATGGCAGGGTAAACTGGATCTGGCCAGAACGGGGTAAATGAGGAGAAACACCTTCTTCTTAAGAATAAAAGAGGTGGATGAAGAAAGAGCCTCCTTTTTTATTCGTCATTCTTTAGGCAGCAATGTCAGTATTCTCGTGTAATGTGTTCTGACATTTTCCTCTTTAAACGGGAAACTCTGATATCGTCCTTCATACCATGCTTTTATCCCGTCGTCGTAGTGCGGGCTGGCGGGATTATCCGATTGGCCGGTGCTGTTGATGCCCATGAAAGGTTCGTCGCTTCCGAAATCCACGATGATGCGCATGGCCGGTATCAACCATGTGTCAAAATCTTTTCCGGGATGATAAGCGGAAACATTGAGCGTGGTGTGATCACCGGGAGCAGGAAAGGGGCCGCGATCAAAATAACCCGATACAGATTTGACCGCCGTTTTTTCAAAGAATCCCATGTAGTCGGATAGGAGTGTTGCATCGGTTCTCCAGTAATAGGTATGCAGTTTCCCCCATTGCCAGCTTTCCGGATCTTTGCCGCAGTTCTGCTCCAGAATGTCGATTGCATCCAGCACGGTTTGAGCGAGAATGTGGTAGCGTTCTTCTTTTTCCGGCGTCTGGACATTGTCCCAGAACGGGCTTCTTTTGCATCTTTCGGTCAGATGGTCATGTAAAGATGAATAAGCCAGAAGAAAAGTTTCCAGAAGCGATTTGTAGGCCCGGGAATCGGTTCCGCCCAGTTCGTCGGCAAAAAGATTTTTGCTCAGAGAAAATAAAAAAGCGCCGCAGAATGCCGCTCCCGCTGAATCGACGCGCATATTTCCATCAAAATCTCTTAGCAATGCGATTGCCTTTTGAGCTTTATGCGATTTTTCAGAATTCCTCCAGACGGAGCTCATGCCGTCCAAAGTCTTTTTTTCCAGCAATGCCGCTTTAATCACGTTGACAAAAATCGAGTAGGTATCAAGCTGCATGGCGACGGCGTCGTCGACAGTGTACGCTTTGACACCTTTCATCATTTGATCAATGCGCATGGCCCTGTCCGGATAGTACCAGGATGACGAAAGAATGTAGGGAAAATCGGCCGGAACCGTTCGATGGTTTGCGGTGCCGATGTATCCTTTGGCGGGATTTTTCGAACGCGGATGCAACGATGGATGAAGAAATCCTTTCCAGTCATATTCGCCTGTCCAGCCCGGCGAGGGGCAAAGGCCTCTTCCTTTTTTACGCAGGGGGAAACGTCCGGTAACCTGCCAGGCGATGTCTTTATGGTCGGCCATGACAATATTTAAAGGAATCGTCGAGGTATCACTGCCGATGCTTTTACGGACATCGTCCACGGATTTGGCAAACATGGCGTCAAAAAATAAATCCATCGTCCGATCCGGTTCACTGCCCGACCAGCTCAGAGCGATTCCCAGGGATTGATCAGCCGGCAGGGGAACAAGTTCATGGCGGGGCATTTCCGTCAACGCGTTATTCAAGATAACGCCGTGTCTTGTTTCATGAAACGTTCTCGTAATGAAGTCCTTTTCTCCTTTAATCCGAAAGGTTTCCTCCCGGGTGGCTGTTTTAATCCATTTGTTTTTATACAGGTAATAAAGACCGTCTGATTTTCGTTTCAACTTTTCCAGAAAAATATCCTGATTATCAGCCATGACCATCGTCATGCCGATGGCGATGTGGCCGTTGTATCCGGCAATGATGCCCGGTACGCCGGCGATCGCAATGCCGGCTCCCTGAATTTCGGGGGACTTCAAATACATCAGGTTCCAGATGGAGGGCATCGTCAAAGGCAAATGCGTGTCATTGGCCAGAATCGGTTTGCCCGATTTGGTCAGTTTTCCTGAAACCACCCAGTTATTAGAAGCCGCCGTTTCCGGAATGAGAATCCGGTTGGCCCGGCCGATAACGTCGGCCAGTTGCTCGATCCCAGCGGCCGTTGTCCGTAAATTCAAGCCGGCCAGCTTTTTCATTTCCTTAAACGGCAAAGGTTCATCGGGATAAATCGGAAAAAGCCAGGCCATCTTTTCCGGTTCGACTTTTCCGGCAATATTCAGCATATCGATTTCTTCGTGAAGATTTTGACTCAGGCCAAGTGTTAAAACAAGAAACACATATACGGAATCAATCGGTTCCCATTTCTCCGGTTTATAACCGGCCAGCTTCAGCGTCATGGGAAGAGGTGAATTGTCCAGATAAGCGTTGACGCCATCACTGTATAATTTCAGCATTTTCTGAAGTTCGGGAGAAGCAGATTGATAAAGTGTCCGGGCTGCGCGATCCAGGTTTAAAGACCGAATGTAAATATCCATTTCCAGAGTGGCTTTGCCGAGCAGTTCGGACAACCTTCCCTTGCCGACCAGACGGAATCCCTCCATCTGCGTGAAACGATCATGCCCGCTGACATAACCCATGGCAAAGATGAGGTCGTCCAGATTTGCGGCCTCAATTACGGGAATGCCCATATTGTCCCGCTTTACGGTAACCTTTTGCGTCAGGCCGGAAACGATCTGTTCTCCGTCCATCGGTGTCAGGGATTTTTTGAAGGCGGTGTTGAGAAGAGGAGCGCAGCCGGTTACAGTCAGACAAAATATGATTATCAGAGCGGCCATAACGTTTAAACGGAGGACAACGTTGTGATGATCAATCATCGTGATATTCTCCTTGAAAGGGAAGATTGTGGACTGCTTTGAGCTATCTTATTAGCCTCCTCATCAACTCGTCAAGGAAAATATTTTTAATCATTCAATGGTTATGGTGTTTGCTTTGAGGCTTGACTTAAAAAAAAATGAGTTATAACTTTCCGGTGAAGAACATAAAACCGGAGAACGACATTGCGAATAGGAATCATCGGCATAGGCGGTGTGGGCGGATATTTCGGCGGAAAGCTGGCGCGTGAATATGCAAAATCTAATGAGCATGATATTATATTTATCGCTCGCGGAAAACACTTGAAAACAATTCAGAACAACGGGCTGCAATTATTCACGACAGAAGGAAATTATGGTGTCAGACCAACAATCGCAACAGACAATCCTGCCGGGGCAGGTGTTTTTGATGTGGTTTTCTTCTGCACAAAGAGTTATTCGCTGGAAAGTTCCGCAAAAGAATTTGGCGCTTGTGTTAAGAAAAACACCATTGTGATTCCACTTCTTAACGGCGTGAACAGCGCGGAGAGACTTTGCAATCTGTTACCGCATGCTGATGTCATAGGCGGCAGCGTTTACATCATTTCCCATATCGAAGGACCGGGCGTCGTTAAACAGGAAGGCGGGGCCTGCAAATTGACATTCGGGACGGATAATCCCGAATCGATCAAAAACTATTCAACTATTCTGGATATTTTATTAAAAGCAAAGATTAATGCTGTTTTAACGGATAAAATTTCCGAAGTTCTCTGGACAAAATTCCTCCTGATGTGCCCGATGGGTTCCCTTACCTCGGCAACGGGAAAGACCTATGGCGGAATTTGGGAGGATCCCCTGCTCAGAAAGAAAGCCAGAGACATGATGCTGGAGGTGGTGGCCGTTGCCCAAACGCGTCATGTCAACTTGACGGAAGATGCGGTCGACAATGCAATGAAAATGGTTGCCGGTTTCGACTACAACTCCAAAACATCCATGCAAATTGATCGGGAAAAGGGCAAACAGACGGAAATTGACGCGCTGACCGCTTATCTCTGTCGGACCGGTAAAGAGTCAGGCATTCCCACGCCGCTGCACGATGAGATTTATGCACAATTAATGTAAAAAATATATTATCTGCAAATTAAAGGAGAAAATCTAATGAAAAAAATATTTTCGATCATATCAGTCGCATCCTTGTTTTATATTACCGCCTGTGCCGGTCATGTTCATACAGTTGATGTGAAACAACTCGCAAAATCAACAAAAAGCTGGGATGGAGAAACGTTGCCTCAATATCCTCAGGGTCAGCCGGAAGTAACAATTTTGAAAATAAAAATTCCCGCCGGCGCAAAACTGGAAATACACAATCATCCGGTGATCAATGCCGGTGTTTTACTCGAAGGAGAACTGACGGTCGTCGCCGAAGACAATAAAACGCTGCATCTCAAAGCCGGAGATTCTATTGTTGAACTGGTTAATAAGAAGCATTATGGAAAAAACGAAGGTACGGAAACGGCGGAGATTATCGTTTTTTATGCCGGAATTGAAAACAAGCCGATAACGCTCAAGTAGGCGATTCTGAAAAGCGCAGATTCTTTCTGCTTAATTACCGAATTTTCAGTCGTTATTTCCTCCAACATTAATTTATATTTAATTGACAAAGTGACTGTATTTGTTATAGGAAAAACGTCTGGGAAAATCGGCCATTAAAAGAGAAAATTTATAATTCTAAAATAATTTCAGGTATGTATGATGAGAGAAATTAATGTCGGTTTGATTGGTTTCGGTACGATCGGAACAGGGGTTGTCAAGCTGCTGAGGCAAAATGAAGACCTGATTACCAAGAAGTTAGGGGCAAAGCTTGTCTTGAAAAAGATCGCCGACCTGGATATCGCCTCAACGCGGGCTGTTAAAGTAAACAGAAATCTGCTGACCAGGGATGCCCGGGAGATTATCCATGATCAGGACATCTCCATTGTCATTGAACTGATGGGCGGATACGAGCCGGCGCGGACATTTGTTCTGGAGGCAATTGCCAGAGGCAAACACATTGTTACTGCGAATAAGGCTCTCCTGGCAACCTACGGCAATCAGATCTTCCCGACCGCACAAAAAAATGCGGTAGACATCGGTTTTGAAGCCAGTGTCGGAGGCACCATTCCGATTATCAAAACGTTAAAAGAAAGTCTTGTTGCCAATAGAATAAATTCCATTATGGGAATTATGAACGGCACCTGTAATTTTATTTTGACCAAAATGACGGATGAGGACAAACCGTTTGATGTCGTTTTAAAAGAAGCTCAGCGACTTGGTTTCGCAGAGGCTGATCCGACTTTTGACATCGAAGGCGTTGATACGGCTCATAAGATGGCGATCATTCTTTCTCTGGCTTACGGGAAAAAAGTCAATCTGAAGGATATTTACCTGGAAGGTATAACTAAAATCAGCCGCGAGGATATCGCCTTTGCCCGGGAATTGGGCTACCGGATAAAGCTGCTGGCCATCGCAATGCTCCGGAACGGTTCCGTAGAAGCGAGGATTCATCCGACCATGATTCCTTCCGGTCATCTGCTGGCGAATGTGAATCAGAATTTCAACGCGTTTCATATTGTGGGAGACGCTTCAGGTCCTGTATTTCTTTTTGGACAGGGAGCCGGCATGATGCCGACGGCCAGCGCTGTTTTCAGTGATGTCATGGACATTGCCCGCGATGTTCTGAACGGGAACAACGGACGAGGGCCTTTGCGTTCCATCAATGAATCGGCCATGACGCAGATCAAGCTTATTCCCATGGATAATATCGAAACCAAATATTATTTCCGTTTTTCCGCGCTTGATCGTCCCGGTGTTCTTTCCAAAATATCCGGGATTCTCGGGAAATATAATATAAGCATTGAAGCCTGTATCCAGAAAGCCAGGGTGAAAAGAGGGGCCGTGCCGATTGTTATGACGACGTATAAAGCGAAAGAAAAGGACGTTCAAAGAGCGCTTAAAAAAATCAACAGGCTGGACATTGTCCATGGCGAAACGATTCTGATCAGAGTCGAAGACAACTTAAGCTGAAGAAATTATAATCCTATGAAGTATGTAATATTACTTGGCGATGGAATGGCGGATTATCCGACCGGAAAGCTGGGTGGAAAAACCCCGCTGGAGTGTGCTTTTACCCCTTTTATGGATCAGATCGCTGCCGAAGGCACCATCGGACTGGTGGATACGGTCCCCGCAGGGCTTAAACCCGGCAGCGACGTAGCCACGTTGAGCGTTCTCGGATACGATCCTCGTGAAATCTATACGGGACGCGGGCCACTGGAAGCGATCAGCATGGGAATTAAGCTGGGGCCGAAGGACGTCGTCTATCGCTGCAATCTGGTGACCATTGGTGATCAGGATTCTTCAAACCCGTTCATGGACGATTTTACGTCCGGTCATATCAGTTCCGCGGAAGCGAAAGAGATTATTCTGGACTTGAATAAAAAGCTGGGCACTCCGCAACGGGAGTTTTTCCCGGGAGTGGGTTACCGACATTTGTTTGTATGGCGTGATGCGCCGTCGGCGCCGGAGACCACGGCTCCGCATGATATTACCGGCAAACCCCTGGCGGAATATCTGCCGCAAGGGAATTCCGCCGAAGACGTTATGTCGATCATGCGGGAGGCGGCGGAAATTTTAAAACGTCATCCCGTTAACGCGAAAAGACGCGCGGCAGACAAAAAAGAAGCTAACGCCATCTGGCTCTGGGGACAGGGGAAG
>JAGVUJ010000112.1 GCA_019136325.1 Deltaproteobacteria bacterium
GAGATATTCACCGCCAGTATTTTCCCAATCATTTTTTTCATAAAAATTGTCTGCCTTAAGGTTTTAATTTTCTGTCATTTTTTTACCGCGCCAGATCATATATATTGCCGGATAAATAATCAACTCGAGAATGGTCGAGGTTATCACACCACTCAAGGAGCCGGTCTATTCAAAAAAATGCCTGAAGAAGAATCCCGCAATGATCAATCCGCCCAGTATCGTTCCGATAATGACTAGAAAGGATACTTTGTCCGCATCGATTTTTTTGTCTATGCCGGTTCTGGAAAAAATATATCCGAAAATTATAAACAAGAGGATAATAAAAATTCCATGTGTAATCCAGTGATGGCCGGAAAGAGATTTCATTGAACTCTTCAAAGGGCCATAGGATTCTTTCGCAATAACCAGCAGTCCGTTAAAAATGCTTGCAATTAGAAACGATAACCCAAATCCTACAGAAAACTTGTCCCATGCTTTATTTTCAAGTCGCTTTTCCATGTTATTTCCCTCCCATCAGGCTCATTTTGACACCTTTGCTGATCATTGCGCCAAAACCTTCCATGCCCAGTCCCAGAACAACAATCGTTAATGCGATCACGATTGTCAGATTTCTGACTTTCTTGTCTTTAAAAATCTGGTTGCGGAAAGTGACGATAGGAAGCAGAATGCTCAGGAAGAGCATCATGAAGAATAGATGCTCTTTGGTCTCCATGAAAAAAGAATGGGACCACTTCCATGGTCCGGCCAGTATGATTGATTTATCGCTGTTACTGACGGCGGCGCCATAATAGACGACATACCACCAACCCCCGATCAGATAGGAGAGCCAAAGGAATAGCGTTGTCCCGATGCTTGCCAGTTTCAACCGGCGTTGATTCGCCTCGCTGCTATTGACTGCTTCCACGGCAACCCAGACGGCAAAGAGAATCCCGAACACGCCGAATAACACGTGAGGCATTGTCATTAATTCCTTCCACATTTTGCCACCTCCATTTTTTATTTGAGAGACTCAAATTTAGGGAATGATCTGTTGGCCCCCGTAATAATTTCACTTTGTCTTATATCTTTACTCTCCTCAGCCTGAGGGCATTTCCGACCACGGAAACGGAGGAAAGGCTCATAGCCCCAGCAGCAATCATCGGGCTGAGAAGAATGCCAAAGTTGGGGTAGAGGATGCCCGCCGCGATCGGCACGCCGAGAATATTGTAAATGAAAGCAAAGAACAGGTTTTGCTTGATATTGGCTATGGTGGCGCGGCTCAAATTTCTCGCGCGGACGATCCCGGTGAGGTCGCCCTTCACCAGGGTGACGCCGGCGCTTTCCATGGCCACATCCGTGCCCGTTCCCATGGCAATCCCCACGTCGGCCTGGGCCAGAGCGGGGGCGTCATTGATCCCGTCGCCGGCCATGGCGACAACATGCCCGCCCTGTTGAAACTTTTTAATCGCCGTTGCCTTTTGGGCCGGCAAAACTTCGGCTACCACTTCGTCCAGATTAAGCTTTTTGGCGACGGCCTGGGCCGTTACCTTATTATCACCGGTCAACATTACAACCCGGATGCCTTCGGTGTGCAGTTGTTTGATTGCCTCGGGCGTGGTCTCTTTGATCGGATCGGCAACCGCAAGCATTCCCGCCACTTCACCGTTAATCCCCACAAACATAACCGTATGTCCTTCGGACCTCATCGTCCGGGCATGCTCAGCCAAAGGACCGGCGTCAATCTTGAAATCTTCCAATAGCGAACTGTTGCCAAGCAATACCTTTTTTCCGTCAATCTCGCCGGACACGCCCTTGCCGGTATGGGAGACAAAATTACTCGTATCGGTCAGGTGGATCCCTTGATGGACAGCCCCTTCAATAATGGCTGCCGCCAAGGGGTGTTCGCTGCCTTTCTCCAGGGACGCCGCCAGTAACAGCACGCTGTCTTTCTCCATACCGGGAACCGCGACAACCTGCATTAGTTTCGGCTTGCCCTCAGTCAGCGTTCCGGTTTTGTCAACCACAAGCGTCGTCACTTTCCTTAGGGTCTCGATCGCCTCGGCATTCTTAAACAAGACCCCCATGGTTGCTCCTTTTCCCGTTGCGACCATGATCGACATCGGCGTTGCCAAACCCAAAGCACAGGGACAGGCAATGATCAACACGGAGACAGCGGCAATCAGCGCGTGGGCTAAGCGGGGCTCAGGACCGAAAAAGTACCAGATGACAAAAGCCATCAGTGCGATAGCGATCACAGCCGGCACAAAATATCCGGCTACAACATCGGCAAGCTTCTGAATGGGCGCCCGGCTTCGCTGGGCCTCGGCCACCATTTTGACTATTTGTGATAGAACGGTTTCAGCGCCTACCTTCTGAGTCTCCATAATTAATGACCCGGTGCCGTTGACTGTAGCACCGATTAGTTTGTCTCCAGCTTGCTTCTGAACCGGTATCGGTTCGCCCGAGATCATCGATTCATCGACACTGCTTGATCCATCCAGAACGACGCCATCCACGGGAATCTTTTCTCCCGGCCGGACACGCAAACGATCGCCCTTCATGACATGCGCCAAAGGAATATCGTTTTCATTCCCCTCAGTGTCTATTTTTCGGGCCGTCTTCGGAGCCAGACCCAACAGTTTCTTTATAGCTGTACCGGTCCGGCTTCTGGCCCGCAGTTCCAGAACCTGGCCCAGCAATATCAAGACAACGATGACACTCGCGGCCTCAAAATAAACTCCGACGGTGCCGTTTGCTGTCCGCATCGTCGCAGGGAAAAGGTGAGGGAACAATACACCGATTAAGCTGTAAAGGTAGGCTACCGAAACCCCGAGGCCGATCAGGGTAAACATGTTAAGACTTTTGTTGATAACGGACTGGACACCCCGAACGAAGAAGGGCCATCCCGCCCAGAGGACTACCGGCGTCGCAAGGATCAGTTCCAGCCACTGATAGGTTCTGGCAGTAGCCAGTGTGTCGAGAAATTGACCGCCCGGGACCATACCGCGCATGGCAATCATCAGCAACGGGAGTGCCAGGATAGCGCCCACAATGAAGCGCTTGCGCATGTCTTCGTATTCCGGGTTGCTCTCTGTCTCGGTCATCGATGCGGTTTTCGGTTCCAGAGACATGCCGCATTTCGGACAGCTTCCCGGCTTGTCGCGGATGATTTCCGGATGCATCGGGCAGGTATATTCTATCTTTTCCTCTGCCGGCATAAGAGTTTCCGGCTCCAGGGCCATGCCGCATTTCGGGCAATTACCGGGTCCCTGCTGTTTAATTTCAGGATGCATGGGGCAGGTCCATTCGGCTTTGGTTTTACCAACTGCCTGCTCTTTTTCCCCGTCATCTGCTGACGCACCGAGGTACGATTCAGGGTTGCTGTCGAAAGATTCTTTACAATGAGACGAACAGAAACGATACGTCTTTCCCTTATAGGACGTGGTTGCTGCAGCATCCTTTTCTTCAATGGCCATCTTGCATACCGGATCGGTGATCTTCATCTTTCCCCCACGGACTCGATTAAATAACTCAAAATATCGCCATTACCTATTGCACGTGCAAAAAAGCCGGCACACCCCACAGACCGGTGAGTAAGTTGTAAATGGAAACAAACACGAGGCTGGCGTATATCTCGCGCTTGTACCCATAGCATCATTCAGGCTGGCTCTTCGACTTAGTGCCAACTGGTGCAGACAGAAACTTTTTTCGAAATACATTACGTTTCAAGATCATGCTTCATCCGGTCAAAATCTTCTTTACTGATTTCACCCTTAGCATAACGCTTCTTCAGGATATCCAGGGAGCTTTCACCCTGTGCCGGTGTCTGACCCTTTGTTTTCTGGGCCTGAACAATGAAATAGATCAGCACTCCAATGACAATCAGAAAAATAATCCACATAAACATTCCTCCATATCCAAATCCGTAATGCATCATGGGTCCCCATCCACCGGGACCTTGCCCACCATAATAACCTTCACCGGAGCAGGACGTAAGCAAACCTGCCATCATAAAAACAAATAACTTAAGCAATGTTTTCATCTTCCGCATCTCCTTTTCAGATTTGATTCCATTATTCCAGTTTAAGAGTTGTTTCGCATGTTTTGCTGTCTCTATTGGTAAATATTCTCCCGGTTGCACTTTTACCTTTGGCGCTCACTGTTATATCAATGATTTGATTTCTGGGCAGCCAAAGATCCAAAAAACCGGTCGGAGCTGTTTTCATAATTTTGTTGATCAGAATTTTACCACCGGCAGCAACAGCAGTGACTTTTATTTTTGTGTTCTTTAATTCCGCATCACAACTCGATATATAATGTGTTGCACACGTATGAGTTTTGTTGATGTATGGAGCAATTGAAACCATCATTACATCATCAGGCAAAAGTATGCTGATAGTCTCTCCGTCTTTGAACTTGAAATTCACCTTATCCGGTGTAACAAAAGTGACAACGTCAATTTTATCCATGTGCCACTTGTTGGCAATTGCCATTGCTGTTTTCCCGTCAATTCCTTTTAGTTTTTCTTTTAACTGTTTATCATTGTTTTTGTTTATAGATGTCGGATTTTCGCTGGAATAGGCGACGGATAATGACAAGACCGGCAATATGAATGACAATGCAATTATTTTCACGATCAAGTTTTTCATCTAAATCACCTCTCTTTGCTTATTCATATTACGGCTTATTTCTTATATGCCACACCCCTCAAGATATATAATGCGACAAACTTCTGAAAATTGTTTCCCTTCTATTTATTCCGGAGGCAGCGATTATAAAAGCTACCTCCGGAATAAAATTGCCATCTTGAAACAAGGTTGAAGACTCATCCTTTAATATGTCCTGACCTATGACCTGACAGATGATGAATATTTACGTGCAGCTTCTTATTTCCCGCCGGTTGCGACGCAAAAATATCCCTTTCCTAGATTGTTCTCTTTAAAGAGCTCGCATGTTGCACAAATACAACCTTTTTCTTCCTTAATGCATTTACTTTTTTCAAAAGCACAATACATGGCTTCTAGCTCAACCTTTTTTGAAACATCACTCATCATAGCAATCATATTCCCCGGCATATTCAACATTTTACAGGTAAATGTATAACTTGGACACTTCATACAGATACATTTCTTAAGATTCTCATTTGTCTTAGCTACCGTCCCCATTTTTAATACCTCCTTAATTTCCCCTTAATAATTATGATAAGATAACGTTTTCAACATTTTTCCCTAATCATTTTTCTATAAATGATTACATTCTCTGTTATCCTGGAGGCAGTAATTAATCTCTGCCTCCAAGATAACATAATATCTTAAAACAAGATTGAAGGACAATCCTTAAATATACCCTCTCTTAATACGCCGATCTTATATAACCGGTTGCCTTGTCAATGTGAACCCTGTCGACAAGGTCATTTTTCTTCGTTAATATCTCTGCCTCAAAGCTGTCTCCAGCGTCTTTAATCTTACCCAGCTTGAGATTGGGATTTCTGGAAGACTTTAGATAGTCTTTCATCATGGTCTCGGCTTCCTTTGCATTAATGGCTTTACCCGTTGACTGGTAATGCCGCCCATATCCGCGGCCAGTGTCAGAACCGTAATAGCCGCCCATCATTCCCGGACCCATGCCGTATCCAGAACCATATCCGCGGCCCATCATGCCATGTCCCATTCCCCATCCTCTGCTGAATCCATAGCCATGTCCCATACGCAAGGCATGATCAAACATCACGAGATGCCAACGGCTCTGAAGGAGGATGACATTAAGCACTTGAGCCGTATCACGATCCTCGGCCTTTTTAATGAGCCATTCATAACGGGGCAACAAATCGTTTTCCATTTTTACACTAAGTTCATAGGCCTTCGTCAGTGTTTGATTGTCCACGACAGGGGGCGTCTTCCCGTCGGCACGCAAACCGTAGGCTTTAAACAGTTGCCCGATCCATTCAACGTGATTCTCTTCTTGTGGGATGACCATCATATACGGCATATAGGCGTTGAATTTCCCCTGGTCGGCCTCATACTGAGCCAAAGACTCTTTTTCCAGTGCCAGAATTTCCTTAAGTTTTTGTACCCATTGCGAGTTTTTTGGTGTGGGTAATTTGTCTGGAACGTCAAGCCAGTCACCACCCATCATGCCATAACCACCCATCATTCCCGGGCCCATGCCATAGCCATAACCATATCCGCCTCGGCCCATCTGACTCTGTACTGTAGCGGCGCCAAGAACAAATGCCACAGCCAGTGCCAATGAAATAATTAAAATAGTCTTTTTCATACTTTCCTCCTGTCCGTGCTTTGCATTTTTATAAAACGCTAACTACTGACCAAGCAGAAAGTCCGGTCAGTAGTTAGCAATAAAGATCAAATTGATGTTACTGTAGCTCGTTTTTCATTCGATCAAAATCTTCTTTTGTTATTTCACCCTTGGCGTAACGCTTCTTTAGAATGTCTATGGGTGACTCCGGTGCCTGCCCAACTCCATCCTTCGATCTTACATTTTGAACAATAAAGTAAATCGCTACACCGAGAAGAACTAAAAACAATATCCCCATAAACATACCTCCATATCCATAGCCGTATCCGCCCATCATGCCAGGCCCCATACCATAACCACCATAGCCGTCCCTCATGGGTCCATAAGGTCCGGAACACATACTTATGAGTGGCACCAATGCTAAAATAATAAACAAATAAATCTTCTTCATTTACTTTCACCCCTTTCCAGGTCATCGTTCAGGATGACCTGTTTAGCTTTAATCCGCCTTTCTCAATCAATAGAATAGTTTGGTCGTGTTCTCGTGTGGAATAGCAAACGCAAGTGGCGTGCCAATAACCGAGGAGAAGTAAAATATTAATTTATTATTTATTAACAATTGGTTAGATTAACGAGAGTGAACTACTAAAAGCAAGGGGTGATTCTTTTGCCCTCAATATTTGGTGGAACCTCAGCATACTGAGGATACCGCCTCTGCGATTTTTTGAAATTCGACATTATCAATCATCTGCATAAGAACGTCGGCCGTAATTGATAATGCTATCCTCTTTCTTTTATAAATGTCGTTATTGCTTCTGCAATGATCTTCCCCGCCAGATCATGTAGATTGCGGGATAAATAATAAACGCCAAAATGGTCGCGGTTATCACTCCGTCTGCCTCATTCGACAACTTCCATCCTGTCACTTACTTTTATTTCACCGCCGGCCAGAACTTTAGCGAAGATGCCCTCTCTGGGCATGACGCAATCGTCAACCGTATAAAAAATATTGCATCGGTTGTGACAGACCTTGCCGATTTGCGAAACCTCCAAAAGCACCCCGTCGCCGACTTTTAATTTTGTGCCGACGGGCAGCGACGGCAGATCAATGCCTTCGGTCGTCAAATTTTCCGCGAAATCTCCATACTGGACATCAAGTCCCTTTGCTCTGATTTTCTCAAAGCTTTCTTTGGCCAGCAGACTGACCTGCCGGATAATATCGGCTTGGGCGTGAGCATCGTTTTTCAGTCCCAGGTTTTCCAGAAACAAGCCGCAGGCAATGTTGTTCTTCTTTTCTCCCTTATTCTGAGAGACATTCACCGCCAGAATTTTCCCTTGTAATGTTTTCACGTCAGCACCTGTTTAACTTAAGCGATTTTCACCCGAATAGACAAATCCGGATTCTTTTCTTACATACCCCAACAGCGTCACGTTATATTCCCGGGCCAGATTGACCGCGGCCGCTGTCGGCGTTGCTCTGGAAACGAGCACCGGTACACCCATTCTGATAACCTTGGTGATGATTTCCGAAGACACCCTGCCGCTGACAAACAATAATCCATCTTTAACGAGGTCCATTTTTTTGTTTTTCAGCAGCACGCCGTTTATTTTATCAAAGCAGTTGTGCCTCCCGATGTCCTCGTTGAATACGGTAAATTCATCGTGCTGAAACAACACGCTGTGTACACCGCCGACGGTTTTGTATATTTCCGAGCGACGCTCAAAATCTTTCATGGCCTGTAGGATAGCGCTCAACGAAAATATTTTATCGCCGGATAATGCAACAAATTTATCATGCTTCAGCGGGTTGATATAGGTAAAGCATTTGCCGCAGCCGGACGTGACACTCCGTAGACTCTCGCACTTTTCGACGGACTTGCCTTCCGCAAGATTAATCATCACCGCAAAGAGCCGCTCGTTATAGGAAATGGAGGCGACATCCTCGATGGTATCGATGACCCCTTCACTATAGAGAAAACCAAGCGCCAGTTCTTCCGTCAGTTGATTGAGACACAAAAGCGAGGCGTATTCCGTGCCGTTGATGAAGATTTTGAGCGATATTTCACCGATGACGTCTTTCGCGCCATCGAGCAGTCGGACCGCGCCTTTATCGGAAATAATTTCTTTTATTTCAAAATGAGAAAATAATTTTTCGTCCATGTCTTTATGTCCGATATATGTGTTGCGTTATTCTTGGCGCAGTTTCTGTTTGCCCGCCTGTTTCTTGTACTGCTTCGCGCCGAAAATCAGATCCTGTTTCTTAATGAACACCTCCGTGTCCGGCGGGACAGAATGAGTCAGCCAGACGTTACCGCCGATAACGGAACGGGCGCCGACCACCGTATCGCCCCCCAGAATCGTGGCATTGGCATAAATAATCACGTCGTCTTCAATGGACGGATGGCGCTTTTTTGATCTGAGTTTCCGGCATTCCGCCTTGGACAGGGAAATCGCGCCCAGCGTAACGCCCTGATAAATGCGCACACGGTTGCCGATGACACATGTTTCGCCGATGACCACGCCGGTGCCGTGGTCAATAAAGAAACTCTCGCCGATATGCGCCGCCGGATGGATGTCAATACCGTTGCGGCTGTGCGCGTATTCCGTCATGATTCTCGGTATCAGGGGAATATTGAGGTGGTAAAGTTCATGGGCGATCCGGTAAACCGTGATGGCGCGGATACCCGGATAGCTGAAGATGATTTCATCGTAACCCTTTGCCGCCGGGTCGCCTTCCAGAGAGGCGCGGATATCCATGGCGAGCATCATCCGCAGCGCCGGCAGTTTGCGGAGGAATTCCACGGTCAACTGATGCCCCAGCGGTTCGCATTGAACACAGGGCTTATTATGGCGGATGCAGTCATGACGAATGGCCAGGATAATCTGCTCGGAAAGCGTCTCATACAAGGCGGTCATCTGCTGTCCGAGATAATATTCCAGATTGACGGAATCCAGGCGCGTGCGGATAAAATATCCCGGATATAGAACCAGCGCCAAACGGTGAAGAATGTCGATGATGGCTTCGCGGTGCGGAATCGGCTCGGCGCTGACGTGATCGAAGCATCCGGCGCTGCTGCAAGATGCGACGAGTTCGTCAACAATAGAGGGCACTTCCTTGCGAAAATTCTTCGCCGATTTAATTTCATTTTTGCATGTGTCGCCGTTTTTCAAGCGTTTCATAAATAAACTCCTATTGATTCGTGCAGGCCTGACCCGCCTGATTCCAGAAGGGCGACATGCCCCGCAGCCGTTCGATGATGGCCGGCATTTTCTCGATGACGAAATCCACTTCCTCTTCGGTATTATAAACGCTCAAGCTGAACCGGATAGACCCGTGCGCCATCGTAAACGGCACCCCCATCGCGCGTAGCACATGCGACGGCTGCAATGATCCGGACGTGCAGGCCGACCCGGACGAAGCGCAGATGCCCAGTTCATTCATCAGCAGCAGAATGGCTTCACCCTCCACGTATTCAAAGCTGATGTTGGTGGTGTTGGGCAGACGGTTTTCAATATCGCCATTGACGCGACTCTGCGGGATTTTCTTTAATAGCTCTGATTCGAGCTTGTCCCGCAGACGTTTGACCCGATTATTTTCCGTATCCATATTTTTTGCAGCCAACTCGCAGGCCCTGCCCAGACCGGCGATGCCCGCCGCATTCTCCGTTCCGCCGCGCCGCCCCTTTTCCTGGTGGCCGCCGATCAGAAACGGCGAAAACTTGGTTCCGCGCCGGATGTAAAGAACGCCGATTCCCTTCGGAGCATGCAGTTTGTGCCCCGAGATGGAGAGCATATCAATGGCGTTGTTTTTCATATTGATGGGGATTTTTCCAACGGCCTGCACCGCGTCGGTGTGAAAAAGAATGCCTTTGTCGTGCGCCAGCCTGGCCGCCTCCTCGACCGGAAAGATAACCCCGGTTTCATTATTGGCCCACATCAGGCTGACAATCGCCGTGTCGGGTGTCAGACTATTTTCCAGATTCTCCAGATCCAGAAGTCCGTTTTTATTCACCGGCAGTTCGGTTATTTTGTAACCCTGCGTTCCCAGATGCGAGCACAGCGCGCGGATGGCCGGGTGTTCCACTCGGCTGATCACGATATGCTTTTTATCGGGCCTGGTCAGCAGCGCGGAGTGAATGGCGGCATTGTCGCTTTCCGTGCCGCAGCTGGTAAAGATAATTTCCTCCGGCAGGGCGCCCAGAAGCGCCGCCACCTGCTCTCGCGCGTCACGGATTCTCTGGCCGACCTGACCGCCGAAGGTATGCATACTCGAGGGATTGCCGTACAATTGCGTAAAATAAGGAAGCATCACTTCCAGAACTTCATCGGCGACTTTGGTCGTCGCGTTGTTATCCAGATAAATGGTTTTCATTTTGATGCCTCCTC
The DNA here is from genome assembly GCA_019136325.1 of Deltaproteobacteria bacterium. Next base: position 10,621 of record JAGVUJ010000112.1, read on the forward strand.
AACGGTAATGTCCGGTGAAATCAGTTCCCTCAACCGGTGCTCGACAAAATCCTTCAGGGTGATGTTCGACGCCTTGCAGGTTGAGCAGGCTCCCCGCAACGCCACGATCACGCGGTTGCCGATAATATCGATGATTTCGATATCGCCGCCGTCGTGCTTGAGTGACGGACGAATTTCACGCTCAATAGTTTCTTCGATCAGGCGGATCTTCTGGATGTTCGTGAGCTTCGGTTTGGCATCGGTTTTCGGCTCGGCCTTCACCCTTTCCAGAAGCTGGGCAATGGCGTCGTGGCAATTTCCGCAGCCGCCGCCGGCCTTGGTGTAATTGGTAACATCTTCGACCGTGGCCAGATTGTTTTCGCGGATGGCGCGTTCAATTTCCTTATCGGTCACGCCGAAACATTCGCAGATGATTTTCGCTCCCGGTTCCAGCGACGGAGCGCCGCGGTAATTTTCCACCGCCTTGTCCAGCGCCTGCTTGCCCATGACCGAACAGTGCATTTTTTCATCCGGCAGGCCGCCCAGATACTGCGCGATATCCTGATTGCTCACTTTGAGCGCCTCTTCGACCGTCATGCCCTTTATCATTTCCGTCAGAGCCGACGAAGAAGCAATCGCACTGGCACAGCCGAAGGTTTTAAACTTGGCCTCCTTAATGCGCTTGTTTTCATCCAGCTTGAAGGTCAGTTTCAGCGCGTCGCCGCAGGCCAGCGAGCCGACCTCGCCCACGCCGTCCGGTTTCTCCACATCGCCCACATTGCGCGGGTTAAGAAAGTGCTCTTTCACTTTATCGGTGTAGTCCCACATAAATACTCCTTAAAGGCTGTTTTTACATCTTTAAATCAACCGGTTACGCTTTAATTAACATAAACGTAAGATATTCACCATTATATATGATTTCAACCCTGATTTATCATTTTTTCTTCGTTAAAACAAAAACGGCGTTCAAAGCAAAAAGGTTCGGCATGAGCCTCACGGTTGATTTTTCTCCAAGATAATAGGATTCCACGATCCGGATATTTTTCTCTGCGCAGAAATCTTTAAAATCCTTAATGCTCAAAAAACGCACATTGGGCGTATCGTACCAGAGATAGGGCAGCGATTTTGTCACCGGAGATCTTCCGCGGAAAAAAAGCGCGAAACGCGATTTGAAATAGGCGAAATTGGGAAATCCGACGATGACCTTCGTGCCGATACGCAGGGCATCACCAATAACGCAATCGACTTTTCTGACTTCCTGCATGCTCTGATTTAAAATGACGTAATCGAACGAATCATCGGGATATTCCCGCAGACTTTTCTCAATATCATCCTGAAAAACGCTCAATCCTTTCCTGACGCATTCCTGAATCGCCTGGTCGTCCAGCTCAATGCCCTGCGCCCGGATGCGCTTGTCGCGCACAAGAGGATACAGCAGATCGCCTTGTCCGCATCCCAGATCCAGAACCCGTGATTCCGGTTCAACAATCGAATAAATTATATTATGATCAAGATGAATCTTTTCATCTGCCATGTTTGCCCGCCACCATGTATCCATTAAAAGTTTTATCCAAAAAATGTTTTATTAAAGTCGTCTGTTCATTGATTTCCACCAGAAAAGCGTCATGTCCATAGGTGGAATTCAATTCACAATACGTCGCGTCGGCGTGCCTCTTTTTCAACAGGCGGACGATGTCCTGAGATTGATAGGACGGATAGAGCCAGTCCGACTTGAAGGAAATAATCAGAAACCGGGTGTCCACTGTTTTCCCCAGCGGAATCAGATTCAGGCCGGACATGTCAAAATAATCTATCGCCTTGGTAATGTAGAGATAGGAATTGGCGTCAAAGCGCTGGGCAAAGTTCAATCCCCGGTAATGCAGATATTTTTCCACCTCAAAAGCAGGATCGAATCCAAAGCTGAATTTATCGCTTTTCTGGCGCCGGGAAAATTTCTCCTCCATGGATTTATCGCTCATGAACGTGATATGACCGATCATGCGGGCAACCGACAACCCCTTCTTCGGCTGTCCGTATTCGTAGTAACTCCCCTCATACCAGGAAGGATCCGCCATAATGGACTGCCGGACAACTTCGTTAAAGGCAATCTGCTGGGGAGAATGTTTCAAAGTTGAAGCAATGACCACAGCCGATCTTACTTTTTCCGGATAAGAGGATACCCATTGCAGAGCCTGCATGCCTCCCATGGAACCGCCGGCAACACATAACAGCTTGTCTATGCCAAAATAATCTATGAGACGGCGCTGGGCGTGCACCATATCGGCAACGGTGATAAAAGGGAAGTCCAGGGCGTAATGTTTTCCCGTAGCCGGATTGATGGAAGAAGGCCCGGTGGATCCTTTGCAGCCGCCAATCACATTCGAGCAGATGACAAAATACCGGTGGGTATCGAAAGCCTTATCGGGACCGATCATGTCATTCCACCAGCCCACACTGTGATCTTCAAGAGATAGTCCCGCCGCATGGGCATCGCCGGAAAGCGCATGCAAAACAAGAATCGCGTTGGATTTATCAGCATTCAGGTTTCCGTATGTCTCATAAGCAAGGGTCACCGGGCCGAGTTTTTCGCCGCTTTCCAGACTAAGTTCGTCGCCCTGCCCGGCAATCGTGTGATACTGCGTTTCCACAACGCCTATAGAATTATTATTTACATTTTCGTTTTTCGTTTTTTTCATATTAAGCAATGTTTTCAATCACCTTACCTTAATCCTCTCCCCTCGAGGGAAGGGAGGGGGGGTATTAAGACTTCTGAAACAGCCAGGTCGATAAATAGCGCTCCCCCGTATCAGGAAGGATAACGACAATGGTTTTGCCTTTTGCCTCTTCCGTTGCGCCGACTTTCAGCGCCGCCCACAAAGCCGCGCCGCTGGAAATACCGACCAGAATCCCTTCTTCCCTGGCAATTCTTCGCGCCGTCTCTCCGGCTTCTTCGTGAGCCACCTGGATAATGTCATCAATCACATCCTTCCTTAGAACATCCGGCACAAATCCCGCGCCGATTCCCTGAATCTTGTGCGGTCCGGGTTTACCGCCGGAAAGCACCGGAGAATCGACCGGCTCCACGGCAATGATTTTCAAAGAAGGTTTCTTCTGTTTCAGAACCTCCCCGATGCCGGTAACCGTGCCGCCCGTGCCGACGCCGGCAACGATATAATCGACGTTACCGTCCGTATCGTTCCAGATTTCCAGCGCCGTCGTCCGGCGGTGAATTTCCGGGTTGGCCGGATTTTTAAATTGCTGAGGCATAAAACTGTTCGGGCTTTCTGCCGCCAGTGCTTCCGCCTTTTCGATGGCGCCTTTCATGCCCCTGGCGCCTTCGGTTAAAACCAGTTCCGCCCCCAGAATGGAAAGCAGTTGCCTGCGCTCCATGCTCATCGTGTCCGGCATCGTGAGAATCAGACGATAACCTTTGGACGCGCAGACAAAGGCCAGCGCAATGCCCGTATTGCCGCTGGTCGGTTCGATAACCACGCTGTCCTGTTTGATCAGACCGGCTTTTTCCGCCGCCTCGATCATCGCCACGCCGATTCTGTCCTTGACGCTGGAGAGCGGATTGAAGGATTCCAGTTTAACAAGAATATCCGCGTCCAGTTCCTGTTTTATTCGGTTAAGACGCACCAGAGGCGTATTGCCTACCGTTTTGGTAATATCATCAAATATTCTGTACATAAAATTCTCCTTTCATCATACACTGGACAAAGCCTGTTCGATATCGTTTTTGATGTCGTCAATATGTTCCAATCCTACGGAAAGACGGATGAAATCAGGCGTTACACCTGTGGCTAACTGTTCCTCAGCGGATAACTGCTGATGCGTTGTCGTTGCCGGATGAATCGCCAGCGTTTTCGCATCGCCCACATTCGCCAGATGAGAAACCAGTTCCAGTGATTCGATAAACTTCTTTCCCGCTTCCGCACCTCCTTTGATGCCGAACCCGATAATCGCCCCCGCGCCTTGGGGCAGATATTTCTTCACCCGCGGTTGTTCCGGACTGGATGGAAGTCCCGGATAGTTGACCCAACTGACTTTCGGATGTTTCTCGAGGAAGCCGGCCACAGCCAGGGCGTTTTCAGAATGACGAATCATTCTCAAATGGATTGTTTCCAGCCCCTGCAGGAATAGAAACGCGTTAAACGGCGAAAGAGCAGGTCCCAGATCGCGCAGCAGCGTCACACGGGCTTTGATGATGTAGGCAATGTTGCCATTTTGTTTCAGCGCTTCCACAAAATTGATTCCGTGATAGCTGGGATCGGGATCGGCAATGAGCGGAAATTTGCCGTTGGTCCAGTCGAATTTCCCCGAATCAACAATTAAACCGCCCAGCGATGTGCCGTGACCGCCGATAAATTTTGTCGCCGAATAAACAACGATATCCGCGCCGAAATCAATCGGGCGCAGCAGATAAGGCGAGACGGTATTATCGAGAACCAGCGGGATGCCGTTTTGATGCGCCACACCGGCGAGACCTTCGATGTCGGCTACATCCAGTTTGGGATTGCCGATGGACTCCGCGTAGATCGCTTTTGTCTGCGGCGTAATGGCCTTCCGGAAAGCCTCAAGATCATTGGATTTGACAAACTTGACCTTAATTCCGAAGCGGGCAAACGTGTAATGAAAAAGATTGTATGTGCCGCCGTAGAGATTGTCCGCCGAAACGATTTCGTCGCCGGCCTGTGCGATATTCAGCAGCGCCAGCGTAATGGCCGACTGGCCGCTGGCTACCGCCAGCGCTCCCACGCCGCCGTCCAGCAGAGCGATTCTCTTTTCCAGAACATCGGTGGTCGGGTTCATCAGACGCGTGTAAATATTGCCGAACTCCTTGAGGCCGAAAAGATTGGCCGCGTGTTCGGTGTCTTTAAACTGATACGATGTTGTCTGATAAATCGGCACGGCGCGCGCACCGGTTGTTGGATCAGATTCCTGCCCGCCATGCAGCGCCAGCGTTTCTATTTTTAATTTTGCATCATTTTTGCTCATTGAGTTTGCTCCTTTTTCAGCATTGCTTATGGTTTGTAATCAATCATTCTTTGCAGACAGGTCTTTGCTTTTTGCATGATGTCCGCGGGCACGGTTACTTCGAACCCCATTTCCTCCAGAGACCATAAGACTTTTTCCAGCGTCGTCAGCTTCATATTCGGACACGTTGCCCGTTCCGATGCGGGATAAAACACTTTTCCGGGATTTTCCTTTCGCATCCGATGAAGAATGCCGATTTCCGTCCCGATGATAAATTCGCGCGTCTTCGATTCTTTGACGTAGCGGCACATTCCTTCCGTGGATAAAACCCGGTCGGACAAAGACGTAATGCTCGGCGGACATTCCGGGTGTACCAGAACTTCCGCGTTTGGATGCCACGTTCTTTCCCTCGCGATGTCTTCCGGCAGTATTTTCACGTGCGAAGGGCAGAATCCTTTCCATAAAATAAATTCGCAGCCCGCCCGCTTTGCGATATAACCGGCGAGATATTGATCGGGAACAAAAATAATTTCATCATCCCCGTGAAAAGCCTCGCGCACAATCTTTTCGGCATTTCCCGACGTACAGCAGACGTCGCATTCGGCTTTGACCGCCGCCGTGGTGTTCACGTAACAAAGAACTTTGGCCTGCAGATGCCGCGATTTGAGCTTGCGGAGTTCTTCGGCGGTAATCATATCCGCCATCGGACAGCCCGCATTTTTATCGGGAATCAAAACAGTTTTGTCCGGCGATAGAATCTTCGCCGTTTCCGCCATGAAATAAACGCCGCAAAAGACAATCACGCGAGCGTCGGTTTTGGAGGCCTCAATACTCAATCCCAGAGAATCGCCCACGTAGTCGGCGATATCCTGCACCTCGGGCAACTGGTAATTATGCGCCAGAATGACGGCGTTTCTTTCTTTTTTCAGCCGGTTGATTTCTTTAATCAGTTCCATGCAACACCTCATCTATGATTCCGCCTCCCAGGACGCGGTCGTGGTCGTAAAAGACGACGGACTGACCGGGAGTGATGGCCTCCTGTTCTTCGGCAAAAATTACTTTTAATCCTTTATTTTCTTCTTTTACTTCGCAAAGCACTTCCTTTTTCCGGTATCTGATTTTTGCGTACACCTGATTTGGCCATTTTTCAACCAACATGTTCACATCTCCCGCCGTCAGCCCCTTGGCCATTAAATCTTTCTTTTCACCGACAACGATACGGTTTTTAACCGGATCAATGGATACAACGTACAGCGGCGTGGGATGGCTGATACCGAGGCCGCCGCGTTGACCGATGGTGTGGGAAACAATCCCTCGATGCGTGCCCATGATTTTCCCCTGCATGTTGACAATCGGACCCGGCTTAAATTCGTGTCCGCGACTCAGGAGAAATTCCTGATAGTTTTTCTGCGTCACAAAACAAATATCCTGACTCTCCTGCTTTTCCGCTACGGGCAGGGAATTTTGTTTCGCTAAATCTCTCACCTCGTCCTTCGTGAAATGAGAGAGAGGGAACAAAATGTTTTCCAGCCTCTCATAAGGGATGGAATAGAGAAAATAGGTCTGATCTTTCCTTTTGTCTTTTGGTCTTTTCAGACAATAGCCGTTTTCATTTTTTTCAATGGCCGCATAGTGGCCAGTAGCCAGATAATCAAAGCCGAGCGTCAGCGCCTTGTCCAAAAGCGTGCCGAATTTCAAATGGCGGTTGCATTCCACGCAGGGATTCGGCGTTCTGCCTTTTTTGTATTCGCTGATGAATTTCGCTATTACCTTCTCTTCAAGCTGTGCCGCGTAATCGAAAACATAATGCGGAATCCGGATGCGGTCACAGACTCTTTTGGCGTCATCAACCGCGGAAGCTCCGCAGCATTTCGCGTCATCTTCGGTTGAGATGCCCAGGCACATCGTCACGCCGGAAACATCGTAACCTTCATTTTTGAGCAGCAGCGCGGCTACAGATGAATCAACACCGCCGCTCATCGCCACTAAAACTTTTTTACCCATCATTGTTCCTTTGGCAGTTCCTTTTTCAAATTATCTTCAAATATGCTGCATCGCCGCATTTCCCTCTTTCTCCTGATTCATCTTTACCAGTTGATCGAGGGTAATCGAGCTCAAGGTTTCCGAAATTTTCCCGCCGATAATCGCCCAGACATCATGGCTGGCGCATGTCGGCACACGGGGACAGGAAGCGGGATTTTTCACACAATCAACCAGAGAACAGTCCCCTTCCAGAACATCCACTATTTCCTTTAAGGTTATCTGCGAGGGTTCTTTGGTCAGATTATAGCCGCCGTATGCGCCACGAACCGAACTGACCAGACCAACGCCCCGTAACGGAATAATAATCAGGCTCAAATACTTCTCGGAAATATTTTCTCCTCTGGCAATATCTTTAAGAAAAACAGGTTCTTTGCCGTAATTACGGGCCAACGCCGTCATCAATCTGACCCCGTAGCGCGTTCTTGTTGAAAGCTTCATCTTTTCATCCTTTATGTAATTACTACCATTACTATCGTTTTAATAGTGATTAAGCCATGAATTATTGTTTGTCAAGGAAAATTATTAAATTTTTTCATGATTGACATATGTTTTAGTTCTTCCTATAATTTTTCGCACTATAAATAAAACCACCCAACAAGGAGTCACTATGACTACACCGCTCGTTATTGCCATGTCACAGGGCAAGGAAATTACACTTTTACCGCAAATGGCCAATCGGCATGGACTGATTACCGGCGCAACGGGAACCGGGAAAACCGTGACATTGCAAAAAATGGCCGAATCCTTCGCCTCAATCGGCGTTCCGGTTTTTATGGCCGACGTTAAGGGAGACCTCTCCGGCATCGGGGCATCCGGCGTCTCTTCGGAAAAACTGCTCAAAAGGCTCGAAGGCATTGGCGTCAAGGAATTTACGCCCCGTTCCAATACGACGGTTTTCTGGGACGTGTACGGAAAGTCCGGTCATCCGGTGCGCGCAACCATATCCGATATGGGGCCATTGCTTTTGGCGCGTCTGCTCAATCTTAACGACACGCAATCCGGCGTTCTTCAGATTGTCTTCAAAATCGCCGACGACAATGGATTGCTGCTGATCGACCTGAAAGACTTGCGGGCCATGGTTCAATTCGTGGGGGATAATGCCAAAAAATTCAAGACGGAATACGGAAATATTTCCACCGCTTCCATCGGCGCGATACAACGTGGTCTTCTGACTATCGAAGAGCAGGGTGGCGATAAATTCTTTGGCGAACCGATGCTGGATATTGCAGATTTGATCCAGACGGACGGCGAGGGACGCGGTGTCATGAACATTCTGGCTGCTGATCAGCTCTACAACAATCCCAAACTCTATTCGACGTTTCTGCTCTGGATGCTGGCTGAGTTGTTTGAGCAGATGCCGGAAATCGGCGATCCCGAAAAGCCCAAGCTGGTTTTCTTTTTTGATGAAGCGCATCTTTTGTTCAGCGACGCGCCCAAGGCGCTTCTGGAAAAAATCGAGCAGGTTGTCCGTCTGATTCGTTCCAAGGGTGTGGGCGTTTATTTTGTCACCCAGAATCCGCTGGAT
>JAGVUJ010000308.1 GCA_019136325.1 Deltaproteobacteria bacterium
CTATATTAACACATCCACTCTCCATAACTCCGCCGACAGAGGATACGCAAAAGCACACCATCACTAACGCGCTTCAGACGATGCCATTTCCATAATAATCATAAAACAAAAAAGCGGGATACCCGTTCCGGATTCCAGCTTTTCATATCTTATTGCTCCTATCCCGCCATTGCCATTTTGGGCAGAAACAGCGCGATCTCAGGAAAAGCAATCAGAATAATTGTTGCAAGAATTAATATAAGCAAAAACGGCAAGGCATGACCGATGACTTCGATGTACGGTCGCCTGAAAATCAGTTGGGCGGTGAATATATCGCACCCGAAAGGAGGTGTTGCCGAGCCGATGGCAGCCTGTAGTGTTACTAAAGTGCCAAGTAAAATCGGATCAACGCCGGCGCCGGTTGCGTAAGGCTGCAATACCGGGCTGAGAATAAAAATTGCGACAATGGGATCCACAAACATGCAGGCAACAAAGTAAACGAAGACGATAATTAGAATGACCTTTAGCATGGAAGGTTCTTCCCCAAACAGAGGAGGAAGAAGAGCGGCCGGAATTTGCAAAAATCCTAATAAAAAAGAAAACGCCTGTCCGGCACCCACCAGAATGAAGACAACCCCGGTGATGACGCTGGTTCGTAAAAAAGCTTCTGTCAGGCGTTGAAGCGAAAGACTTTTATAAATGAGCGTTTCTAAAAGGATGGCATACAGCACTGATGCAGCCGCCGCTTCAGTTGGGCTGAACAATCCCAAGTAAATACCGCCTACGATAATCACAGGAAACCCCATGACTGGCAGACCTTCCTTAATCGCAGACCATCTTTCTGACCAGTCCGATTTGGGCAACGTCGGGATTTTTTTTATCCTGGAATAAACATAACAATAAACGGAAAACAACAACAGAATCATTAATCCCGGGATAATGCCGGCCAGAAAAAGCATTCCAATGGATGTGTTGGTCGCTACGCCAAACACGATGAATCCGATGCTGGGCGGAATTAGAAAAGCGATGTCACTGGCGTTGATGATCAACCCCAGCGTAAATGAACTTTTATAGCCTGCCTGTAAAAGCATGGGCCGCATGGTACCGCCGATAGCCGCCACCGTTGCCTGTGTGGAACCGGATACCGCACCGAACAGCGTGCAACTGGCGTTCGTTGTGATTGGCAGTCCGCCGGGAAGGTGCCCTACAAAAACTTTTATCATTCTGATGAGACGGTCAGCCGACTCTCCGGATGTGATAATGTCTGCCGCAAGAATAAACATGGGTACGCAAACGAGAGCCGGAACGGTCACCCCCGTTAATACCTGTTGCACCATAACGAGTAACATTTTCGGCGCAATCTCCGGCATGTAAATGAATATATACAGGATGATTGAACCCAAAAGGGTGACCATAAAAGGAAACCCGAAGAGAAGCATCGCGACGAGTGTCAAACCGAAAATTTTCACGACGTTTCTCCCGGTATGGTCTCGTCTTTATATTCGCTCTTTTGGTCCGGAGACTGCCAAGGGTCCGGTTCGACGAAATTCTTGAGCACGGTCCTGAGATATTGAATACACGCCAATCCGAAACCGATGGGAATGATAACATAAAATGTCCATTTGGGAACCCGCAAGGCAGGCGTCATATGCTTTTGCGACATGGCATTGAGCAGGTATTCCCATGACGCCCAAGCCATAATGGCCATGACCATCGCGCTGATCAACGATATGATGATGATAAAGGTTTTTTCCAACTTCGGTGGCATGGCATCCAGAAATGCGCCCATGCGGATATGGCGGGCTTTACGAACAGCATAGCTAACGCCGGTAAAGGTCATGAGAATAACCAGAAACGTGGCAACCTCTTCCGCAAAGTAAATGCTCTGGAAAAAAGTGCGGGCAAAAACATTGACAATTAATAAAACAGCCAGGGTAGCGACACAAAAGACAAGGATGGATATTTCGATCGCGTTTATTATCCGCCCAACGTTTCTGTTGAATCTTTTCATTCGATCGATGATCCATGATTGTGAATGATTTGTTTTCATGAACACCCCTTGGAACAACAACGACTAAACACTGATGCAATCGAACATTTTAACTGCGCATGATAATTTGTTAATGAAGTTTAAGCGCTTTTTTTGCATTGGCAATGTCATTGATCAGAGCATCGAGAATTTCCCGCGCACCTTTACCGCCTATTTCAATAAAAACAGGATGAACTTTTTTTGCCTTAGCCTTGAACTTGGAAACAGCTTTATCGTTCAAAACATAAAATTCCAAAGACGGTTTAGCAGACTTCATTTTTTTCATATCCATCGCGTTACGTTGGTTTATCCAATGACCGGCCGGAATAATTGCGTTTATCCAAAACTGACGTATTTCTTTCTGTACGTCAGCCGGTAAACTGTCAAAATATTTTTTATTTACGGTAGGGATACTGATGAACGGTTCGTTTTTTAATTGAATAAAATGATCTTGAACTTCATAGAATTTCATGCTGTGGGCGGCAAACAATGGATTCACCTGAGCATCGATCAGTCCCATTTGCAATCCGCTGTATACCTCTCCGTAAGTCATGGGAGTCGGGCTTGCTCCATAGGCTTTATAATTTTCCACCAGCATTTTAGAAGACATTAAACGCAGTTTTACACCTTGCATCGCGTCTAATGATCTAATTTGTTTCTTCGCACTAACCCACTGCCAGCCTTCAAACATGATCGAAAGAGGAACCAATCCTTTTTGACGAAAGGCTTTTTCCAAAAGCGGCATAAACTCGCCTTCTCTGACCATCCATTCCAGTATCTCGGGAACTTTTTCCGGCGGGAAAATATAATTCAGCGCCAAAGCCTGCGCTTGAGGAACAAATGAACTTATCCACGCATGATCGGAAAAAACAAACTGAACAATACCCATTTGTGCAAGTTCATTAATGTCCCCGGTATTGCCCAGGGTGCCGTAGGGATACACATCAATGCGGATTTTACCGCCGGACCACTGTTTCATGTGTTCGGAAAATTTCCCGGCCCAGACAGTCATAAAATCGCCGTCGATTTCCTCTGAAGCCAGTTTTGCCCGAATGGCTTTGCCCGTGTAATTTGCCGACAGAACTTCACAAGGGAACAAAACAAGAAGGGCAATATAAAGCAATATCAACTTTTTCATGATTTGGATCCTTTTTTTGGATTTGTGAGATGGATTCCTTTTCCTTAAAACTATAGAAAAAAGAAAATAGCGAGTCAATATAATAATTAATGTTGTAAGAAGCACATAAAGGGTCCGTTTTAAAAATGCCCATTTGATTTATAAAAATCGAGCAAGGATCAGGCAAATAATAACTTTTTATCCACCCATTCGGCGAAGGTGTCGGCCATCTGCCGGGTTTTACCTGTCTGCGAATGATAAACGATTAATATTTTTGTCATATTTACCCCCTGTTTTGGATGATACATTTAAAAAAATAGGCGTCAATGAAGAATCTTACATTTTTACGAGTCGGAAAGAATAATGGATTCCAACCTAGGCCGGAATAAAAAAAATAATTTGCCTCTGGACATATCTTGGCTATTTGGCTATATTGCCAAATAGTTTAAGGAGATCTTTATGAAAATTAACATGAAAACACGACACGAAGCGAGGGCAAAAATCATCAAAGCCATGGCGCACCCCAGCAGGCTTTTTATCATTGAGGAACTAAGCAATCGTGAATGCTGTGTAAATGAGCTGACGGAAATGATCGGAGCAGACATATCAACAATTTCCAAGCATTTGAGCGTTTTGAAAAACGCCGGTCTGGTTTTCGACACAAAACGGGGCAATTCTATTTTCTAC
>JAGVUJ010000289.1 GCA_019136325.1 Deltaproteobacteria bacterium
ACACCATAGATGCAGTTTTGAATAAGGTAAAGTTTGCGTCCATAATCGGCAGGATTATCCCGAAACGCTCGTTCAGCCTGTTCCCGCAGCTCAACATCGTCCATTTTTGCAAGCTGCCTTTGTTTCCATTTTTCATTGCCGGGATCGATCTTGCCGAGTATATGCACCAGCTTGTGCAGCATGCCCATCGGAAAAGCGCCGGAGCCGACCGCCGGGTCTAGCGCCTTAAGATGGTCAATGGCGCTGATTAAAACATTAACTTTCTCATCGGGGAAACCATGCGCTTCGTCATTATAGCCTATTAATTTGCGCAGTTTTTCGTCCATTGCGTCTGAGGAATCAGCCAGTTTGACCTTAAGGTAAGCCAGCAGCGATTCATCCACCATGTATTCAACAATTTCCCGCGGCGTGTAGAACGCGCCCAGCGCCTTACGGGCCGTGGTTTTTGTCTCTTCGTTGTAGGACGCAAGCAGGTTTTCAAACACCTTGCCCAACAGCTCGGGATCAAGCGCGACGGATTGATCCAGCGGCGTATTTTCCTGTACGGTAAACTGGTACTGATTGAGGATATGAATCAACCCAGCAACGGAATCTTTTTTATGTTTTTTATCGCCGAAAGCTTTGCTTAAATCGACATCACGCTCCTGACCAAAAAACAATTCGTTGGGAATGCAGATATTGTTTTTAGCGTTTTCTGAAAAGTCATCCAGACGGACTTCCGGCTTTTTGCTGGTATCATCCAGACACTCAAACAAACCACCGTTGACGAAAGGCACTTTTTTAAAGATATCCAGCATCCCATCCGGATTATTCATCAGGTCGGCATAGCGATAAAGCGTGGTCACACCGTAATTGCCGTCACGGCTCGTTTCATATTTTCGACGGAAAGACCGCTCTTTTATTTCACGGTTGAGCGTGGCGAAAAACAGATTCTGCAAAATGGCTTTGTAATACGTACCGGATTTATGACCGGTATCTTCCAACTGTTCTTTGATGAAGTTCAAATCGAACAGTTCCCTGGGAATAAGCCCCTTTTGCCGCATGAACCAGCAGAAAATCAGACGGGTTAGGAGGCGGATGAAGAAAATGGATTTATCGGCTTCCGAAGTAACGCTGCGCGGGTAAATGACGCCGCGGTGATCCTGCGCCCAGAAATACCAGGCGGCAATTTTTTTATAGAATTCATTGGAAACCCCTTCGACATCAAAAGCGCCGTCATGGAGTTCCTGAATTTGCTGCGCGGTCAGTTTTTCACGTCCATCGAGATCAACCAGAATAAGACGGTCGGTCGCCGTTCGCGCGCCCTTGCCCGTGCCTACAGGTATGCTGCGCAGGATGAGGCGGCTGGCTTTACCATCGGCAATACGGGCATTGACCAGCGCCCATTCATCGCCGGCGTCATTAGACACGATAAACAGGCCATAGAAGGAATTGGCGTTATCCCGAAGAATGCGTGAAATGACCGCCCTTGTCGTCCCCCGCGATAATTGATTGGCGGACTGATTCAGGTAAACAATTTTAAATCCCCGCTCATAGGCAATAACCTGGGGCGCATCTTTCAATCTGTCCCGAAGATCATTCGGCCAATCCCGCCAGGGAAGCGCTTCATCGGTCGGATCATAGCTGAGTAGATTATTGAAAATTAATTTTGCAGAGTTTATATTGAATTTGCGGTTATCGAGGGCGGCATAGAGAGCCTGCATTTTCTCTAAATCTGATTTTGGTGCACGTCCTTCAGGCACAGATAACGGAAGAGCAAGAGCCGCACCTTTTTTAGCATGAAGGCATTTTCCGATGCCCGCCGTGCGGTCATAGAAAAACATTTTGCCGTCGATGGACAGCGCCACGCTATCCTGACTTAATTCATTGGCCACACGCACGGCGAAGATTGCCAGGTCTTCCAGATGTTCTTCAAGAGCTTCGGCATAGCAGTTTGCTTCAACAACATCAACTTCCTCTTCGGCCAGTGTTCCATCGGGGTAAGTGTAACCGCCATGCTTACGCACTACTTCATAGCCACCAAACCATTTGCTAAAATCACGCTTGGCATCTGTCAGCAGAGAATTGCGCAATGATTCCGGAAGAGTTGTTTTACAATCGCCACACTGGGTTGGTATGCGAATTTCAACTTTATGATCATAAGTGGTCGTTTCATTTATTGCCATTAATCACCTCGCTGTATTTATACCGTTTATCTCTGTTGCGCTATCGCTTACCTTAGCTGTGCCCAACGCCGGCATGGCGGTTAGTCGGCAAAACCATATCAAAGATACGGTAGAAGTTATGTTACACAACTTTGAGCATGACCATCAAAACCCTGGAAGAAAACTGATATTTCAAACCCCTTATGTTTACAAAAAATGCTGTGCGTAAAATAATATCCGTATGATATTATTGATGAAATATTTAGGATGTTAACGGCTTTTTTAGTATCGTTTTAATATCGCTGTAATGTTTCCCAACAAATTTAACTGTCATATTATCGCTTCCAAGACTTAAGGGAACCTCCGGTTGATCCATGCTGTGTATGGTCTCTTTCAGGTTTATTATGGCATCTTCATCTTTTTTGATGAGCTCCTTGTATTTTGCTGCGCAAAGCGGGCATAAAGCCAGATACTGAGCCTCATGTTCCTTAGAAAAATAATCCTTGGTAAAAGCTTCCACGGCTTCGAAGTAATACTCACCGTTTCGCTTTTTAAAGGGCATACCTTCTTTGCAGATCTGACAGACCATTATGTTATCATCGTTTGTATACATCTTTCTTAACCATGACTGTGGGTCGATGGCTTCCTTATTCACCCTGACTTTGCGTTCTCGATCTTCGTATACCCTATCAGGGGCATTAGCGATCTGTTTTTCAATCATTTCTTTTCGACGCTCTGGATTTGTTACCGGCTGTTCAGGAAATTCTGGCTTATTATTTTCTGATTCTATTTTAGTCTTCAACTGTGCAAACTTGTCTGGATGCTTCTTCAAAAATTCGATGTCCTCGATGCAGACACCTAGTATATCGGCCGCGTCTTTACGTTTCTTGTCCTCTTCAGATGTCTCTCCCCCATCAACATTTTGATTAATTCCGAGAGCATCAATCAATTTGTCTGCTTTTTTGAATTCATCAAGAAGCTGACCTGCGTTAACATTTAACGGTTTTTCTATTCCGCCTTCTCGCGTTGGGATCCAACTTGTGTTCTGAAGAAGAATCAACATATGAGAATCAAATGGTTTGCTCTTACTACAGCGGTGAAACCAATTATAGTAGGCACTAAAAATATCTTGATTGAATTCCAAATGTTTTTTGAGATATTCCCAAAGAATGGAAGCGGCTTTCTTCTTATCTTCAAAATTTTCATTGCGTTCCAAGGAAGAAAGAAAATTATCCAGCCCGTGAAGGCTATAATCCTCAATTGTCTCGCCACGCGTTGAATATTCTCTTACGCCTGACGGTAAATTACCATTATAAGGAATTCGCCGTGGCATGACAAAAATGCCGAGATCGTTCAAAAAGTCGGCATTAATTACGCTAGGCAATGTTTCTTCACATAGGAACCATACACTGGTCATACCCGAAAAATATCTTCGTAAGTCCGGACTATCTCTATAAACATCGCCAGGTTTTTTATATGTGCTATTCCCGATCAGATCGACGGCTCTGAGAAAAGGTGTCTCTTTCGCCTTTGTAATAATCTTTTGCTTTCCTTGCACTGAACCAGTAGTGATTGCTAGATATATCTTTTGAAAGTCCGCCTCGTGTTCAATCGCGGTAATCGAGGATATGTCTCCTTTTAGGTATTTAGGCAAAAC
>JAGVUJ010000361.1 GCA_019136325.1 Deltaproteobacteria bacterium
TGGCCTATCAGTACATAAGCCACATAATTATTCGGATCTTTTTTCAGAGCGTATTCAAACAGGGTAAATGAGTTTTGCCATAGTTTTTGTTGATGATGCGCTGCAACGGCAAGAAAACCGATGCTTAATAAAGACATCACGATTAATATCTTCTTATAAATATCTTTTTTGATTGAAATCTGTTCTGCGCCCCAGGCAACCATAATGAATAATCCGATAACTGTAACATACGCATAACGATCAGCCATCGTTTGCTCGCCAATCTGAATAAGCCCGATGACAGGAATCAACGTCCCCAAATACCAAAACCAGCCAACAGGCAAATAAGGGTATTTTTTAAAATATTTGCAGACAAGAATTGTAATAATGATTAGAAATACAGCAGATAAAAATATTTGCCAGATGGGAATATGAAGATACAAATAAGGGATATAAAGATCCGTGGGCCAGAATAATTTTTTCAGATACATGGCATAAGAAAAAATCGCATTTATAATCCTTTGGCTGAAAACAGAATCTATGGTTTGCTCGATTCGAGGAGCGGAAGCTTCCCGGGGAACATAAAGCGTGATCCATATCGAGATCATCGATAAAACAAATAAAGGTATTTTCTCAAAAATTAGAAATTTTAGTTTTCCTTTTGCTACACCGGCAGCAACGTGACTTATGGTGTTGTGCTGCTCATCTATCGCGGTTCGATTAAGCGGCCAATAATCGATGAGCAACAAAACAAAAGGCAGGGTTACCAGCATGGGCTTGGACATAAGGCCCATGGCAAAACTGATCAATATCGGCACATAGCGTTTCCAGTTTGGCTTCCTCGTATACCAGACATAACACAGCATCGTCAGTATCCAGAAAAACGTGCTCAGGACATTTTTGCGTTCAGATACCCAGGCAACGGATTCCACATTCATCGGATGGACGGCAAACAAGGCCGCAACAAAAGCGCTACGCCAAATAGCCCCGGTAAGATGTCTAAAAAGCAAAAACAATAAAATGGCATTAAAAATATGAAGAATCACGTTTGTCCAGTGATAACCGCCGGCATTAAAATGAAAAAGATGAAAATCTAACATAAAGGAAAGCCAAACCATCGGATTCCATAAACCGAAATAGTTTGTGCTGAAAGCCCAGCGTAATCCATCTGCATTAAATCCTGTCTGAACATGACTGTTCTCTGTGATATACGTAGGGTCGTCGAAATTAATAAAATCATAATTTTGTACCGGCCAATAAACACAGAGGATTAAGATCATCAGCATCAAAACAACAAGGATTGACTGTTTCCGGCTTATGTTAATCGTATCAGGCATTGAATCAAATCTTATGATTAATTTTTGAAATGATTTTTATTTTTGGTTGATAACTTTCACTCTTCAGTAGTTAAAGCCGCTCCATGTGAAGCTTCAAGATTACAGAAATTTAATTCTTTTTAAAGCAAAGAACACCATTCTCAATAAAAGCCAACCGTGTTTCCAGCGGCTGATATTGGTCGTTCCGTACATTCGTTCCCGGTAGCGAACAGGAATTTCAACAATCTTCAGATTCAATTTAGCGGCTCCGAATAAAAGATCAAAATCGCCGAACGGATCGAAATCGCCAAAATAGGAACGGTTGGCTGCAATTTTTTCATAATCGGTTTTGCGGAGCACCTTCGTACCGCATAGCGTATCTTTAATCGGCTGCCCCAGCAGCCAGGAAAAAATCAGACTGAAAAATTTGTTTCCCACCAGGTTAAAAAAACGCATCGCTTCCTTTTCCATGGGATAAACCAGGCGCACACCATTGACAAATTCCGCCTGGCCTTTATAAATCACGTCATAAAAACGGGGCAAGACGTCCGGCGGCACGGTAAGATCGGCATCAAGAATCATCAGAATATCTCCTTCGGCCTGTTGGAATCCCAGACGAACGGCGTCGCCTTTCCCCTGACCGGTTTGCCTGAACAATTTTGCCGGTCGCTGCGGATTTTTCCTGATGGCGTTTTGAATGGTTTCATAGGTTTGATCCGTGGAACCGCCCTCAACAAAAATCAGTTCCGTTTTCCTGCCCATTTCCGGAACGCTTTCAAAAATACGTTCAATGTTGCCCGACTCATTCCGTGCCGCAATCACCACTGATACGCTGGGCAATTCCTTCTTATCTAAAGCAGCAGCCAAAGGCCTGGCTGTGATGAAATGCGTAAGCGCAAAGATTTTAAACGGCCATATTTTGGCGACAAAACGATTCATCAAAGAATCGATTATGGGTGTGCGCAGGGGCCATATCATTTCCTCCCGGTGGTTAATCACTTCGAAACCGGCGAGAGCAAGCAACCCCGTGATATCTTCCACGGTCAGCCAGTTTTGCAACAACATCGGTTTGGCCAGTCCCAACGATCGGACAACGTTCAGTGGCAATTCCCAGAAACGGCTGTAAAAATTTATGATGATGCGCGATCTCGGCGTGGTCAGAGGCAATATCTTCTGCAAAACAGCCTGAACATCCCATAACTCATTAACGACATCGGAAATAATGATGTAATCAAACGTTTCCTGCAGTTGCAATTCATGGGCATCGGCTGTCACAAAATGAAGATGCGGATGACGCGTCTTCGCCTGTTTAATCATGGCTGTCGAAAAATCGATGCCGACGCCATAGGATGGATCAAGGGAAGCGAGCAGATCACCGGTACCGCAGCCGATTTCCATCACGCGCTGTCCGGACGGAACGGAAAATCGAACCACTTCCCGCAAACGCTCATGGTAATAGGCGTTAAACCTTCCCCACTTGTCGAGCGTTTCGGCAATTTTATCCCAATGCGCGATCCGCACATTTTTGTAATGAACGGCACCTGAATTTCCATTATGGTCTGTTTGCGTGTCCATGCTGGGAATCTATTCCATAAATTTCACAAAAAGTCTTTAAGATTATATTTAAAATCTGAATAAGCTTTTTATAATCTATCCGCAATATTTCTTTTCATGAACATAACGCTGGTCCGGTCACGATAGACCAGGAGCCAGTCTTTTTGACGCATCATCAATTCGTGGGTTTTGGTGCCCGTTTTCAGCAACACCACATCATGGGAGTATTTTTTTAGAAAAACATCCCAGTTTTTTCTTCCGTACAAGACATCCAGGCCATTGCTTTCGTCGGATAAGCATCGGCTGTAACCGCCAGATGGATGTTGGGAATAAAAGAAATGGGTCTTACCGGGTGAAAATGAAAGTAAGCCGCCAACAGCAAAGCGGGAAAAAAGACCGTGAGGAAACGACTCCAACTGAAGAATATGTTACTTTTCAAGCTTTTTTTGCGGACAGATTCAGATAAATAAAAAGGCAAATAGGCCCCCAGCACCAATCCAAAAAGAACGCTATGGCGTATATGAGAAGCCCCCAGATAGATCACGGCAATCGTTACGAAAATGTCCGTCATATCTTTTTTCCGGGACATCAATATAAAAAGTAAAATTATCAGGCTCATGATGAGAAATAAAACCGCCGGGAAAACATACCGTCCGGTCTTCAGCGCCGCCAAAACCGACATCCACTCTGTTATTTCCAGTCTCGGCATAAAAACGGCATGGATAGTATAGGTCCAATAGTCAATCCCGTAAGGATTGATCAATGTGGCCAACGACGCGATCATTCCCCATTTCAGATAAGCAACGGCAATCTTTCTGCGGGTCAAACTTTCTCCGAGAGCATATAAAAATATCAGCCCTAGACCGGCAACAAAACCGCCGTGAAAATTACACCAGGCAATCTGGATCAGAGGAAGCCATCGGAGAACCTTTTCTTTTTCGGCTCTTTTTGAACATTCCAGGATGAAAAGCGTCAGCGTGAAAAAGAAAAAAGTGAAGGCTTGTGCTCTGACCGGTTCGTAACCGAATGAGATTAACAATATTGACGGCACCAGTGCAATAAGAACATCAAAGATGTCCCCGCCTCTTTTTCGGGCTGTTTCATAGATCAGACATAGGGTTAACAAAGCTAAAATGTAACGTAAAAGTTGCAGGCTCGCCGGCCCTAAAAACTTCACCAGTCCGAAAAAAACTACTCCGGTAAGCCATTCATGATAAACCCACAGCGGCTTGGTCGGTGTGTAGGCAAAAACATCTTTGTACGGGAAAAAACCTTCTTGCCAGAGAACACGCCCGAAAGAGAGATACCCCCATAAATCATAATCGGCAAGGCTTCTGTTGAATGCTACGGCAAAAAAAAGAAAAACACCCGCCCCGGATAAAAGAATGGCGGCGCATTTAAAAAAAGGATGTCTTGTCATTTGAAGAAATTTATTCATCAGTCAATATTAAAAATTCCCATCATTATTCAAGAGACTATTCGGTGCCTGCTCCTGCTTTTCAAATCATCCGCGGTGACGACGGCACATCATTGACTTTCATGTATAATGCTGTTAAATGTTTTGCCATAATCGATAAATTTAAAAGATTATTACCATAAAACAGAATCATTTTCACAGGCAAAAAAAGTTTCACCAACGGAGTTGCATCGGACAATGCCGTTAAACAAAAACCGTTTGATTCATCGTTTATGCATATTCATCATGCTGATCGCCATTGTCCTGCTCGTCCTGCTGGAATGCCTGATCAATTTAACCCCGCCGATTGCCCGCGACGCCTTGATTCATCACCTGGCCATTCCCAAACTCTGGCTAAGAAACGGCGGTTTCTACGAAATGCCATGGGCTGATTTCTCATACTTTCCCATGAATATCGATCTGCTTTACATGATTCCCCTTTGTCTTCAGAAGGATTTTCTTGCCAATTTCATCCACATGGGGTTCGGCATCGCCACGGCCTTGCTTATTTACCGTTATTTAAATAAGAGAACCGGCCGTATTTCTGGACTTCTGGGCGTTCTGATTTTCATGACCACCCCCATTGTATTCCGCTTGTCCACGCAAGCCTATGTCGACCTCGGTCTGACTTTTTTTTCGGCAGCGAGTATCTTCTCTTTCATGCGATATCGTGACAGCGGTTTTCATGAATTCAAGTGGCTTTTCATCTCATCCTTATCGATGGGCCTAGCGTTGGGAACAAAATACAACGCGCTGGTCCTATGGTTTTTTCTCACATTATGGATTGTCTTGATCACGGCCCGGGACACAAAAGATCAACGGCAGGCCCTTTGGAATGGAGCTGTTTTTTCCCTTATCTCCGGCATCCTCTTTTCTCCCTGGCTCATTAAAAACATCATGCTTACAGGCAATCCCTTGTATCCATTGTTTAAAGAAAGTGTTTCTCAAATGTTCTCAGAGAATGCTCACACAAATTTTTTCCGCATGCGGGAAGTGTTATACGCGGAAAATTTATGGGAGACTCTGACGATACCGGTTCGGATGTTTTTTCAGGGGCAGGATAATTCCCCTCGCTATTTTGACGGCGTCCTGAACCCTGTTTTGATTCTGCTGGCGCCATTTTCTCTTGCCGATAAATCGTTCATGCGCGAAAAACTTTTTTTTATTTCCTTTGCATCGTTTTTCATTCTGACAGTGTTTTTTCTGGAAGGGCAAGCCTTTGGCATGGATCAAATTGTCCGGTACAGCTTGCCGGTCATTCCTTTTCTCTCAATCCTGACCGTCATGGGCATCATTGCTGTATGGAAGCGGATTAAGTCTTTCCCCGTTCCCCTCCGCAACATTCTGACAGCACTTTTCTTTTCAATGGTCGTTTTGTTTATGAGCATCAACTACTTTTACATAAAAAAATATTATCAAAATATAAATCCGGGGAGCTACCTTTGGGGAAAAGAAACCAGAGATGAATTTATTGCACGCCACAACAGCAGTTACGAATCCATCAAATATATCAATACGCATACGCCGGAAAATGCGACAATCCGATTAATTTTTCTCGCCGGACGCGGGTATTATCTGGAAAGAACATATTCCGAAGGAAGCGTCTACGGCATCGGCGACATGCAAAGTCTGGTTCAAGCACAAGACAAACGATCCTTCCGGAACGTCCTTCGATCGATGGACTGCACGCATTTGCTGATACGGACGGATTTGCTGGAGAAATATCTAAGCGACAATTATGCTCCCGATATCCGTCAAACATTCTTCCGGAGACTGGGCGAAACCATGGAAATTCTATATCATAAAAACAGTTATACGGTTCTGCGGGTCATCCCGGAAATCTGAAAAATTTTCTCCTGATTGAACCGGAACGTATTCCGTCCCGATGGAGCAGTATCTTGGCAGAAAAAGTTGTGTCAAATCAAAAAATGCAAATTCATTGGATTATCCATGGGAAGATTTTTTGAAACCGCTCACCAGACGAAGAGAACCAAAAAGGATGAACACCGCTCCTAAAATCAGCATAAAAAATGAAAACACCAGCGACGGGCTTCCGCCGTACATCGGAATGCTCAGATTGGAATTGGAGCGGTCATACCTGATTTCGAACGTGTCATCAACCTTTAACATCTCCCACTGCTGTTTGGCGATTATCCCGGTCGCGCTGATCTTACCGTCCGCGGAAGGCATAAACCAGTAATCTACATAGTAGTTGCCCCCGCCGTCGGATCCCAGTTTAAAGTGTTTGCTGGTGATATGACCGATGGCCCTTCCATCATAGTTTTGCACCCGTTGATATTCCGCGTAAGACCCCCAGCTTCCCGCCAGAAAAAACAAACCGACTCCCAGACATATCACCCCCC
>JAGVUJ010000115.1 GCA_019136325.1 Deltaproteobacteria bacterium
TTTCTGACCATTTCCTTGTCTTTATTATCTTCTGTAAATGTCACCCGGCAATATTGCGCACTGGCGGTTCCACCGTCGCTGATTTCCATGTCGTCATAGGATTTACCGGTCAGAACCGGCAGTACTTGTTTGATCGAGCAACTGCCGTCCTGTTTCGGATGATAATAGGCAAAATCTCTGAAGGGCTTGAGCAGGTCGATCATTCTTTCTTCAATGGATTCCACCCAGCTTTTATATTCAGGAAGCGCATCGGCGCATTTTTTAAGAATGTTAATTTCAAAGCCGGCATTGTAGGCAATGACAGACCCTTTTGCGCCCATAACTTCTTTTAGCCTGGCCATAAATTCAGGACGCGGATCATCCGTGCCGTCGGCAAGAAAAGAGAAATGTTCCGGTTGCGCCCCTTTTTCTTTCTCGACATGAACGGAGAATTGAAACGGAATCTGCTGGTAAGGGCTGGAACCGTCAAAGAGCGGGATCGCCGGAGCGTATGTTTCAAAATCCATGTAGTAGGTCGGATATTGAATTGTCGATAAAAACGCTTTGATCTTTTCTTTGTCTATATACGGTTGGCCGGTCCTTTCGCAATTGACCTGTATCCGATGCTTTTCGTTTAGTGTCACGCTGTCAGGTATTTCCTCAAGCTTCAGAATGCCGTCTTTAATTAAATCCAGAGGCAGTTTATTGGCTCTGTAGAGGAGGAAAACATTTCTGTCCGGAAGAACCGACCGGCACTTTCCCAGCAAAGGGCATTGATACGGCTTGTTGCAATGCGGGCCGAGGCCCGGCTCGATGAAGGTCTCCGCCGCAATGGCGTCGAGCATTTCCGCCACATTGGCTTCAACCGTTTTGCTGTATGTTGTTTTGATGGCATCGGTTACGTCTATCTTCTTAAGTAATTTACCGGGCTGGATTTCCCCCTTGCGGACGTACGTATTATCAATGCACATCAGATAACATTTGTTTATCTTCAGCCCCGCGCCTGTATAAAGATAATATTGAAATCCGATGTCATGATAGTTGATATCATTCAGTTTGGTTGAGCTTTTCACTTCTGTCAGGTTCCATTGATCTTCTCCTGTCGGCTCCAGAATATCCGCCCGTGCGTAGCATTTCTTATAGGTCAGAGCCGCTTCAAAGACGGAGACTCTCTTTGTTATCAATTCCGCGGTCGATTTCAGGCCTGCATCAAAAGTTCCTGTATGATCGACCTCCACACCATCGGGAAATAGCTTCTTGGCATAGTCGCCGACAAGATGCCCCTGATCAAAGATGGCCTGTGTGGCCTCGTCGGGCGGGGGAATTTCTTCCGGCCTATGATAAATATACCAAAGCAGTTTTTTACACTGCAGCCCGTTGAGATACCTGGATTTTGATATTCTGATGCTCATGCCTGTTTTTTACCACTTTTGCCGTTTTATGGCATATTATTTTTGAGACATATGATTAATGACACTTAATTATTCGACAACAATAAATCATAATATCGTTCCATATTACGGCATGATTTTCATTTACAGATTTACATCGAATGCCGGATAAGTTATATTTCTGCAAAATCTTATTCTGAACCTCAGGGGGGCATATGCCTGAAAAATATGATCCTTATAAAAGTTATGGCGAAAAGCTGATCGGACTGTTCGCCCGTCTGCTTTTTTCCGGAGAAAGCCATTCACTGACAGATCTGGCCCGAATGCTTGATTGCTCCAAACAGACCGTCTTGAGGCTGATCGATAACATCCGAAAAGCCTATGGCGTCAATATTGAAGAGACAAAACAGGGTAACAGAAATTACTACCGGATCCGGAAATCCACGGTAGCACTGCAGAATATTTCCCTTACTGAAGCGGAGTTAAAATCCCTTCATCTGTGCAAAGCCTTTACCAGGCATCTGGTCGGCAAAAAACTTTATGAGGAGGCGACGCAGGCACTTTTCAAGAGCAAAGCAACATTGGCCGCGGGTTATCAGGTTGGCGAATGCCACTTCACCGCTTTTCGTCCCGGTACGATTGATTACACGCCGCAGCATCAGATCATCCACGCGTTGATCGACGCGATGGAAAAACAACAGGTCTGCAGGCTGACCTACCAGGCCGTCAATGCGTCCAAACCAAAAAAACTGTATATTAAACCTATCAAGTTGTTTTCCTACCACGACGCGATATATCTCCACGCGCAAAGGGCAAAAGAGCCGGGCAAACCCTATGTCGCACCGAAGTATGACCCCCTGCTGGCGGTGCACAGGATGAAAGCGGTTGAATTGACGGATATAAAATTCCAGCCAGGCAAATTTGATTTTGAAAAGGCATACAATCAACAGTTTGGCATCATCAAGGCGAAAGCGTTTGACGTGGAAGTTGCTTTTACGGGCTGGGCGGCCGCTTACGTATCGGAAAGGATGTGGAGCCCCAATCAGAAAATCATCTCCCGGGGGAAAAATAAAATCATACTGAAATTTACTTCATCTTCCAAACCGGAACTCATAAGTTGGCTGCTTTCCTTCGGTGAAGAGGCAAAACTCATCCGGCCCGAATGGCTGGTGAAAGAACTGAAATTAAAGATCATGAAATTGGCCGAGAGCTATTCGTAAAGGAAACCCCACAACATCGACATTCCCCCACGACGGCGGAAGGTATTAGCGGTTGTGCCTCGCGCTTTATTAGCCGTTCGTGCTGAATTTTTATTGCCGTTCATGGTGAGCCTGTCGAACCAAAACGGCAGTGCAATGCTGGCTCACCCTTCGCCCGGCTTATCCTTACCCTTCGAGAAGCTCGGGGTATGGTTCGATGAGCTCAGGGTGAGACGATGCTGCCCCACACCGGCGGATGGTAACCACCAGGCCACGAACGCGACACTTCCAACGCCCTGATATAATTAATATAATCTCGCACACCCCCTCGATTTAAAAATAATATAATCGTTCCTTAATATGGAACGACCATCCATTATTATATATTCAGTCAGACAGAATGAGGGAGGGACGCGATCATGGCAAAAGATGAAAAAAGGCGCAGTGAAATAAATTTAACTGAATACGGCATAATCTATCTATCAGGAGAAATCAATGCCTCGAATGCCGAGACGGTATGTAAAGAGATCATCGAACACAACATAAAGGGTGACGCAAGCCAGATCCAGATGATCATTAATTCTCCGGGCGGCACCTGTTCCGCAGGTTTTTCCATCATCGACATTATGGAATGGTCACAGATACCCATATATACAACAGGGCTCGGAATGATTGCCTCCATGGGGCTGTTGATTTTCATGACCGGCGAGAAAGGCCACAGAGTCGTCACACCGAGAACATCCATATTGTCACATCGCTTTTCGGCCTTGAACTTCGGGAACCACAGCCAGCTTATAGCAGGCCGGCGTGAAGAAGACATGCTCCATGAACGCATCGTGAATCATTATATGACCTACTCCAATATCAAAGACCGGCAAGAACTGGAAAGACATCTTCTGCGGGATGTCGATACGTGGCTCTCCACCGACGAGGCTCTCCAACTGGGAATTGTGGACGTGGTCGAACCTATGAAGAAAAGGTCACAGGGAGAATAAAACATGAATGAGATGCAAGGTAGCGCCAAAGACAACTTCATGGAGCCCCGGGAGCCGGCAGGCCGGTTATTCGCCGTGTCTCAGTATTGCGCGCCTGAGCCGGAGGCAATCCCTTTTTCCGATAATTATGAACATCTGGAAGCCCTGGAACAA
>JAGVUJ010000080.1 GCA_019136325.1 Deltaproteobacteria bacterium
TTTCGATGGGAGTTAGGATGACAAAAAAAAGAGGGGTAACATAACCCCTCGTTTTTATTATTGGCGTCCCCATGGGGAGTCGAACCCCAGTTACAGGCGTGAAAGGGCATCCATACCACCCCACTAGTATTGATTTTATTCACTTTTTATATTCATTAGAGTCATTAAAATCATCAAAAAACACTACGTTTTGTGTCCGCGCTTGTGTCCGCTTTTGCAGGCGGCTTTGTCCAGATGTAAACCCCATCAAAGTATTTCCATAAACATCCCAATTTTTCAATCAGAAATCCTTCCCTGCTCAGTTCATGAGCAATTCTCTGACTATAGCGTCTATAGGCGACCCTGTTCTTTGACGGTTTCCGCTGAAAAAATCTACGATGTTCCCTAAAAAACATGACTCCGCGAAGCGGAGCATGAAAGGGGGCAAGATGAGAAGCAGGGCGAAATGGACGGTTATGGTTTACATGGCGGGCGACAACAACCTTGAAAGTGCCGCCATGGTCGATCTGAAAGAAATAGCGAAGGTCGGCTCGACTTCCGATGTCAACATTGTCGTCCAGCTTGACCGCGAACGGGACAATATCACCAAGAGAATCAGGGTGCTCAAAAAGGGGCATACGTCCCCGACCCTCATTTTGCCCGAAACGGACACCGGTGATCCGGCTGTCCTTGCCGATTTTCTTCAGTGGTCGGTTGCCAACTATCCGGCGGACCGCTACATGCTTGTTTTGTGGAACCACGGTGGCGGCTGGTGGGAAGATGAAAGATCGGGCCATAAGAAGCGCTTGTCATTCTTCAAGCATGCTCATCCCGCCATCGGCAAGCGCGGCATCTGTTATGACGACACATCAAACGGCGACTGCCTGGACAATGCCGAACTGAAAAACACCCTGGCCGGTTTCACTGCTCTGATCGGAAAGAAACTGGACATCCTGGGGATGGACGCCTGCCTGATGCAGATGATTGAGGTTGCCTACCAGCTTAAGGACAGTGTTTCCTTTATCGTTGGCTCGGAACTGGAAGAACCGGAAAACGGCTGGCCTTACCACACCATTCTGTCTTACCTAGTAAAAAATCCCAAAGTTGCCGCCGATGCTTTCGCCAAAGAGATTGTTGCCTGCTATGTGAAGTCATATTCCAACAGCAAGGAAACCGTCACGCAATCGGCCTTTAATGTGGACAATATCATTCAGGTGAAGACCGCTATCGACAACCTGGCCGGTTATCTCACCGCGAATCTGGATAATGATGCTTACCGGAATGGCATCGCCTATGCCTGGCGTAAATCCGTCAAGTTCTTCGATGACAACTACGTCGATCTGAAATCCTTTGTCAACGTTCTGAAGACCAAGTGTCCGAAAAGCACTGACTTGAACGCCAGGGTCAATGCCCTTCTCAACAGTCTGAAAGTCGAAAAAGGGAAAGGAATGGTCATTGCGGCTGGTTACCAGGGCAGTTCCATGAAACGCACCGGCGGGATGTCCATTTACTTCCCGGCTGATCACCTCAACAGCGCTTACAAATACCTGGACTTCAACAGTGCGGAAGGAAGCTGGCTTACGTTCCTGAAGAAGTTTCTGTCGTAACGCTAGTGGATGGAAAGATGACCATGACCAGAGAGAAGAAGACGAAAGTGAAACAGGCAGCAGAAGAAAACGAAAAAGTCATTACCGGCGTTTTTGAAGGCGGAGGCGTCCGGGGCATCGGCCTCATCGGCGCCGCCGGTGTATTCCTCGAAAAGGGCTACCGGTTCAACCGTGTTGCGGGAAATTCGGCGGGGGCAATAGTCGCTTCCCTTATTGCCGGCGGCTACTCCGCAATGGAGCTCAGGCAGATCATGATGAATCTCGATTATTCCCGCTTTATGGATAAGGACTGGAAAGACAAGCTCCCCTTCGGCATGGCGTACAGCCTCTTTGCCGAAAAGGGGATCTACGAAGGAAAATACCTCCGGGACTTCATGAAAGAGAAACTGGCGAAGGCCCCGCATCCGATTCGGACATTCCGGGACGTGAAGGAAAAGGACGGCAGCTACCGGATCCAGATGATCGCCACCGATATCTCCCGCGCGAAACTGTTGGTTTTGCCTCAGGACATCGCCGACTACGGCATCAATCCCGACGATCTGGAAGTTGCCGATGCGGTCAGGATGAGCGTCAGCATCCCGTATTTCTTCGAACCTGTTCAACTTCGGCATGTGGACGGAACGGACTGTTACATCGTCGACGGCGGCATCGTCTGCAACTTCCCTGTCTGGATTTACGACGACGACATCGAGGCGGGAAATCCTCCGGTCGGGTTCTGTCTGGTGGATGACGGTGAGACCCGTCCTATTCATGGGGTGGTGTCCATGTTTGCGGCCATCCTGGAGACCATGCTGGAAGCCAGGGACAAGCGGTATATCGCCGATGAAAAATTAACCACGGTACAGATCCCGACACTCGGCATTCAGACCTGCGATTTCCATCTCTCCGGGGAAAGGCAGGAAGCGCTATACCTTGCCGGCAGGAATGCGGCGGTTAAATATATCGATGTCATGTCAGCGGGTGCAGGTTCAAGGTCGGTTACGAGCAGAAAACTGCAAATGCGGTCGCCGGAGTCCCGGAGGCTGCATAGTATTTTCAGTAAACCGGCAAAGAAGCAGTCCGTCAGGAAAAGAGCCATGTCTCCGGCAGGCGTTTACGACAGCCTGATTCAAAAAGTCACAGCCGAAATATGGCCGGGAATTGATTGGCAGTTGATCGCCTGCCAGGTCAATAAGGAATCAAGCTTTAATCCCCGCGCTGTGTCTTCCTGCGGGGCCATCGGCTTGTTGCAGCTTTTGCCTGTAACAGCGCAGGAACTGGGACTCACCAGAGACGAGTTATACATCCCGGAAAGAAACCTGCGCGCGGGCGTCATCTATCTTTACAGGCAGTATTACCGCTTTCCGGAAATCCCCGATCCCGTCGAGAGGATCAAGTTTGCCCTGGCTTCATATAACGGAGGGCGGGGTTACATCAACGCTGCGCTGTCCCTCGCCCGGAAAAGCTCCGGTCCCTGGCGCGAATGGAACTATGCCAAGGCGTTTCTGGCCCATCCTGCGTGCCGGGTTGATGGCCATCATCCCGATTACGGCCAGATCATCGGGTATGTGGACCGCATATGGAGCAGTTACACGGCATTGCCCGCAAGGAACGAACTGGTGATCAAAAAAGAAGATTTAAAGCGGCCAGGCCGCTCATGAAACTTTATTCCGTTTTCAATTCAAGATGATACCGCGGCGGCAAGGAGGAGGCACCGGAGGCGTATTCGTAATACGCTGAGGACGCCGACAACGCAGCCAACAAAGGTAGCACTTGAAGTGGAAACGGAATCCCAAACAGAAAGGAGGTGAAAATTAGATGAGCAAAGCAATCGTAGCAGCGACACCCGGCAAGGGAGAGCTGGTGGATTACGTCTCCGCCAAGGTTGAAGGATTGACCAAAGACGCCGTCAAGTCGGTGGTCGATGCGTTACTGGACGGTTTCGTGGACTTTCTGTCCAACCAGGGCGTGCTGCGCATCCAGAATTTCGGCACATTCCAGATGCGGAAGATCGAAGCGCGCAAGGGACGCAACCCGAAGACCGGCGAAACCATCGACATCCCGGCCACCAAAAAGGTCGCCTTCAAGATGTCCGGCGCATGGAAAGCCGATCTCAACAAGGCGGCAAAAAACCGCGCTGCAAAA
>JAGVUJ010000276.1 GCA_019136325.1 Deltaproteobacteria bacterium
AATATACGTTTGCCTCTTCTTAACATGATCAAACCTCTTTATTTATTAACCTGTAATTTCTATTCCCATTGACCTTGCCGTGCCGGCAATGATATTTATCGCGCCTTCAATATTCACAGCGTTTAAATCCTTGTATTTCAATTCGGCGATTTCTTTCACCTGAGCCGGCGTAACCGTCCCGACCTTTTCCCTCTTGGGATCGCTGGATCCCTTGGCAATTTTAGCCGCCTGCTTGAGCAATACGGAAACCGGGGGCGTCTTGGTTATAAACGTGAACGATCTGTCGGCATAAACCGTAATCACCACCGGGATAATCATTCCTTCCTGACTTTGTGTCATGGCGTTATAGGCTTTGCAGAATTCCATGATATTCACGCCGTGCTGACCTAATGCCGGACCGATCGGAGGCGAAGGAGTCGCTTTGCCCGCCTTGATTTGTAATTTAATGTTCGCAATAATTTTTTTTGCCATATCGAATCACCCTGATCTGAATTTTAATTACTATTTGGCCAATACAAACATCAACCCTGTGTTACCTGAATGAAATCCAGCTCCACAGGGGTCGGCCGGCCAAAAATGCTTACAATAACCCTCAACTTGCTTTTTTCCGGTTTTAATTCATCAATGATGCCGTCAAAATTCGTAAACGGGCCGTCAATGATTTTGACATGATCACCGACATCAAATTTGAACTTGGGCTTGGGCTTTAAAGTCCCCTCATCAATTCTACATTTCAGATTTTCCACATCTTTATCGGGAATGGGGGACGGCTTATCCTTGCTGCCGATGAAGCCGGTCACTTTGGGAGTATCTTTAACCACGTGCCAGGCTTCATCATTCATTTCCATGCGGACAAGGATGTATCCAGGAAAAAATTTGCGCTTGGAACTTTTCTTTTCTCCGGATATCAGTTCCACGACATCCTCCTCGGGAATCAGAATATCGGAGAAATAAGCCTGAGTACCCGTCGTCTTAATTCTTTCCTCAAGACTTATTTTGACCTTATTCTCATATCCGGAATAAGTATGTACGACGTACCATTTAAAAGCCATGTTTTTAACCCAAAATTAATTTAATTGCCTTCGCCAGAGCAAAATCAATGATACCCAAAATCAAAGAAACGATAAAAACCAGAACAATGACCACGGCCGTAGAAGCCAAGGTTTGCTTGGGAGTCGGCCAGGTGACCTTCTTCAACTCCATCTTGGCATCTTTAAGAAACTGAGAAATCTTTTGAATTGTTACTTTTATTTTTTCTTTTATTTCTTCCATTGAATAATCCTTCAACAACAGGAAAAAATGGCAGGCCAGGAGGGACTTGAACCCCCAGCATCCGGATTTGGAGTCCGGCGCTCTATCCATTAGAGCTACTGGCCTATACCAATTTTACTATTTGGTTTCCCTGTGCAGTTTATGCCCCCGGCAAAACTTGCAATATTTCTTCATCTCCAGGCGGTTTTGCATGGTCCGCTTGTTTTTCGTCGTTGTATAATTTCGCTGCTTGCATTCCGTGCAAGCCAAAATAATATTATTCCGCATAATTCTCCTTCACTGGAGCCCACGACCAGGATTGAACTGGTGACCTCATCCTTACCAAGGATGTGCTCTACCGACTGAGCTACGTGGGCACAATCTTTAAAATAGACTGCCCAAATTTAAAAAACATCTGGAGCGGGAAACGGGATTCGAACCCGCGACCCTCAGCTTGGAAGGCTGACGCTCTAGCCACTGAGCTACTCCCGCCTATTTCAATGTCAAAAATCCCTGGTGGAGGGGGGAGGATTCGAACCTCCGTAGGCTCCGCCGGCAGATTTACAGTCTGCTCCCTTTGGCCACTCGGGAACCCCTCCAGCAATAATGCCAAACTGGAGCTGGCGATGGGACTCGAACCCGCAACCTGCTGATTACAAATCAGCTGCTCTACCGATTGAGCTACGCCAGCAAATCCCATCAATAAAACTTTAATATCAACAACTTACGCCATAGAATGTAAAAAAAACACACCTACACCTTCAAGCGAATTGCGCAATCTAATTTTTAAAGATGTTTTTGTCAAGTAAATTTTTTAAAAAATTGTGGATAAAATGAATGTTCTTCAAGAAAATCCAAATAGATATAGATTAAAGATATCTTCATCCATGTTGAGTAAAATTTTTTCAATAACATTCATCGCCTCAACAGACGGGTTCAATATTTTAATTCGTTTTGACATCGATCGAATATATGCTTCTCTCTTTTGTTGCCAGAAAATGGAATTTATCTGGCGCGTCAAAAACAAATCCCCCTTTTTCTAAAGATAAAATGCTATCGTATTTATTAATCTCCTTTTCATTGATAACGGCAACCTGTTTGTTTTCCAATTGGGCAACGTACGCTATTTTCTTACTGTCCGGGCTGAAAACAAGAGTGCTGCTTCCCACGCCATCAAAATGCCTGCCCTCTTTTCCATCGACAACCACAAAACGCTTCTTTCCCGACTGCGCTCCATAGGCCAGATGCTTGCTGTCCGGGCTGAAAATAACGGAGCCATTACCAATATTGTTGTAATTTTTTTCCTCTTTGCCATTGACGACCACGGAGAACTTATCCTTCACTATTTGAGCGATGTAAGCCAATTGTTTGCTGTCGGGACTGAAAACCACGGTTGAACCAATTCTCTCATACCCCTTGCCCTCCTGTCCGTTGACGACGAGAAAACGCTTTTTGTCCGACATGGTCTGGTAGGCAAGGCGACTGCTGTCCGGGCTGAAAACAATATTATCGCCGATGGCATCATAATGTTTGTTTTCCTGCTCATTAACAACTACCGTCCATTTACCGGATGATTTGGCAACATAAGCCAACTGCTTGCTGTCCGGACTAAAAACAAAACTATCGTTGATCTCATCATATTTTTTGCCTTCCCGTCCGTCGAAAATTAAATAATGTTTTTTGTTTGACTGAACTTTATAGGCCATCCGATTGCTGTCGGAGCTGAAAATGATGCGATTACCGACACTGTCATAAGGGTGGCCCTCTTTTTCGTCAACAACCACAAATTGCGTTTTCCCCGATTGAACCCCATAGGCCAGATGTTTGCTGTCCGGACTGAAAACAATATTGGAGCCGATGCCGCCTTCATAATACTTTCCTTCCTTGCCGTCGATCACCATAAAACACTTGCTGCCGGCTCTGGCCGCATAGGCAATACGTTGGCTGTCCGGGCTGAAAACGATCGTTGATCCGACGACATCGTAGTGTTTACCTTCCATACCATCAACAACAACAATCTGCTTGTTACCAACCTGCGCTCTATAGGCAAAATGTTTACTGTCCGGACTGAAAACAACATTGGAACCGATGCCGTCATAGCGTTTCTGGGGCTGGCCGTCCACAATAACAAATTGTTTATCTCCCTCCCGGGTCGCATAAGCCACGCGCCTGCCGTCGGGACTTGCCGTTAAGACCACCGGAATAAAATCAAACTTCAGAAGTAATTTTTCCGATACAGACACCCGGGTGTTTCTATCCTCCGCAAAAGAGTTCAAACTGCAAACCGCAAGCAAAAAGAGCCCCGATAAAAACAAGATTTTTCTTAACATATTTACGACAATCCCCTTATTGAATTTAAACAAAAAAACAACTCCTTAAAAACAACTTTCTTGTCTGTTGTTTCTTTCATGATCGTGAAGAAATTTTATTTTTTGTTTTATTAATATATTTCGTTGTCACATGCAAACATATTCTTGAATTCGAATCACTGATTAAAATTTCCTCAAAACGGTGATTTTATCAATGCCCCGGAAAAAATATTTTGACAAGATTTATTTTTTACATTAAGATTCAGAAAATTTTAAAAAAAGCATTTAGAGATGTCGAGAACGATGAAAAAGCAGATTTTGATACTGAACATTCTGCCCCTGCTTCTGGGACTCGCGCTGTTGCGCCTTTTACTAAAGGCCGCCCGCCCATCGTTTTTAGGTCATCATTAGGACAGCAAAATAATGGATTACCTAAAAGGCCGTGGGTAAAAACCACGGCCTTTTTATTTTGAGGATCAAATTCTGCTGGCGGAGTGCCGTAGAATTGGCAATCCGGAATGAAGCTCAAATTTCAAAAGCAAGACCTTTTGAAATTTGTCAGCCGAATTATTCAATAGCCGAGCGCTAGTGGGAACTACCCCGCATAAGTGGGATCATTTTGAGGAATGGATTTATAAATATAAAGGGACATATCCTGATAGCTTATGGCTACGGGATCAATTCCTATAGTCATTGAAAGGAGATACTGCCATGAAAAAAGATAAAAATCGCGTTTACATTTTCGATACAACATTAAGGGACGGCGAACAATCCCCGGGATACAGCATGAATACGGAGGAAAAATTGATGCTCGCCCGTCAACTCGAAAGGCTGGGCGTCGATATCATCGAGGCGGGATTTCCCATCGCGTCGGAAGGGGACTTTGACGCTGTCCGGCAGATTGCACGGGAGATTAAAAAATCTCAGGTGGCTGGTCTTGCCCGCGCCAACAAGACCGATATCGACCGCGCCTGGCAGGCGATAAAAGACGCGGCGCAACCTCGTATCCATACTTTCATTTCTTCATCGGATATTCATTTGAAATATCAACTCAAAAAAAGCCGGGAGCAAGTGCTTAAAGAAGCGGTTGCCGCTGTCAAACTGGCCCGTTCTTACACGGATAATGTCGAATTTTCGCCGATGGACGCCACGCGCTCGGATAAAGATTATCTGGTGGAAATGGTCTCCGCCGTTATTGATGCCGGAGCCGGTACGGTCAATATTCCCGATACCGTTGGTTATGCCATCCCGGAAGAATTCGGCAATCTGATCGCTTATCTTTTTGCCAATGTCAAAAACATCGATAACACGATTATTGCCACCCACTGCCATAACGATTTGGGTCTGGCTGTTGCCAACTCCCTGGCTGCCATCCGGCAGGGGGCACGTCAGATAGAATGCACCATCAACGGCATCGGCGAACGAGCGGGCAATACGGCCATGGAGGAAGTGGTTATGGCGTTGCAAACCCGCAAAGACCTTTTCGGACTTTACACAAAGATTAAGACGGATCAGATTTATAAAACCTCGCGTCTGCTCACGCAGATCACCGGCATATCGGTACAGCCGAACAAAGCCATCGTAGGCGCCAACGCTTTCGCACACGAATCGGGCATTCATCAGGACGGCCTGATCAAGGAAAAAATCACGTATGAAATCATGACCCCGCAATCCGTCGGGATCAGCGATACACATATCGTTCTGGGTAAGCATTCCGGTCGCAATGCTATTTCACACCACTTGAAGAAAATGGGTTATCTGCTGAACGATGAACAAATCAACAAGGTTGCGGCAAGAGTTAAGGATCTGGCCGACATCAAGAAAGATATTTACGACGAAGACCTGGAGGTGATTCTTTCCGAAGAGATCTACCGGGGCGAGGATAAGTACAGCCTGATTTACCTGAACGTTGTCAGCGGCAACGTAGCGATTCCCACGGCAACGATGGAAATGCAAATAGCCAAAGAAGTCGTCCGGGAAGCGGGATTCGGCAACGGTCCGGTCGATGCGACGTTTGCGGCCATCCGCAACATCACCAAAACCAATTATCCGCTGATGAAATATATTGTCAACGCCATCACGGGTGGATCGGACGCGCAGGGCGAAGTGACGGTACAACTGAAATACAATGGTCATTCCGTTGTCGGTCGCGGGGCGCATCCCGATGTTATTGTCGCGTCCGCCAAAGCCTATATCAATGCGCTGAATCGTCTCGAATTTTTAAAAGACAATATTAAAAAGGTTAAAATTGTTGAATAAACACGTGAAATAAGTTAAAGACCGTTTCACTTTTCACAAGGAGAGTAAATCGTGGGCAACACTATTACGGAAAAAATTTTACTGGCTCATACAAAGCTGAAAAAAATATACGCCGGACAGTTGATCAATGCACGGGTTGATATCGCACTGGGGAATGACGTCACCGCTCCGATAGCCATTCATGAATTTTACACGTCGGGCGGGACAAAAGTATTCAATAAAAATAAAGTGGCGCTGGTTCTGGATCACTTCACACCGAATAAAGATATTAATTCGGCACAGCAATGTAAAACCGTGCGTGAGTTTGCCGCCAAGCAGAAAATAACTCATTTTTATGAAGGCGGACATGTAGGCGTTGAACACGCCTTGCTGCCGGAACAGGGTATCGTTCTGCCGGGCGACCTGATCGTCGGCGCGGACAGCCACACCTGCACTTACGGAGCGTTGGGAGCATTTGCCACAGGCGTGGGCAGCACCGATCTGGCGGCGGTCATGCTCACGGGCGAGCTTTGGTTCAAAGTTCCGCCATCGATCAAATTCGTCATTAACGGCAAATTACGGAAATGGGTTTCCGGCAAAGATTTGATTTTGCACATCATCGGACGCATCGGTGTGGACGGCGCCCTTTATCAGGCGATGGAGTTCACCGGAGACACCATCGGGAAACTGCCCATGGCCGACAGACTTTCGATGGCCAATATGGCGATCGAAGCCGGAGCAAAAAACGGCATTTTCGCTCCCGATAACATTACGGAAGAATACGTTAAGAAAAGAGCCAGGCGCGATTACAAATTCTACTTTTCCGACGACGATGCCGTCTATGCCGACGTCCTGGAAATCGACGCCGCGAATATCGAGCCGCAGGTGGCCTTCCCCCATCTGCCGTCCAACACCAGAGGAATCAGCAAAGCAGGCCGGGTGAAAATTGATCAGGCCCTGATCGGATCCTGCACGAACGGCCGGATTGAAGACTTGAGGATTGCCGCCCGGGTTCTGAAAAATCGCAACGCGGCAAAAGACGTACGATTGATTATTGTCCCGGCAACTCCGGAAATTTATAAGGCGGCTCTGAAAGAAGGATTGATTGAGACTTTTATGAAAGCCGGAGCCGTCATCAGTCCGCCGTCATGCGGCGCCTGTCTGGGCGGTCACATGGGAATTCTGGCGGCCGGAGAAAGAGCGGTCGCAACAACGAACCGAAACTTCATCGGCCGGATGGGACATCCGAAAAGTGAAGTTTATCTGGTGAATCCGGCCGTGGCAGCCGCTTCCGCCGTGCTGGGAAGAATTGCTTCTCCGGAAGAATTGTAAACTCGTCCCGCTGGCCAAGTCCAGCGGGATCATTTCCAGTCCCGATCAATCGGGATGGGATAATTCGGCTAAAAAACTTCAATGCGCGTTGCTTTTGAAGTTTAAGCCTCATTACGACCCGCAAGCTTCAGCGCACTTTGTTTCTGAAGTTGGGTCTCATTAAGTCTCATTAAAAAGGATTTTTACCATGATATTCAAAGGAAGAGTTTGGAAATTCGGAGACAATATTGACACGGACGCGATTATTCCGGCGCGTTATCTGACGACATCCGATCCTAAAGAACTGGCGGCTCACTGCATGGAAGACGCCGATCCGGATTTTGTCGCCAAGATGAACCCCGGCGACATTATTCTGGGCGGGGAAAACTTCGGGTGCGGCTCTTCACGAGAACACGCACCCATTTCAATAAAGGCAGCCGGCGTTTCCTGTGTCATCGCCAAGAGTTTCGCCCGTATTTTTTACCGCAACTCCTTCAACATGGGGCTGCCCATTTTCGAATCCCGCGAACTGGCGGACGCGGTTGCAGAGGGAGAGGAAATCCGCGTGGACAGCGCCGCGGGAACGATAACCGTCACCGGTTCCAACCAGACCTTCCGGATCAATCCGATTCCTCCTTTCATGGAAGAGCTGATTGCCGACGGCGGTTTGATGAAACATATTGTCAGGGAAAGAGAGAGCAAATGAAGAAAGAGTGTTTTAAAATTGCCGTTTTTGCCGGTGACGGCATCGGCCGGGAAATCATGAAAGAAGCGCTGAAAATTATAAAAATCATCTCCGACGATAAGAACATTAATTTTCAACTCCATGAGGGACTTGCCGGCGGCTGCGCTTACGATCATTTCGGCACGCCGCTGCCCGATTCCAGCCTTCAACTTGCCCGGCAAAGCGACGCCGTTTTACTGGGAGCCGTTGGCGGACCGCAATGGGAACATCTGGATTACAGTATCCGGCCGGAAAGAGCGCTTCTGGGATTGCGCGGCAGCCTGGGCATTTATGCCAACTTACGACCGATTGTCGCTTTCGATGAACTTCTGGATGCCTCCCCCCTGAAAAGATCCATTGTGCAGGGCATCGATATTATGATTGTCCGCGAATTGACCGGCGATGTCTATTTCGGCAAACCACGCGGCATCAAACAAGGGAAAAACGGGAAACGCAAGGGTACCAACACCCTGGTTTATACCGAGGATGAAATTCGCCGGATTGCCGTTCGCGCCTTTGAAATCGCCCGTACGCGAAAGAAGAATCTTCTTTCGGTGGACAAAGCCAATATTCTGGAAACCATGGAACTGTGGCGCGATGTGGTCACTGACGTCGGCCGGAGCTATCCGGATGTAACGCTGCAACATATGTATGTCGACAACTGCGCTCTGCAGCTTATCCGCAACCCGGCTCAGTTTGACGTCATTGTCACAACCAATTTATTCGGCGACATATTAAGCGATGAAGCCGCCATGCTGACCGGCTCCATCGGCATGCTTCCATCGGCCAGCCTGGGGAAAAAATCCGCCTTATATGAACCGATTCATGGATCGGCACCGGACATAGCCGGTCAGAACGTGGCCAATCCGCTGGCCATGATTCTTTCGGTGGCGTTGATGCTTCGTTATTCCCTGTCCATGCCCGCTGAAGCCCAACTGATCGAGAACGCCGTCACTGAAACACTGAAAGAAGGATTCAGAACACGGGATATCCATCAACCGGATAAAAAGCTTGTCAGCACCGCGGAAATGGGCGATCATGTCGCAGAAAATCTCCGCAGATTTCTGAATTAAAAAAAGACAAACGCGGTTGCAGGCAATCATCGCAGGGTGAAGGAAATGGGATCTGTTGTTTTTCTGGAAAAAATATTCATGGAGCCTCCCCGCGAAAAAATATATCAACGTCTCGGCTACAAAAAAAGAACAACCACGCTCTCATCCGGCCAGCAAAAGCAAACGGATCTTTTCATCCGGGAAGCGGCTTCTGTCATTGCTCTCCGGGGGGTTTTCTTACGCCTGCCCATTGTTCATCATGACGGAAAAACAATTTTTTTGTCGGAAAACATTCAACTCAGCAGCGAGAAGCTGTCTGTGTTTCTACGCGACTGCCGCGAAGCTGTCCTGATGGGCGCAACGGCAGGCAACGCCGTTATGGAAGCCATCAGGGAAAAAACGCGCCAGGATGACCTGGCAGCGGCGGTTGTTTACGACGCCACCGCCAGTGAAATGACAGATGCGACGCTGGACTGGATTATGAATTATTTAAACGGGCTTCTTCGCCGTGAAGGAAAATCCCTTTTGCCGCGACGTTTTTCCGCAGGCTATGCCGATTTCAGCCTGGAAAATCAAAAAATAATTTACGACATACTGCAGATGGAAAAAATCGATGTAAAAATCAATCCAAGCTATCTGCTTTTACCCGAAAAATCGGTCACCGCCGTCGGCGGCATATGCGGATAAAAGCCGATATTGAATCGATCGATTTTTTTATTCTTCGATTCCGTACCTCACTCTGACTATTATCGGTTGACACACTAACGATAAAATTTTATAGTTCAAAATCAATGAAAGCTGCATGTCACAATCAATAACGCATTGCATGGAAGAAACTTGATTTCAAACCCTTTCCCCCAGTTTTATCCGGCATGGTAAGTTATGGAGAACAATACGGTATCCAAATTCGATAAACAACAAACTCTTCATGTGTTAATCTTGGACGATTCTGAAGATGATGCAATGCTCATCGTCCGCGAACTTAGAAAAGGCGGGTACAAACCCGTGTATGACAGGATCGAAAGCGCAACCGCCCTGCAAAAAGCCCTGCAGGAAAAACCATGGGACATCATTCTTTGTGATTACAGCATGCCGGGTTTTAATGCTCCGGCGGCAATCAATCTGTTAAAAAAATCCAAGACAGATATTCCCATCATCATTGTATCCGGAACGGTCGGTGAAGAAACAGCCATCGAATGCATGCGTTTGGGCGCTCAGGATTATGTGATGAAAACCAACCTGTCCCGTCTTTGTCCGGCTATCGGAAGAGAGATCGAGGAAACAAAAAACAGACGAAATCGAAACATTGCCGAGGAAAAACTCCGGCAGAGTGAAGAAAAATACCGCAATATTCTTGAACATATGCAGGAAGGGTATTTTGAAGTCGATCTGGCCGGCAACTTTATTTTTCTGAACGATACGGTGTGCAGAGCCCTGGGTTATTCTCGCGATGAACTCATCGGAATGAATAATCGTCAATATACGGATGAAAAAGAATTAAAGAAGATTTTTCAGGCATACAACGACGTTTATACCACCGGCAAACCGATTCAAGAACTAACCTGGATTGTTCACCAGAAAAACGGCGGGAAAAGATATATTGCCGGCTCTGTTTCCTTAAAGAAAGATGAAGCCGGAAAGCCAATCGGATTTACCGGAATGGTCCGGGATGTCACCGAGCAAAAACAGATTGAAGAAAAATTACGGGAAGAGGAACGCAGATTCAGAACCCTTGCGGATCAATCGTCGGATATGATTCTGCTGGTCAATCGAAAAGGCATTATCACTTATGAAAACAAAGCTGTTCATAAGATTTTGGGATACCAGCCGGAGGAAAGAATCGGAGCTAACGCTTCGGACAATATTCATCCGGATGATCTGAAAAACAATATCGAAGAATTCAGGAAAATATTCAGAGATGCAAACGCTCCTGTTTTACGAACGGAAGTTCGTATCCGTCACAGAGACGGTAGCTGGCGCACATTTGAAGAAGTGGCCAGCAGCCTTTCCCGGGATCATTTTGTTGAACTGGTCATTATAAACTTGCGCGACATCACCGAACGCAAGCGTTTTGAAGAGGCTTTAAGAAAAAGCGAGCTGATGTTCCGCAGTCTCTTCCAAAACAATCCGGTGGGCGTTTTCCTGCTGAAAGACAGAAAATTTCTGGAAGTAAATCCGGCACTCTGCAAAATGACCGGATATGCGCCGGAGGAACTGATCGGGCAATCCGTCAGTGTCGGCTACAGCTCTGATCAGGAATTTGAACGCGCGGGCAAAATACTTTACAAACAAGTCCTGGAAAAAGGTTCCGGGTTTACCGAGGCCCGCCTGAAACGCAAGACCGGTGAAATTTTCGAAGCGTTGTTATACATTGCCCCCGTCGATCCACAGGACAGCTCGCTGGGATATGAAGGAGCCATGCTCGATATCACCGAACGCAAAAAAACAGAAAATGCTCTCCGCGAAAGCGAACGGAAATACCGCAATATCTTTGAAAATGCCATGGAAGGCATTTATCAGGCAACCAATGAAGGGGATTTTATAACAGTCAATACCGCTTTCGCCCGGATGGCCGGATATGAATCTCCGGAAGATTTGATTGAATCCATCAGGAATATTTCGACCCAGCTTTATGTTCATCCGGAAGACCGGGAACGATTTCTGGAAATCAGAAAGACGAAAGGGTTTGTGGATAATTTTGAGGTTGAATTCTACAAAAAGGATGGAAGCACTTTCTGGGTCGTTATCAATGCCCGGGCCGTCAAGGATGAGGCCGGAAACGCTTTGTATACGGAGGGGCTTATCGAAGATATTACGCTTCGAAAACGAGCGGAAGAAAATCTTCGAGAGAGTCTTGAAAGACTGAAG
Organism: Deltaproteobacteria bacterium; assembly: GCA_019136325.1. The sequence goes on from JAGVUJ010000276.1 coordinate 11,754, forward strand.
AAAGCGGTAAACACCACCATTCAAGTCCTGGTGTCCGCCCTGGAAGTAAGAGATCCCTACACCGCCGGACACCAGTCCCGGTCAGCGGATCTGGCCTGCGCCATCGCCGCAGAGATGGGATTGTCTCAGGAAAAGATCGATGGAATCCGCATGGCGGGCGTGATTCATGATATCGGGAAAATATCCATCCCGGTCGAAATACTGTCCAAACCATCGAAGCTGACAAATCTTGAATTTTCTCTGATCAAAGAACATTCCCAGAGCGGATTCGAGATGCTTAAGGATATCGATTCCCCCTGGCCGCTGGCGGAAATTGTTCAGCAGCATCATGAACGCATCAATGGAAGCGGTTATCCGAAAAATCTGAAAGGAGATGAAATTCTTCTCGAAGCCCGCATTCTTACTGTTGCCGACGTTGTGGAGGCCATGGCTTCCCACCGTCCCTATCGCGCCTCGCTGGGCATCGAAACCGCTCTGGAAGAAATCGAAAAAAACAAAGGCATTCTTTATGATGAAGCCGTTGCCGACGCCTGCCTGACATTATTCCGTGAAAAAGGCTATGTTCTCGAATAACACCCGTTCCGGCCATGAAATGAAATTTGCAGAAAAGGAATCATTGAGGTATAAGAGCTTCAAAATCTGACAGCTTGTGTTTCGGGGGATAACGTGGCTGAACTTGTGAATGTAAAAAATCTTTTAACTGAAAAAATTATCATTCTGGACGGGGCTACCGGAACCGAACTGCAGAAAAGGGGCCTGCCGTCGGGGGTTTCTCCGGAAATCTGGTGTCTGGAAAATTCCGGAATTATCGCCGATGTTCACACGTCTTACATTAAAGCGGGTGCGCAGGTCGTTTACACCTGTACTTTCGGAGCCAACCGTTTTAAGCTCAAACAACATGACGCAAAGCAAGACGTTTATGCCATTAATCTCGAACTTGCCCGGCTGGCGAAAAAAACCTGCGGCAACAAAGCGCTTGTTGCCGGAGATATCGGGCCGACCGGCCTGTTTGTCGAGCCTTTCGGGCCGCTGACGTTTGAAGAGGCCGTCAATGCGTTCAAAGAACAGGCGCGCGGATTAATCGACGGCGGATGCGATCTAATCGTTATCGAAACCATGATTGACATTCAGGAAGCGCGCGCCGCCCTGCTGGCCGTCAAAGAAATTACCGATATTTTCACGGTGGTTTCCATGACGTATGAAAAGGACGGTCATACATTGGGAGGAACGCCTCCCCGGAGCGCCCTGATCACCCTGCAGAGTCTGGGCGCGGACGCCGTGGGCTGCAACTGCTCTGCCGGACCCGAACAAATGGTTGATTTCATCGCGGCCATGAAGCCTTTCGCCACCGTGCCGCTTGTGGCGAAACCCAATGCCGGCATGCCCCGTCTTGACGGCGGTATAACCATCTTTGAAATGAACGCAAAAACCTTTGCCGATTTCAGTGTCAAACTGGCGGCTGCAGGCGCCAATATGCTGGGCGGCTGCTGCGGAACCACACCGGAACACATCCGGGCGTTGAAAGGTTCAGTGGCGCGGAAGAAACCCGTTTTACCTGTCGTCAAATCGATCTCCGCCCTCAGTTCGGCGCGCCGATTCCTGGACATTCGAGAAAACGATCCCCTTTACGTTGTCGGTGAACGAATCAATCCTACGGGTAAAAAAGCCCTGCAACAGGAGCTAATGGAAGGCAAACTATCCATCATCCGGCAGATGGCCCAGGAGCAGGAAATCCAGGGCGCCGCTCTGCTGGATGTCAACGTCGGTCAGCCCGGCATTGATGAAGTCCAAACCATTAAAAATGTGATCGCTCTTCTTTCCGCCTCCAGCGGTCTGCCGCTGGTCATCGACTCCTCCCGGATCGAAACCATTGAAGCCGCGTTGCGTCTCTATCCCGGAAGAATGATGATCAATTCCATTTCCGGAGAAAAGGAAAAGCTGGACAAACTCTTGCCATTGGCTGCCAAATACGGAGCGATGTTTATTCTGTTGCCGCTGACCGGTGGCGAAGTTCCCCGCACAGCGAAAAAACGACAGGCGGTCATCGAAAATATCTTCCGTAAGGCGCAGAAATTCGGATTTACCAAAAATGATTTTGTGGTTGACGGACTGACCATGGCCATCGCTTCCGACCCCGGTGCCGCCCGGGAAACGCTCGCAACCATCGACTGGTGCAAAACAATCTTCCGATGCAAAACGATTCTCGGTCTTTCCAATGTTTCCTTCGGTATGCCGGCCCGCCCCTGGATTAACGCCGCATTCCTGGCGATGGCTCAATACTGCGGCCTCACGATGGCCATTGCCAATCCGGCCAGCGTCGAATTTATGAATGTCAACAAAGCCGGAGATGCCCTGACGGCCAGGGAAAAGGCTTCCTTCCTTTTTATCAACCATTTTTCCCGGCAGGAACCCGTTTCCGCCCCGGTGACCGCGGCATCAGCGCCGTCGGAAGAAAAGGTGGGACAGGCCATCACGGCAGGAGACAAAGACGGCATCACCGCGCTGATTGACCAGGCGATGATATCGGGGAAAACGGCGTCCCAGCTGGTTGACGATTACATGATTCCGGCTATTGTGCGCGTGGGCGATCTTTACGAGAAGAAAGTTTATTTTCTGCCGCAACTTATGGCGGCGGCTGAAACCATGAAAAAAGCGTTGTCTCATCTCGATCCGCACTTGAAAAAAGAGACGGCCGTCAACAAAGGGAAGATTCTTTTGGCCACCGTTCGCGGCGATATTCATGATATCGGGAAAAACATCGTCGCTCTGCTTCTGCGAAATTACGGTTATCATGTGATTGACCTCGGCAAAGACATCTCCGACCAGAGCATTGTTGACGCGGCAAAAAAAGAAAAACCGGACATCATCGGCCTTTCCGCCCTGATGACCACAACCATGATCAACATGAAGGACATCATCCATCTGGCCCGTGCTCAAAACATCCGGACGGATTTTCTTATCGGCGGCGCGGTCGTCACCGATCATTACGCGCAATCCATCGGAGCGTTCTATGCCCGGGACGGCGTGGAGGCGGTCAAAGTGGTTGAGAAATTAGTCAAAAAAATCCGTATTGAAAAATGAACATCAATCTTCGCCATAAACAAACGGTGATTCTGTCGGCTTTGTTCTTTTCGGTGATGCTCCATCTTACCGCCGCCGCCTTGATCGCTTTTGATTTATCCGGTGCTCCCGCTGCGTCTGATGATGTCAATGTTTTGCACACGGTTTTGGTTTCGCCCGATCATGAAAAGAAGAACGTCGTCACGGAGACACGTGGCTGTTCGGAGCAAACCGCACCGGCACATCCACGCCCTGTCAGGGCGGCAATAGAGATTGAATCACCGGCCGACACTCCGAATAACATTCAAATATTGCAAACCACAACGAGCGCCGCCGTTGATCAGGCAACGGCCGAAGGATCTGAAAAATTCACTTCCGCTGCGGACGAAAAATCCCCGGAGTGGCAAAGCCGTCCGGTCAATGCGACGGTTGATCAAACGTATCATTCCGGTCCCGCCGTAGCTTACCCGCTGTACAGAGAAAACTCACCGCCTGTTTACCCGGAAATCGCCCGTCTGCGCGGGTATGAAGGCATTGTTCTGATCTTCGCGGAAATTTTACCGAATGGACGGGTGGGCGAAATCAAAATACGGAAATCGTCGGGATACGCCATTTTGGACCAATCGGCGCTTCAGGCGATCAAACCCTGGAAATTCGAACCCGCCAGGAAAGCGGGTAATCCGTTTACGGCCTGGGTGGAATTGCCGATTAAATTCATACTGAAAAATCATTCTCAATCATAAGCTTCATGCGACGGAGGAATAGCAATGACCATTGACAAAATGAAGGAACGGCTGGGAGAAATCATTCTGGAAAGATCGTTTAAATACAGTGAGAATCCTCCCTTTACGCTTGCATCCGGCAGGAAAAGCAATTTTTATTTCAATTGCAAACCGACGACGCTCGATCCTGAGGGCATGAATCTCATCGGTGCGATTATCTTCGACATGCTGAAAGATACCGGTATTACCGCGGCCGGCGGCCTTACGCTGGGCGCCGACCCCATAGCCAATGCGCTCGCCATCATCTCTTATCAGAAGGGAAACCCGATTAAATCTTTCATTGTCAGAAAGGATGTTAAAGATCACGGCACCAAAAGCGCCATCGAAGGCAATGTCCGGGCCGGCGAAAAAGTCGCCATTATCGACGATGTCATTACAACCGGCGGCTCCACCATTACCGCGATTGAGCACGCCCGCCGGGCGGGACTCCGCGTCGAAATGGTTATCACGCTTATCGACCGCGAAGAAGGAGGCAGAGAAAACATTCTCCGGCACAGTGACAACATCAAATCCATTCTGACCAGAACCGACATCATGACCCTGCGCGATAAAAAAACAGCGGCAGGAAAATAACGGCAATACAGGGATCAGACGATCAAATGTTTTTCAAGAAATCCAAAGAATATCAGCAAGGTGAATGTATGAAAAACAAGATATTGGTTCTTTTCACGGCATCGTTATTGATTTTAACGGGATGCAGCGCGGCCATCAATCTTCAGGGAAAGGTCGCCGGCATCAGCTCCGGCAAGTTTTTTTATCAGGACGGCAACCTCGTGAGCGATTACAAAGCCGATATTGATGCAGTCTGGCAGGCCTGCGAAAAGTCCGTGACCGACCTGAAAGCGAAAGATATCCGAAAGGAACGTAAAATTTCCACCGGCGTCATCACATCCGTCATTCAGGATGAGCGAGTCATCATCAAAGTGGAATATGCGGGCAGAAATCTGACATCGGTTTCCGTATTCGTCGGAACGATCGGCAACAGCATGGCTTCCCGTCTGATTCACGACAGAATCATCGGCAATTTGAAGACGAATTAATTTGCACTCATGAATGAAACACCCCCTGAGAAAAGCAAAAAAGCCATTTCTATTTTTGCGTGGGCGTCTTTCTTGAACGATCTGGGTTCGGATATGATTTATCCGATCTGGCCGCTCTTTGTCACGTCTTTTACGGGAGCAAACATGGCAATGCTGGGGTTGATTGACGGTCTCGGAGAAGCCTTTGTTTCCATCTCCAAAGCGGCATCAGGCTATATCTCTGACCGGATCAGAAAAAGAAAAATCTTTATCTGGTCCGGTTACATTTTGGGATCGGTGTCCCGTCTTGGTTACGCGCTTGCCCCGGCATGGCAGTGGCTGATCCCCTTAAAAATATTGGACCGTTCCGGGAAAATCCGTTCCGCTCCCCGTGACGCCCTGGTCGCCGATATTTCCACCGATCAGAACCGCGGCAGCAATTTTGGCTTGATGAAAGCCATGGATAATTTTGGGGCGGTTTGCGGTATCGTTGTTTGTCTGCTGCTTTTTGAAAAAATCGGATTTATGAATCTTTTTCTCATTGCCGCACTGCCCTCTCTTGTCAGCGCGTTTCTGATTTATAAATATATCAAGGAAGATAAGATTTCAGACAAAAATATTTTTGCCGTTTTTACCTGGAAAAATTTGGATGCTAATTTTAAACTCTTTGTTATTCTCAATTCCATATTTACGTTGGGAGCGTTCAGTTATTCCTTTTTGCTCATCTTTGCCGAGAAAAGCGGATTCAGGGCAACGTATCTGCCGGTTTTTTATCTGATCATCACGGTCACCGCAGCGATTTTTTCTTTACCCATGGGCAAGCTTTCCGACAGAATGGGAAGAAAAAAACTGATGTATCTTGCGTTCACATTATGGGCGGCCGTCTGCATCAGCTTCATACTTTCCACAAACGCCTGGGTTGTTTTTGCCGTCTTTATTCTTTATGGATTGCACAAAGCGGCGCTGGAGACCGTGCAGAAAACCTATACGGCGGAACTTTGTCCGGAGTGTTTCAGGGCAACAGGCTTGGGCGTGTTTCAGATGGCAGTAGGCATCTGCGCTCTGCCCGCTTCAATGGTTGCCGGTATTCTCTGGGATAAAATTGACATGCACACGCCCTTCTATTTATCCTTGGCTTTATCTCTGATTGCCTGCCTGATGCTTTTGTTTGTTAAAGAGAGTAATTGCAGGATGTGATGAAACCATTGCTTCCTTCCGCTAGGTCCGTTTAACCAGCAGCAAGCCTTTCAAATAACGCCCTTCGGGGTGTCCGAGAGCGACAGGATGATCCGGTCCGGCTTCGAGCCTCGACAAAACCTGCAAATCGGCCTTGGCGTCGTGAGCGGCAGCAAGAACAATTTTATAAAAAAGGTCTTCCTCAATTAAATTGGAACAGGAAAATGTGGCCAGCATCCCGCCCTGGGTCAGATGTTTTATCGCCTGTAAATTAATGTCTTTATAGCCCCTTGCCGCTTTGGTTACATCTCTTTTTGTTTTGGCGAAAGCCGGCGGATCAAGAATAATCAGATTGAAGTTCTCCTGCGTATTGCGCAAATACGTAAAAACGTCCGCTTCGATGACCGGATAATTTTCAGCGGCAAACCAGTTCAGATGCAGATTTTTTCTGGCAGCCGCACACGCCGTCTTTGATATGTCCAGCGATACAATTTTTTTCGCTCCTCCTTCCGCGCAATAGACGGAAAAAGCGCCGGTGTAGGCAAAACAATTCAGGACGAGAGCTTCGCGGCTCAACGCTCCTATTTTTTCCCGGTTGACACGCTGATCGAGAAAGAATCCTGTTTTCTGACCGGAAACAACATCGACTTCAAATTTTAAGCCGTTTTCCATGATCTCCGGAACACCGGTTCCGCCTTCGCCGAAAACCACCCCGCTGGCATTTTCCAGTCCTTCAATTTTACGCGACCGGCTGTCGCTCCGCTCATAAA
>JAGVUJ010000063.1 GCA_019136325.1 Deltaproteobacteria bacterium
TTATCTGTCGCCGGTTCTTTTCAGCAAGGGCATTCTTCCGGCGGTGGATGTCGGTAAATCCGTTTCGCGCGTTGGTGGAAAAACACAGTTGCCGGCTTACCGGTCTGTTGCCGGTGATTTGCGGCTTTCCTATTCGCAGTTTGAAGAGCTGGAATCGTTCTCGCGTTTCGGTACCCGGCTGGATGACAGCACCCGACGGACACTGGAACGCGGCTGGCGTGTCCGTGAGATTCTCAAGCAGGGACAGTACAAGCCGATGCGGGCATCCGAACAGATAGCATCGCTGCTCTCGGTTACCGGCGGCGCGCTCGATCGTGTGCCGACGGAAAAAGTCCGTGAGGTGGAGGCCCGCCTCCTGGAAACCGTCGTGGAACAACTGCCGGAGTTATGCGGTCGCATCGAAGAGGGCAAAAAACTGGATATGACGGATCGCGATCACATTATGGAAAAAATCAAACCGGCAATTGCGCCGTTTGAAGAAATCGAGGAAGCCAATGCAAACAACTGAGTCTCTGAAAAGGAGAATTAAGAGCGCGGGAGATCTTTTGTCGGTAGTGAAGACGATGAAAGCGCTGGCCGCCGTGAGCATCCGTCAGTATCAAAAGGCCGTGGAGTCGCTGGACGACTACAACCGGACCGTGGAAATGGGACTGCAAATTGTGCTCAAGGAACGCATGGGCGCTACCATGCAGCGCAAGGATGCGGCGGTCAAGCGTCTTGGCGCGATTGTTTTCGGCTCCGATCAGGGACTGTGCGGTCAGCTCAATGAGCAGATTTCCGTTTTCGCTCTGGACGCCATCAACGCGGCAGGCGTGAAAAAAGAAAACCGCAAAGTGCTGGCGGTGGGAGCGCGCGTGGCCGATTATGTGGAGGACGCCGGGCAACCGGTTGAAGAATTAATGGCTACCCCCAGCTCCACGGCGGGAATAACGCCGCTGGTGCAGGAAATCATCATGATTATCGAGGAGTGGCATTTCCGTCAGAATGTTGATCATTTTATGCTGTTCTATAACGATTACATCAGCGGTTCCAACTATCAACCTTATCAGGTACAGTTGTTGCCGGTGAATCGTGATTGGCTCAAGGATATCGCGCGTAAAAAATGGGATTCCAAATCCCTGCCTATTTTCCGGATGGATTGTAACAGGATTTTTTCGTCGCTGATCAGGGAATACCTGTTCGTTTCGCTTTACCGCGCGTTTGCCGAATCGTTGGCGAGCGAGAATGCCAGTCGTCTGGCTTCCATGCAGAACGCGGAAAAAAATATTGAGGAACAACTGCTGGATCTGCATGTGCAGTTTCATCGCACGCGTCAGATGACCATTACCGAGGAACTGCTGGATATTGTTGCCGGCTTTGAGGCATTGAGTTAATAAATGAACAGCTATTTTCAACAAGAAAGAGGGTGATGATTATGGCAGCAGAAATGCACATTTGCGGTATTTGCGCCTGGCGCAGGGAATGTCAGAAACGGTTTAAATTAGACAAAGACTCATTCGTCGGAAGCCATTGTCCTGATTACACGAGGGATCTGTCCATCAAAGTGGCGGCCTCGGACGAGGATGAAGACGAGAAGATAATCATGGACCGGATGGTTCAGCGCCAGGTGGACAAGTGGCGAAAGCTTTTTGATCGGGCGATGAGACAGGGGCTCAAGGTGGAAAACTTCAAGGGAGGTCCGGTCCTGACTGTTTCCAGAGAGGCGGGAGCGGGAGGAAGCGACATCGCCCGCAGGCTGGCCAAAGCGCTGGAGCTGGATTTAATCGGCGGACAAATTATTCAGCACGTTGCCGACAGCGCGAAAATGAGCAGACGCGTCATAGAGTCTCTTGACGAACGCGAAGTGACATTCCGGGAAACCCTTCTTTCTTCCCTCTTTGGCGAGAATCGTCCGTGGCCTGGTGAGTACCTGAATCATCTGACCAGAGTGATAGGCACCATCGGCATTTTCGGCAATGTCGTTATCGTCGGCCGGGGGGCCAATTATGTTTTACCCAAAGAAAAAATATTCAGGGTCAGAGTCATTGCTCCCATGGAATTGCGAATCAAATATTTTATGGATGACAGGCATTACACCAAGGCTGAAGCGGAACAGTACATCATGAAGAGGGATAATAATCGCAAGGCCTTCGTCCGGAAATATTTTAATGCCGACATCGCCGATCCCGCTTGCTACGACATTATCATCAACACGGAGAAAATATCCATGGCGGCCGCAACCGAATCCATTATTGTGGCTTTCCATCAGCGAAGAAGCCGGAAGCGAGGCGGAGAAAACAAAGTAATCGATTAGCGCTGCGGAAGAAACCCATATGCCGGTAAGCCTGTTCACACTTTCTCATTGTGCCTGGCGGCTTCTTCCCGCTGATAAAACCGGATTGCATTCCGACATCGGGCTGAAAGTCCGATGTCGTTTTTTCGAGGGAATGACGCCGAAGTCCGTTGCCGATATCTGTCCGGACGGGTCGTTGATGGATATCGCTGGTGCAATCATTCACGAAGCGTTAAAATAACGTGATATTTGTCTTTTCCGGTCTATCGGGATAAGTCGAGACCATTTTAAAGAATAATCCTATTCTAAAAAATCCGTTTATTTCGATCAAAGATATCTTCTTCCTGAAGATCAAAGCTGTAAGGATTCGATCATACGGTCCACGGTCTGACTGGCTTGCGCCGTATCCGGAAAATCGAAAAATGACCGGCCTTGAAAATCGAATTCCCTGATCAGGTCGTCCTCGGGCAGCCAGCCCAGAATATTGAGAGGGATGTTTTTCCGGATATCGTGTACCTCGCTCTCATTACGTACACGGTTCAGAATTAACCCCATGCTTTTGTAATTTACGGCTTTATTGTCCGTGGCAAGATGTTTGATGGTTCCGGCAACGTTAAGACCCTTGGCGGAGGTATCGGAAACCGTGATCAGATGATCAACCGTTTTCATGACTCTTCTGTTGATCTGTTCCACGCCGGCTTCACCGTCAATGAGCACCACGTCGAAATTTTTGGCCAGATCCTGGATGATATCCTTCAAAAGAGAATTAACCTTGCAGAAACAACCCTCTGATTCCGGCCTGCCGATAGCCAGCAAACCCAGGTTATTATGCTGAGTCAATGCGTCAAAAAGTTCATAATCAAGCATGTTCAGGGTTGCTGTTTTATCCTGGCTTTCTCCTTTTTTGATCGAGTTTATTAAATCATTCCGGATGTCATCCACCGTTTTTTTAATCTCTATGCCCAGCGCCGTGCAAAGTCCGACCGCCGGATCGGCGTCAATGGCCAGAACCCGGAGGTCTTTTCTCCCGGCAAGGTTTTTAACCATCAGGGCGGATACGGACGTTTTGCCGACGCCGCCTTTCCCGCAGAAAGCGATTGTTTTTGTTTTTTTAGCCATGGGCCTCTCTCCTTTTTTGGTCACGGGCTTTTTTCATTCTCTTCAGCGCAACAACGTCATCGCAGACATCGTTATATTCACATTCCTCACAATCCGATTCCATCTCCTGGAACATCTTGTCCATGGCATTAATCGTCCTGCTCACGTTTTTTGTGATTTCCTTGAGCTCATCAACATCCTCCGGGCTCGATGTCACAAAAATAAATTCCACGGCACCGACGTAATCCTTTTTCATGTATTCATTGCACAACGCGCTGCCAAGAACTTCAAAGGAAAAACCGTTTTGCAGGGCGTCTCTGCTAACACGGCTCCATTCCCTCTGATACTGGGAAACCGCTCTGATCATATACCCCTTCAGGTCGATAGAATACCTCACCGCTTCTATTTCCTTGTAGCGTTCATAGGTGTTGTCTTCGTTGAAACCTTTAACTCCGATCAGAACAATCTTTCCGAAAGGCAGACTTTTTCCTTCACTGGATTGTATGTCCGGACCAATCAGCGTGATTCTGCCGTTGCAGACCAGATCCGGATTCTCCGTCCAGACAAGGGTGGAGGCGGAGGCCATCTGAGGATTTCCCAGCTCCACGGCCATTTCATCGGACAAGACCACGTTTCTGCCTCCTCCTCCGGGCCAGCTACTTCCGTTGGCTGTCGCGAACCGCAGTCGGGCGCTTCTTTTTTCCGTATAACTTCTAATCTCGCTGAACGTTTTTTCAAAAAGCTCCATGAAATGTTCATCCCTAGTTTCTTAATTTTTCAGCGGCAAAAATCGCCGCGCCCAGGGCGCCGTTAATCTGGGGGTCTCTGTCGATGTTTTTAATTTTTCTCCCCAATGCTTTTTCCAGCGCGGTAAACATGCCTTCATTCTTAGCCACGCCACCGGTCATCACAATATCTTCCTGAAGCTCGATTCCCTTGGCCAGTGCGGCAACTCTATGGGCCAGAGCGTGGTGCAGGCCGCTGACGATATCGGCTATATTTTTGCCTTCATTGATCAGCGAGACGATTTCCGTTTCCGCGAAAATGACGCATTGATTGGAAATGCTTATCGGATTTTGCGACGAGAGGGATACGGTTCCCATTTGACCAAGTTCGATGTTAAGTGCGTCGGCCATCACTTCCAGAAATCGTCCTGTTCCGGAAGCGCATTTGTCATTATAGACATAGCGGATGACATTGGCCTGGTCATCGAGCCGGATGGCTTTAGCGTCCTGTCCGCCGATATCGATGACCATGCGCACCGAAGGCATTTGCCACTGGGCGCCCTTGCCGTGACAGGCGATTTCCGATTCTACCATTTTGGCAAAAGGGATACTGGCCCGGCCGTAACCGGTTCCCACGCAAAAGGATATTTCATCCATAATGAGGCCGGCCTGTTCGAGAGCTTTTCCCATGACTTCCCTGGCGGATTCTTCCGGGTGGGATTTTGCCCGCATCACCTGAGCGGCGACCATCTCATCTCCTTTCATAATGACCGCTTTTGCGGTCAAAGAACCAATATCGCATCCGGCTACGATCATGATACATTTCCTCCTTTTGCTTTTTCGCCTGCAATAACAGCCGCGCCCAGGGCTCCGACGATTTGCGGATCGTACTTCAGTTTTTTGATTTTTACGCCGAGCACTTTTTCCAGGTGAGAGACCACGCCCCGGTTTTTTGCGACACCGCCGGACATGCAGATATCTTTTTCCGCGCTGACCTGATTGGCTAAAATACCGACACGGATGGCCATGGCGCGATTGATGGCGGCGGCAATATCTGCGATCGGTTTTTGTGAATTCAGATGATGAATGACTTCGGCCTGCACCCAGACGGTACAGGTGGAAGAAAGCGAAAGAGGATCTTTGGCGTTTTCGGATATGATGCCCAGTTCGTCAAGACTGACTCCCAGCAACTTGGCCATGACTTCCAGAAAACGGCCGGTTCCGGCGGCACACTTGTCGTTGGTGGAAAATTTCAGAACATTGCCATCTTTGTCCATACGCATGGCCTTACAATCCTGACCACCGATGTCGATCACCGTCCGGACGGAAGGCATGATCCACTGGGCTCCTTTGCCGTGACAGGCTATTTCCGACACGGCCAGATTGACAAACGGAATCTTGCTTCTGCCATAGCCGGTGCCGACGCAAAAAGAAATGTCATCCATCTTCAGACCGGCTTTTTCGAGGGCCAGATTCATGACGTCGGCAGCCGATTCTTCAGGCTTGGATTTCGCCTTGATCACTGCGTGTCCCAGAATAGAGCCGTTCATGATGACCGCTTTCGCGGTCAGAGAGCCTACATCACATCCCGCTACAATCATTTTAATATCCCCCTTACATGTGTAAACTCGGATATCTTGTCGCTGATGGATTCCCACGACTGTACCCGGTCGTCAAAACCGTCACCGTATAAAACAATAGTCGGATAGCCGGCCTTTTCCAGATCGCGGACCAGCAGCTTGACCATGCCCCAGGTGTTGCGGCAGCCCATGGTTCCCATATAGGCCACGAAATCAGGCTTCATCAGATTGGCCATGCCTAAAACATCATCACGCCACATATGCGGCGCGTCGTAGGGTCCTCTGATCTGTTTGACCATCGGCATCCGTGAGTTCTGCGCGGCGAGAGAATCGATGATGGAATCAAGGTCGCTGTCATCGATGGAATAGCCTTCTTTTTCTCTTCCCCTGGCATAGGGCATTTCACTCTGCCAGTACGTAAAAAGCAGCGAACCTAAATGACTAATGTCTTGACTGTTGAGAAACTCCCAGAATCGGGCATCGCCGGTATAATGATCAATGTAGCAGAATAACCCCCGCGCTTTCTCGACGCCGGATGTGGTGCCGGCTATTCCTTTTCGCATATTTTCTTTGGCCTTTTTTACCATCGACTCTAAAAGCTCCGTAAATTGCGGCAAACCGGACAACATGAATTTGCCCCCGTAGAGCATCAAATCGTAAGCGGCGGGTATCGGTGACGGCGTCAGCCGCAACATTTCAAAAAGTTCGCAGGCCAGTTCGTCCTGCTTCCTTGTTTCCTTCATAATGCCCCGCAGCCGGTCCATGTCCAGTTTGTTTCCGGTATGTTCTTCCAGGAAGGATATCAGTCCCCTGAAATCTTCCCGGTGATATCGTTCCGACCGGTCTTCCGTCAGCGTGGGAGGATAATTGAGCTGGTAGAAGGGCAGATCGAGATACGCCGCCGCGAAAGCGAACGAATTGGCGTTCGTGTCACAGACGCCGGGAGAGTCGCAAATGACAAAATCCGGTTTTACGCCCAGCCCTGAAAGATAAGCACCCAGCGCTCCCCGTTGAGCGGAACAGGACGTTTCCGTAAAGCCCAGTTCGCAGCAGTAATCCAGAAATTCCGCCGTGCCGCGTTTCAGAACAATGGTGCCCAAAACAGACCAGACTTCCAGGGCGATCGGTTGAACATTAAAAGCATAGAGAATAGGCATGGCCAGACAAAAGGTATTGATGGAAACCTTCTGTCCCTTTTCTTTGGCCGTGACACAGTTTTTCATGTACTGAGCCAGCAATTTTAAAAAGAGAATGCCCGGTTCCCCCTGCCTGACGAAATTATCCAATACATCTTTGTAGTGATGTACATAAGGAAGAAGTGTTTCGTACTCCTTTCGGGAGCCGTCGTAGGTTTTAGCCGCGTTTTCCAGAATGGTCCATAAATTCCAGTCATAATGATATTCTTTGGTTTCTTTTTTCATGGTCATCCTCCATTGGTGTGCGACAATAAATTAATTGGAAGCGTTGCCTTGCTGCGTTGTCTCTCCGGTCAGGATCCTGCGGATGTTCAGAAATTCATCCAGCTTATCCGCCACGGTTTCCCATGATTGCACGCGGTCGTCAAAACCGTCAGCGTACAGGTAAAGTGTGGGGATGCCGTGCTTTTCCAGATCGCGGACAAAGGGCTTCACCATGCCCCAGGTGTTGCGGCAACCCATCGTTCCCATATAGACGATAAAATCCGGTTTCATGATATTAACGGCGCCCAGCGTATCGTCCAGCCACATGCCGGGGGCATCGTAGGGTCCCCTGATCTGTTTAACCATCGGCATTCTGGACATTTGATCGGTAAGAGAGTCGATGATGCTATCAAGGTCGCCGTCGTCAAGGCGGTATCCTTCTTCTTCCTTGCCGATGGCGTGCGGATTATCCTTCTGCCAGAAATTGAAAAGGATGGAACCCATATGCGAAATATCCCGTTGGTCCAGAAAATTCCATAACCGGGCATCGGTGGTATAATGATCGATATAGCAGAACAATCCCCGGGCTTTTTCCCTGCCGGACGTTGTTCCGGCCTGTCCCACCTGCGCTTTTTGCCTGACGTTTGCGATCATGGCTTCCATCAGTTGCGTATATTCTTTGGTGCCGTTCATCATGAAGCGTCCCCCGTAAAGCATCAAGTCGTATATCGGAGGCATGGGACAGGGTTTGAGGCGCTGTAAATCGAGAAGTTCACAGGCCAGCTCATCCTGTCTTTTCGATTCCTTGATGACGTCGCGCAGTTTTGACATGTCGAGTTTGTTGCCGGTTTGTTCTTCCAGAAAAGCAATCAGTCCGCGGAAATCGGCGCGGTGATATTCCGCGGCCCGCTCGTCGGTGAGCGTATAGGGATAGTTAAGCTGATAAAAAGGAATGTCGAGATAGGAAGCGGCAAACGAAAAAGAATTGGCATTGGTATCGCAAATGCCCGGAGAATCGTAAACAACAAAATCGAGGCCGGTTGTCAGGCCGGAAAGATAAGCGCCCAGAGATCCTCTTTGTGACGAGCAGGATGTCTCCGTAAAACCGAGTTCGCAACAATAATCCAGAAACTCGGCGGTGCCTCTTTTCAAAACCACCGTGCCCATAACGCTCCAGGGCTCGAGGGCGACCGGCTGAACGTTGAAAGCGTATAAAATCGGCGTGGCCAGACAGAAGGTCACCCCGGCCGTTTTCCTGCCCTCGATGTGGGCGCGAACGCAATCGTTGGTGTATTTGGCGATCAATTTTAAAAACAGGATGCCCGGTTCGCCCTGTTTTACAAAGGCGTCAAGGACAGTGCGGTAATGAGGAATGTAGGGAAGAAGCGATTCATATTCCTTGCGGAAACCGTCCGCGGTTTTGGAAGCGTTTTCCAGAATCGTCCACATATTCCAGTCGAAATTGTATTCTCTGGTTTCTCGTTTCATTTATGACCCCTTAAATATTCATGCTCAGCAATGCGCCTTCTTTTATTCTTTGAATGTAGAGTTTGGCTCTTTCCTTAAGAACGTTCACATCCACTTTTTTTTCAATGTCTTTCAGCGCCGGAAGCGCCGCGTCTCTGAAAAGAGTCAACGCATCGATGGCCCGCTGTCTTTCGGCCAGCACCCGTGATGAATCAATGGCGATGTTCTTGATCACTTCAATGGCGATTTTGTCCTGTTCCATGGTTCCTTCTCCTTTTTAGGAAATTCTTTCCAGAAATGCGTCAATGCGCATCTTTACACGGCCCGACTCTGTGAGCGGCCCGTACTCGCGTTCCATTCTCATGCAGGGAATGCCTTCT
Source organism: Deltaproteobacteria bacterium (assembly GCA_019136325.1). The sequence continues at coordinate 8,923 of JAGVUJ010000063.1, forward strand.
TTTTCGAGATCCCTTTCAAAGATGCCGTTTTCCGAACCGTGCAGATCGCAGAAGCGGATGTTCTGCAGAATGATGCCATCCACTTTTGCTTCTTTGGCGCGGTCCATGATGTATTTCAATCTTTCCTTGTAGTAACCGAACATGCGCGGACAGTAGGCGTGATTGAGATAACGTTTGGTTAACGCAAAAAGAGGATCGCCGTGCTCCTCCGTCAGATCGCTGTAAGAGCGGGAACCGAAGCACAGAGTGTCGGTAACAATAACCGCTCCGCAATCCTCGATGACCTTCATGAACTCCAGATCGTCATTGACCGATCCCACCAGCATCAGACGTTTTCTCCCGGTAATGGGCTTTTTTCTGTCTTCCAGTTGGGAAAGGGTTTTGCGAAGCATCTGGTTGAATTCGTCGCGCGGCATAGCGGCGGCGGCCATGATAATGGCGAGAGCGTCCTCTCCGGTCATGACAATGTCGTCTTTGATGCGCAGCTTATCGAGCTGAATCAGCAGTTTTCTGCTTTCGTTGTAAACACCGATGGCGCCTTTGAGGGATTCATCGGTAATCTTCACGCCGAAGTGTTCTTCGATTTTCTCTTTCAGCTTTTTGGCTTCTTCGTAAGACCACTTCAGGGAATAGTCGGTGACTTTATGCGGAACGCCGAAGTAGTGAAAGAATCCCGGCACGATGCCCTGGTAATCTTCGCCCGCTTTCCGCCAGCATTCATCGAGCCTTCTCATGGAGTCGCATCCGGGCACAATGATGGTTCCGTCAAGAAAATTGAATTTCCCTTCCCCGGCAAGCTGCAGAACGCATTTCGGAAAACTGCAGATCACCGGTCCGAAATACGTGTCGCCGATGGAAGAAGACGTCGTTCCGGTTCCCCTCAGACGAAAGGGAAGGATGTCGGCGGCGTAAATAATTTCATCGGGGACAAATGTACAGGGATAACCGATCACCGGCTTGCCGCTTTCCTTCCATTTTTTGACATGAGCATTTTCCGTTGTATTGATAATTTCTTTCCATGCGTTAATCATTTTGCACCTCCGTCCGCCCATAGTACAGATCTCAGATTCTCAAGAGATTTTTTCATCTCCGCGCTTTGATCGGCTCTGACCATTTCACAGAATCCGTCGATCAGGGAAGGCATTGCCGCGGGAGCAAGCGTCTTGAAGGAACGAACCATCTCCGGCACAAGCCACCGGACGGTTTTTCCCAACTCGTCTTCCTCCACCGCATCGGCAAATCCGCGCAGAAGCGTCATAAAAAGTTGGGGCCTGGCTTCATGAATATTATTTATAATTCTCAGCGCCGCATTGAAATTTTCCGCCATCACCTGCGTGTCCAGATCGGAAATGCCCGCGGTTGCCGCTTCAATGAACTTTTCCTGATCGGCATCTTCATAAAGGCTCATCGTCACGGCCTTAGACCTGATTTTGGGATTTTCCAGAGAGGAATACGCCGCCAACGATGAAAAGAGGAGTTTTTCATTTTCAGACAGCGCTTCGGCCAGCGATTTAGCGATTGTTTCACCGTCTTCGGCCAGGGCGATACGCGCCTTGGTGAAAATATCGGCATCGATTTCGTTTGCCGCATCTTTCAGAAAATTGGTCAGATAGATTTCAAAAAGGGATTTGCCGCCTTTGGCCAGAAGATAGCTGCCCGTGTGCAGTCGGCGCAGCAGTTCGGCCAGCGTATTGGTCAGCTTCCCTATCTCTTTGCCGTCTAATTCGCGCACGACGGAAAGGAGAATGTCGGCTGTCAGATCGGGGCCAAGGTTTTTCAGAAGAGAATCTAAAATAAGGGCGATACTTCTAACAGAGATATTTCCGGCGGAGACAGCCGAGGCAAGAATGCTGCCGACCTTGGCGGGATAAGCCCAGATGCATTCAAGCGTCACATCAATATTCTGCAGAATGTGTTCTTCGGATCTGTCCACCATTTCCTTGATTTCACCGAAATCCGTGTTGATGATGAAATCATTAATGCCGGTCTGACGGGGATCGTCGATCATCTGAATGCCCTGCTTGAGCCGGTCGTTTGTTTCCCGGGCAAAGGCTGTGATAAGTTTCCCAATTTCGGCTCCGGATTTGTTATCGGCTTCCGTTTTCGAGGAAAGCACACTGTCAACCATATTTTGCACGGATGAAGACATCCGTGCTTTGAATTTGCTGTCGCCGGACCAGTCCTTCAATGCCTCTTGAACGACGGCGCTCACCAGTTTCCTCACCGCGGGGGTTTTTACCGTTTTCCATATGACGCTGCCAGTGAGATCGGCAGCGTTTCCCGGTTGAGAAGATTTTTCAGCATCTTTCATGGATATTCCTCCATCAAATGATTTTATTTATTTTCTTCTTTTCAGTCTTTTCCGCAGAAGCTGCCACGCCCAGGAAATTAAGTGCAGCTTCTGATCGAGAACCGCATTAACGAGGGTATGCGTTGCATCCCGCAACTGATCGCCGTCGACATGAGCCGCTACGTCGGAAACAAATTTGCTGACCGTTTGCGGATCGTTCTTGCTGACGCCATTGATGAAGCGGGTTGCCGCATTGATTCCGTTGCCGATGAGCGGCGGCGCGTCATTCCGTAAGGTTTTGCCGACCACGTCTCTGAATTCAGGAGACGCATCCCATAGATTTTTCCCCAGCGCGACATACGCTTCGGCCAGGGCTTTCAATTCTTCCGTATCGATATCTTTGAGAATGCTGCCGATGTAATCTCTGAGCAGCTCCGGCGAAAATTTTTCATTGATTTGTTTTCCCACTTCCGCCAGAGCGCCCGTGCAGGAATTAAATACGGGAGGAATCGAACCCAGAACGGACAGAATAATTTCCGGGTCCTGCCAGATCAGAGCGTTTACGACCGGATGCGTTTTGTCCGGTTTGATATTCTGCAGATTCATTCTTATAAGATCTTTGACGAAGGGTGTGCTTAACACCTCTTTCATTACTCCACTTTCGGCGGGCATAACGGCGTTATTTTCCATGGTCTTTCCCCTCCGTATTCGTATGGACAGCATTCTGTTCATTGTACGTTTCTTCCGCCACCACCCACAACTGGGTTGCCAGCAGCTTCCCGTTGCGGACAATGCTTTCGAGCGTTTCTTTGTCAAGCGACAGAACAATCGACTTCATATAATCATGAAGCAACTGCGGCGAAAATTTTTCGTTAAGCTGAATGAGCAGTTCGTCGACGCATTGAATTACGGAATTGGCAATGGCAGGAACGGCTCCCAGCACCCCCAGAAAAAATTCCGGATCCTGCCACAACATCGTCCGAACCAGTCTGCGGCTGGATTCCGGATCGATATTCTGCAGGACGGTTCTGACGCCTTCTTTGAAGCCGGGCTTCTTCAGCAGCTCCTTCAGCACGCGATCGGTTAAGTCGATGACTCCCTTATTGGCTTCTTCCATGATTTGTTCTCCTATAATGTTTTGCAGTTGAAGAAATACCGGGCTGCTTCCATTTGACAGAGCTGCTTGCCGCCCATCCATAACTGAATGATTTTGATGTCGCGCCAGTGTTTTTCAATATCGTACTCGCGGTCGGCGCCGTATGTGCCGAGCATATCCATGGCCTTGCCGAAAATATCCACCGCCCTGTCGGAGATGAAATCCTTGAGATTGCGCATTTTGCAGGCGACTTCATCGGAATAGAGCGGATAGCCGTAGGGTTTGTTGCGCCGATCGCCCATTCGGGCCGCCTCGTAGGCAAGAATTCTGCAGATATCGATATCACCGGCGATCCGGCCGATAATGCCGGCAATGCAGTCATCTTCCTTCAGGGGCCGGTTCTTGTATGTTTTAGTCGAAACAAAGTCGTAAAGAATTTCATAGAGATTCAGCATCGCGCCGCATAGAAATCCCATGCTGCCCACCAGTCCCCAGGGAATGATTTCGCGGAAGACCTGAGCGTCCATGCCCGGTCCATGAGCGCGATACCAACTGGGAACCCTTACATCTTCAAACCAGATATCGCCGTTTTTATCAGCGGCCATGCCGGCCTTTTCGTAAGGGCCCCCCTGGGTTACGCCTTTGGCATCGGCGGGAACAAATATGAGTGCAAAATCGTTAGGGTCGTTCGATCCCAGTTTCGTCGTACAGGGAACACCAAACAGCTTGGCCACACCGCCGGTATTGGTCGGCCAGAGCTTGTGACCGTTGATGACCCATTCATCGCCGTCAAGGCGAGCGGTTGTCCGGATCGTCTTGCCTCCCAGAATTTCCATGTTTTCGATATCCGCTCCGCCCTGAGGTTCCGTCATGGCATTAGCCGCAAAGACGGCCTTATCGGTTTCACAGAACATAGGAGCGAATTCCCTGGCGAGCCGCCAATTAACATGAGGATCGACAAGAATGGTCGTCAACGGCCAGTAGGTCACCATAAACGCCACTGCCATGGCCGTATCCGCCCTCCCTACTTCTTCGGCCAGCGCGCAGGCCACGGTAAAGGCGTAATCGGAATGGCCGATTCCCCAACCGCCCATTTCCTGCGGGAATAACGCTTTTTGGATTCCTACGCCCTTATTTCCCATGAGCTTGTCAAAGGCCGGTTCAATCAAATGGTGTTCTTTCCAGTCTTCATCATATTTGCGCCGGAAAGGCATGACTTCCCTGGCTGCCCAGTTTCTGAGCGCGCTGCGGAGGTGTTTGTCCATGGGGGATATATATTCTTCCGGTTTTGAGAATTCATCGAAGCTTTTCATGATTGGTCTCCTTTTATACCGAATGAGCTGCCAGACATTCGGAATGTTTTTTGATCTGGCCGAATACCAGGTAAGCTTTCAACAATTGAAAGCAACGGGTTCTTATATTTCTTTGCAGTCAAAGAAAAATCGTGCCGTGTCCATTTTTACCGGCCCCTCGGCGCCGACTCCGCAAAGGTAAGACTGAATTGTCTTGACATCGCGCCACTGTTTTTCCACATGCCATTCCTTGGAATAGCCGGCGGAACCCATCAACTCCAGCCCTCGATTGATGGCCCGAATGACTTTTTGCTGCACCTGTGAACCGATTATCTGTGAAAATGTGTAAACCCGTTGAGAACCGCTGTATCCCCAGTCATCCGGCTTGGACATGATGTGGGCCAGATTATAGAGGAGCAGTCTTGCGGTGAAAACCTCGTCGGCGACATCGGCAAGGACTGATGCGCAGAGGGGATTTTCCTTCATCATGGTTCCGCCCTTGATGGTTCGGGTTTCGGACCATTCGCTGACGATTTCGAAGAAGTTCATTCCCGCGCCGACACTGACGCCGCCCAGCAGGAGATTCAGCCAGGTATAGATTTCCTCGACGACTTCGTCACGGGCAATGACATAAGATTTGGGAATTTTTACACGGTTGAAACTTACGTCGGCATTGGCGCTGGCATTAAGACCTGTTTCCAGAAGTCTTTTGCCGCGCACGACGTTGATATCATCGCCGGGAACCAGAGCGATGCAGGGTCTGCCCAGTTTGTCGGCACAGACAACACAAAAGAGATCGGCCACGGCGCCGCTGTTAATCGGACGGAGATTTTTCCCGCTGATCGCGTAACCTTCGCCGTCGGGCTCGACTGTTGCCAGAATAGATCTGCCTAAAAACAGCGGAGTTTCCTCTCCGACCTTTCCCATGCCCGGAAGTATAAGGGACGGCGTTTTCAATTCTTCGGCGCAATAGATAGGCGCCAGCACGTCGCACAGGGCCTTGTCCAGATGGGGCAGCATGCTGATGGCGGCGAAGACCACGCACTTGATGGCAGAGACAACACCGATGGCTGCGTCTGCACGTCCAATTTCAGTAAGAACGGAAACGATGCCCGGTGTGCTGGCGGGATTGTTCCAGCCAAAGCCGCCGTGTTCCTCCGGCAATGTAAGCCTCTGCAAACCGATTGTGAGATTCAGCGATTTTCTTGTTTCGATAAAAAGCTTTTCGTAATTCTCACGGTACTCCTGGCGCTTGGAAATAATTTCCTTATCGGCCCATTGCCTTACGAGATGAATGACACGCTTCGATTCCTCATCAACCAATTCTTTCGGGTAAACAAACAACTCATCCAGGGTCTTATTCATGGTTCCTCCTTTCCCGGTTATTGTTTTTTTGTTTTCTTCAGGGCTTGTCCTTTTTGTTTAACCTTAATCTTCTTTGATTTGGCTTTCGTTTCTTTCACGCCGGTATGTTTAATTTTCTTGGCGAGAGTCGGTTTGGCGGTCACGAACGAATTCATCAGAAAAATGCGGGTTATCTCTTTGAATTTTTCAGCCGCTTTATCCATATCCTCGGGCGCATCCACGATCAGGGGCCTGAATACTTTGTCGAGGAAATCTATTTGTTTGTGAAATTCACCGGCGCCGTCAAACGCCAGGGAATGAAAGGAGAGACCGATAAAATAAATGAATATCGAGCGGGCAAACTGCCGGGATATGTTCAATCGCTCGGACATGCCGGCCGTGTAGCGTTCAGCGAAAAACGAATAAAGCGGTTTCCACTGCTCGATTTTCGTATTCCGGTACATGTCAATCGCCAGCAGGATGATGTTCTCATAGAGTTCGCTTTTTTCCTTCCAGAAATCCACGATCATGTCGAAGCGGTCGCTGATGCTTTCAACGGAATGGGTCCGGCGGATATATTCATCCACGTTTTTATCGCCTATCCAGGCAATCATTTCGGCCAGCATGTTTTCTTTGGAGGGAAAATAATGGTAGAGTGTTCCCGTGGACACACCGATTTCCGCGGCAATCTCTTTCATGTTGACGTTATGATACCCTCTGCGTGTGAACAGATATAAACTCTTTTCCAGTAATTTTTGCCGGTATTCATTGCGATTCACGATCTTAGGCATTGGCCATACCTCCGGTATCATCGGATTTTATGGGCGCTGAGGAGAGCTCGGCGTGTCGATCATAACGGGAAAGCCTGGCGAAAAAGCCAAAGAAGAGCGCAACGCAACCAAGATTGAAAGACTTCATGAACAGAACCCTTTAATCTGCACAGGGTATAAAAACCCGTCGTTCGATGCAACGTGAGCTTGGAAAAAATGTGCTATTTTATATTGAATGGTCGTTATAAATACACGCAAAAAAATTTCTGTCAAGAAATATTTTAATTTTTTTAAAAAAGTTAAAAAACTAATTTCTTTCAACGCAAAATCTGTACGAAGTTTTTTCAGGGAGAATGCAGTTCTTGAACTGATTTTATTGTTTTACGAAGGGAACCGGTTCCGGGCGGGTCATGGAATAACGATCAAAATTATATCAGAAATCCATCGACAAAAAAGCCGGCCCTTTTTGAGAGCCGGCTTTCGTTAAATATTTAATTGTCTGCTGTTAGTATATGAAAGGCGATTCAGCGCAAATAACTTCTTCACCCAAAACAATTTTCAAATACACAATTGTTTCGGCTCGGGTTTCCGTCCCCTGGACCATAGTGGTGGCGCGGATTCTGTCGTAGACCCACATGCCGCTTGTTTTGGGATAAGACAGTATAAAGCCGGCAACACCGTTCTCATCGGTTGTTACCGATGACGGTACAGTGCCGCCAACCGAGTTTACCGGCGTTAAAAAAGTATTTTTTGTTCCTACCGGAAGAACGGTGCCATCGGGAGTGCCACAGCTGTTATCGTAACAATATGCTATTCTGTATCCGTCCTCATTGGAGTCAAGAATCATATTTTCATTGATTCCAACCGTATCATCTTCGTTGTAATAACATTGATCAGGCGTACAGGCGGAACCTGTGCACCAGGCGATCGGCCAGGCGCCGAGGCTGACTACTGCTCCTGAAACCGGATTGCCGTTAGCGTCGGCAACCAAAACACTCATTTTAAATAAATAGTTCGCGCCGGTGGTGTCTTCGGCGGCTTTTGAATCCTGTCCAAAGGCGATAGATCCGGCCACACCGCCGATGACTATGGTTATGTCATTTCCGGAGGGCGATGTTCCGGTTGCCACTGGTGTGCCGACGACTCTTGCACGGATTTTCACACCGGTTCCGGCGGAGGGCATGGAGCCGGACGTAAATGTCGTGCGTGCCTGGCCGACACTTAATCCTCCGGAAGCCGTCGTTGCGGTCAGCTGTACTACCGGCGCAATCGTTTCACCGCCGCTGGTTGAGGTACCGTCGACAATTTCAAAAGAGACCGGTTGATTAATCAGGGGATTGTTGGATGCATCATAAACCGTTGCGGTCAATGTTGATGAGCCGGCGGTTGTGCCGACGCTTATGGGAACAACGGTTGGAAAAGCCTGCAGAACAATTTTGGCCGGTGCTGCGCTGGAGGCCATGGCTACGGTCAGCGTGTCTGAAGTTGCCGGATTATCCGTATCGTAAACCTGTATGCTGGCAATACCGATGTTGGATGTTCTCAGATTGGCGGTTGCCTGCCCGCCAGTTACCAGTACGGTTAAAACTTTACCGGTTTCTACTGCAGCGGTTGATGGATTATCAAGTGATCCGATTGTGGTGACAAAGGTTACGCTTGTGACACCGCTGGCATTAACAACAACAGGTAATGTTTCGTTCAGTTTCATGGCAGCGGGATCTGAAGTGGGGGAAGAAATATAAAAAGAAGATCCTCCCACCGTGAGATTGGTTGTTCCCGTTGTTGCAAGCCATGTGGCCGTAATGGTTACCGAACCGTTCGTATTGCCGCTGATTGTGGTCTCGAACTGGCCGCTGGCATCTGTCGTTCCTGTTGACGCTCCGAAAGTTACGCTTCCCTTGCCGGATTGTGTCAATTCAACCACCGCTCCGGAAACGGGATTGCCACCGGCGTCTTTCACTGTGACAGTCAAATCGGTTGAGCCGGTCGTAGATATTGCAGATGCAGCTGACGAGACAGTAATCGTGGAACCTTCGATCTTCACAGGAATCTGTTCTGTGATGGTTCCCGACGATGTTGTTGTGCTTGCAGTTATTGTCGCGGTGCGATTAGCCTTATTGACGGCTTTGTCTCCTCCACGTGAAAGAGTTACTGTTCCGGGCGTTGTCACACTCGGCGCACTCAAAACCCCGGTGTCTGTACTCAGATATACGGTTACGCCTGAGATAATGGCATTACCGGCATTTAATGCGTTGACGGTAATTGTTGATGTTGTTGAACCGTCGGTTTTAATTGAAGTCGGCGACGCTGCAAGATCAAGGGAGGCTGCGTCTTCCTGTTGAATGGCCCCGGCTCCTCTTGTGAGAGTAACCGATTTTGTGGAATCCGGGATGCTGATCCGAACGATATCCTGAACTTCTGAATTAGAATTATTTGACCCCGCTGTATAATATGCCTCAGCCACACCGTTGGCGTTTGTTGATCCGACGCCCGATATGGTGAGGGTTGCTCCGCTTTCATCCTGGAAAAGCGTGAAGGTCACCGCCTGCCCGCTGGCGGCAGCTCCACTGCTGTTCGTAACGGTAGCCGTGATGGTTACGGTTTCTCCCGCTTTTAAATCTGTCAAATCTTCCGGATCTGTTGTTATGGTGAGGGTGTATGTTGTTGTGTCGCCACCGTCATCATCGCCTCCGCCGCTTCCGCCGCAGCCGGGAAGAACGAAAAACATGGAAATCATCAGTAAAAGAAATATTCTGGAAAATATTGATTGAGACGTTTTTGTCATTTTAATCTCCTTCTTAATTATAAAGATAGATTAAATTTTTAATTTGAATGTT
>JAGVUJ010000222.1 GCA_019136325.1 Deltaproteobacteria bacterium
ACGCTTTTATGGATGCACGAAGTCAATCTGACAACGATGGTTGAGGATATAACGGTCGGAGAGGGCGTTCAGAGCGTGAAGCATTGGGCGGCCGATTACGAAGTGGTGACACAGGATTCATAATGGAAAAGCGACTTAGTGAAATAACCCGCGCGGAGTGGATAGCGTTTCGATGGGTTGAGGCCCCGCAAGCAATGGAAGATGAAGACAGGATTTTCATCACTGACGGCAAGCGGACGCCGGACGAAGCGGCACAGGCAGCAGAAGATTGGGATATGACGGCGGAAGAAAGGGAAAGTGTAGAATGAAGATTTTGATCACGGCAAAATACGTTTCCGGATCTGCTTATGAAGGCGGATCATCCCGGTTTATGGCTCTCGTTGGTGAAGTATTGCGGGATATGGGCCATGATGTGACCATGAGCAGCCAGCCGGAAAACGAAGCTTACGACCTGATTATATGCAGTCACGACCGGATTAATATGGTCAAAGACAATTCGGCAAAAAAGATATTTATTTCTCATGGCATTATTGGTGATGAAGCCATGCATCCGGGAGCTGACCGCTATATTTCTATCAGTGATGAAGTCGCCGGTTTTAACCTTATGCGCGGAATCAGCAGCGAAGTTATCGGCCAACCAATCAGAATCGGCGCACAGAAACACCCGGAAACGCTATTGAGAAAAATTCTCATTATCCGGCGCACAGTGGACACACGGGAAGACCCGTTTGCTTTTCTCTCAGAAGATTACGAAGTCCGGGAAAGCGATATTGACAAACCGATTGAAGATCAAATCGCCTGGGCGGACCTCTGTATTTCCCTCGGACGCGGCGCCCTCGAGGCAATGGCGCAGGGAAAGCCCGTCCTTGTGGCCGACAACCGGAATTATAATGGCGCGATCGGCGACGGGTACGTCAATCAAGAGAATATCAGGGAAATCGCACGCTGCAATTTTTCCGGGCGGCGGTTCAAACATTCCTTGACCCGCGAATGGATTGAAGGCGAGCTGGCAAAATATAATCCCGATGATTCTGATTTTCTTTATGAGTATGTCAAAAAGAATCATGATGCCCGGATGATTGTTGCTCAATATCTCATTGAGAAACCGGACTATAAAATCTCTTTCGGTGTGATGGTCAATGACCTGCTTCGCCTCGATATGGTCCTGAAGCAATCACAAATCCCAAAAGGGCTAAAACTGCATTTTATTCAGAACCCGGGATCGGCCACGAAGGGACTGAATCTTCTACTCGATAAAATCGAGGCGGACGGGGCGGACGTTGGTATATTGACCCATCAGGATATGTACTATCCGGCCGGATGGATTGAACAGGTCAAGGACCAGCTTTCAAAACTGCCCGAATCCTGGGTTGTTTGCGGAATCATCGGAAAGGACATGCAGGGGCGCATTGCCGGACAGTTTCACGATATGAGAATACCGCTTGATTTCAACACCCGGCATATTCACGACTTCCCGCAACCGGCATGTTGCTTTGATGAATGTACGCTCATTTTCAACATGAAAAAAGGTTTCCGGTTTGATGAATCCTTTGAGGGTTTCGATCTTTACGGGACGCTTTGCGTCTTGCAGACATGGGAATCCGGCGGGAGCGCGTGGGTGATTGATGCGTTTGCAGAGCACTACTGCATGAGGCCGTTTTCATGGCACCCGGATGATCTGTTTATTCGGAACTATAAGAGGCTTTATGACAGGTTTCAGGGAATCCGGGTTGATTCGACAGCCCTTGGGCTTCCCCCGGACGGAGAAGTAATTTTTGAAACATCGGCGGCGTTAGGGGAGGATCGGAAAGTAGCTTAACAACAAATCAGGGCTTTCCTGAAGGGTGGCCACCCGGAGGGGAACGCAAGAAAGAATTAAGGGCGGTCGTGTGGGACCACACTCTCACATTTCCGCCCTTTTTCTTTGCCCTGAAAACACAAGGAGGAAGGAAAAATGGCAAAAATCAGCGGTAAAAACGGGAAAGTGATGTACGGCTCGGTTGTTGTGGCCGAAATGGTGTCGTGGTCGATGAGCGGCGTCACCATGCCGACGACCAAAGCGCCGACGGCCTTTGGCGACACGGGAATGGCGGTCAAGGAAATTACCGACCTGCCGGATGCGGGGACTCTGGAATTTAACGGCAACTGGGACCCGTCGAATCAGAAACAGAAGGATTTGCACACGGCTTGCGCGGCCGGAACGCACCTGACGAACCTGTATCTCTACGCCAACACTTCAACATTCTGGAGAGTGAAAAGCGGCGGGTACATCATTGTCACGAAGAGCCAGGCGGTCACGCTGCCCCGGAACAATTTCGGCACGATTTCGTTCTCGGGTGACATTTCCACGGCGGAAATGGAGCAGGTCGGCACCGGTTCGTAAAAGCGGCGCGTTTAAATGCCCCATAAACAACGATCTCGGATCAAAACCTTAAATATCCGAGATAGAAAGGCAAAGTTTTATGACAATTTTCAATGAGCAGGGGGCGCCCGAAAATCAGGGGGTGTGGTTTAAATATCAGGCCCCGCGATGGGATTCCAGCAAGGGCGAAACCATTTTTGACCCGCCGGAAGAGGATGCGGCGGAGTTCTGCATCCGTTCGCTGACGACGTTCTTCGCTGAACGCCTGAAGCGGCGGAAAAGGAAATCGGAGTTTATCCTGAACCCGGCGACGCGGGCCATGGAAAGGGTCAGCTATTACCCCGATCCGACGGCCGAGGAAATCCAGAAAGAGCAAGAGGACGCTTGGGATTACCTCATTGTCGGGGTCAAAAACGCAAAGTGGGCGGACGGAACGCCTATTGAATGCACCCGCGCCGACAAGATCAAGCTGATGAAGATCGAGCAGTTTGACCTTTTCATCGGCCATTGCCTGAAGGTGTTGGCCGGAAGCGAAAAGGAAGAGGCGGAGGCGGTTGAAAAAAACTGATTGATGCCGCGAGTTGGGCCATGGAATACGGCCCGATTTGCGCGGCGTGTCGGCGGATGTACGCAGAAAGGAATCCACCCGGTGAGGCCCCGTGTCAATCATGCCGCGTGGATGCGGTGGACGAAAATGAGGAAGCGATAAAAATATTTTTCCTGACGCAGTATCAGGTCATCATGGGGCCGCGTGGCCCCGTGGACATAAACCATCTGGCCGTCCATGCAGCCATGGAGCTTTACGGGATCAGGGACAAGAGGCGTTGCTTCGAGAAAGTCCTGTCCCTGTCAAGATGGTGGTTGGAGAACGTCAGGGAGAGGGGGCAAGATGAGGGTTGAATACTGGAATCCAAACGCGATGGATGAAACCTTTGAAAACGTAGCCGTTGAACGGCTAGTTGCCGCCGCTGAATGTGTCGCTTCCACCGCTAGGCGATTGTGTCCCGTCGGAACCCTGTCGCGCCCTATTTACAAGACTGGCCGTTATGCCGGGAAAGCATGGACGGCTAGGGACGCGGGGCAGCTTAAAAGGTCAATCCGCGTCGTCAGGGAAAAAACCAAAAGCGGGAAGGCATTTTCAAAAAAAAGAAACGTCCGTGTGTATGCCGGGCATTACCTCGCCTATTACGCAAAAATTGTTGAGTTTAACGGCAAGGCTTTCATGCGTCCGGCGCTAAACGCATCAGCGGCCGAGGTCAAAGAAATTATCGGAGCGAGTAATGGCTGACCATAATATTGGAAAAATT
>JAGVUJ010000114.1 GCA_019136325.1 Deltaproteobacteria bacterium
GAAAGCCGCCAGATCGTCAATCAGTTTCTTGCCTTCTTCCGTGGTCAGTTCGTCGGGATAATCGATGTCGGCGGAATTGGAATAGCAGTGGATGCATTTTAAATTGCAGCGGCGTGTCATGTTCCAGACAACCACAGGCTTTTTGTCTGCCGAAAACTGCAACAGGTGCGATGGGAGATCACCCGATTTGCGGTTGTAGCGCAAAACATCGGACGGTTCCACCGCCCCGCAATATAATTTGGAAATACCTATCATTTACCTTTTCCTTTTTTCCGTGTGGCCAGCTTTCTTCCGAAAAAATATATCAAGGCTCCGACCAGGCCCTCCATGGTATATTCTTCCTGATGAATATCAACGGGGAAACCTGCCTTCCGGGCTGCCGCTGCCGTCACCGGTCCAATACAGGCAATTTTTACTCCCTTGGGCAGCCGGAAATCGCTTCCTGTTATTTTAATAAAATTATTCACGGTGGATGAACTTGTAAACGTGATCACATCCACCTGATTTTCTTTAAAGAGCTCTTCCAGTTCCTTTTTCTTCTTTCCCGAGCTGATCGTTTCGTAGGCGGTGACAACATTAACCAGGGCACCCAGTTTTTTCAAGCCTTCAGGAAGAACATCACGCGCCCTGGCTGCCCGGGCGATAAGAATTTTCTTTCCTTTCAGATTAGTGCGGGAAAAGGATTTCAGGATTCCTTCAGAGATAAATTCACAGGGAACAAGATCAACCCGGATTCCCTTGTTTTGAACCTGTCTGGCTGTAGCCGGACCGATACAACAAATTTTGATACCCTTCAAATCGCGGATGTCCTTCTTTTTCGCAAATAATCTTTCAAAGAAAAAGGAAACGCCGTTGGCGCTGGTGAAGATCAACCAGTCGTAATTCTCCAGGTTCTTTATCGCGGCATCCAGTTCGCGCCAGGAAGGCGGAGGAACAATTTTGATGGTCGGAAAATGAATAGGATTGGCGCCTTCCTTCATGAGCAGTTTTGCCAGATCATCCGCCTGCTTCTCCGGTCGCGTGATGACTACGCCTTTACCGAAAAGCGGCCTGGAATCAAACCACTGCAATGTGTCGCGCAGAGCAACCACCTCGCCCACGACAAGAATTGCGGGAGGTGCGAATTTTTGCTCTCTGGCCAGCTTGACAATGTTGGAAAGATTGCCTTCAAGAATTTGCTGTTTTGGCGTGGTGCCCCAGCGAATCAGCGCGGCCGGAGCTTTCGGCGATCTACCGTTGTCTTTTAATTCACCGACGATTTTTTCGATATTCTTCACACCCATCAAAAAAACCAGCGTGCCGATGCGGGACAACGCCTGCCAGTCGATATCGCTTTTCTCTTTGGTCGGGTCTTCATGGCCAGTGACAAACGCCACCGTGGAGGTCAAACCGCGATGCGTGAGCGGAATTCCGGCATAAGCGGGAACGGCAATCGCGGACGTGACGCCGGGAACAACTTCAAATGGAATCTTATTGGCGGCAAGTTTTTCCGCCTCTTCGCCGCCGCGGCCGAAAATAAAGGGATCGCCGCCTTTGAGACGGGCAACGATGTTGCCGGCTTTGGCTTCTTTCACCAACAGATCGTTGATCTGCCACTGTGAAAGGGTATGCGCACCCCCCTGCTTGCCGGCGTAAATGAGTCGGGCATCGCTGCAAGCGTATTTCAACAAATCCTTGCTGATCAGATAATCGTAAATGACGACATTCGCTTCCCGCAGGCAGTCAATGCCTTTGAGCGTCATCAGCCCCGCATCACCCGGCCCCGCTCCGATGATATATACTTTCCCTTGTTTATTTTTTTTCATAGTTACCCATTTTGTCATTCCGAATCCCAATTTATCGGGGTGAGGAATCTTAAAAAACTAATTTATAAAAAATAAGATTTCTCCCTCCGGTCGAAATAACATATCAGTTTTTAGCTCATCAAATCCATCAGTCTTCGGCCGCCTTTGTCGAGAACGATTTCCGCCAGCCTTTTGCCCGTTTCTTCCGCGTCTTTTATCGTGCCGTTTATTTTTTCGCGAATCATCGTGGAACCGTTCGGCGCCGCTACCATTCCTTCCAGCGTCAGCATTTGACCGTCGAGTTTGCCGAATGCTGCAATCGGCAGGCGGCATCCTCCACCCAATGCTCTTAGAAACGCGCGTTCGGCGGCAACTTCCACCACGGTTGTCGCGTCATTCAACACGGCGCAGGCTTTGGCCAGCTCAACGTCGGCCTTGCGAATCTGCAATCCCAGTGCGCCCTGACCTACTGCCGGAAGCATGGTTTCCACCGGCAGAAACTGCGTAATCCTTTCGGCCAGTCCCATTCTTTTCATTCCCGCCGCTGCCAGAATGACGCCGGTGAGGTTTTCTGTTTCTATTTTTTTCAACCGCGTGTCAATGTTACCGCGCATAGGAACAATGTTGATATCGGGCATTATTGCTTTAATTTGCGCGCCGCGCCGCTGCGAGCCGGTGCCGATCTTTGCCCCTTTGGGCAAGACTTCCATCTTGATGTTGTCTCGCGAAACCAGAACATCGCGGATATCCTCGCGCTTCAAAACCGCCGCGAACGTCAAACCCTCCGGGATGTCTCCCGGAACATCCTTCATGCTGTGCACCGCCAGATCAATCTTATCGGAAAGAAGCGCTTCTTCAATTTCCTTGACGAAAACCCCCTGTCCGCCGATGGTCAGAAGCGACACATCCTGCATGATGTCGCCGCTGGTTTTGATGACGCAAATCTCAATGTCCGTATCCGGCATGGCTTTCTTCAATTTTTCGGCAACAAAATTCGTCTGCGTCAAGGCCAGCTTGCTGCCACGTGTGCCTATTCTAATATTCAGCATCTATTTTTCACCATTCACTTTTCACTGCTTTTCCGTCAATCCAGCCTGAACAATCTCCGCACGGCCGCTACGATATCGCGGGAGCTGATGTCGGAGCTTTCTTCCTTTAAAACCGTCACCGGGGAATGCAACACTTTGTTTACAATCGAGTTGACCAGAATCTCAATTTTTTCCTGATCCTCTTTCGTCAGATTATCCATCCAGCCGGAAGCTTTTTCCATTTCGGCCTGCACAATCTCTCCGGCTTTGTTGCGCAGAGAGACGATGGTCGGCACGGATTCGAGTTCCTTTTGCCAGTTCATGTACCGGGTCACTTCTTCGTCTATAATCTTTTCGGCCTTGATCGCTTCCTTTTTGCGGTTATTAATATTTTCATCAACAATATCCTGAAGGTCATCAATATTATAGAGATAAACATTCTCCAACTCGCTTGCCGCCGGTTCGATGTCGCGCGGAACAGCGATATCTATCAGAAACAGCAAGCGGTTTTTACGCTGGTGATGATTTTTTTTGATCATATCGGCGGTTACGATAAAATCAGACGCGCCGGTGGAACTGATGACGACATCGGCCTCAATCAGCTTTTTATCCAATGCGTCCAGAGCCGCCGCTTCACCGTGAAATTTCTCCGCCAGAAGTTCGGCCTGCGCCAGCGACCGGTTGGCCACGATGATGGACTGGGCTCCTTTTTCAATGAGCTGCGTGCCGGTGAGTTCCGCCATTTCTCCCGCGCCGATAAGCAGAATTTTCTTTCCATCCAGAGTTCCGAATATTTTCTTGGCCAGTTCCACCGCGGCGTGGCTCACCGATACCGGATTGACGGCGATGGCCGTCTCCGACCGGACGCGCTTGGCCGCGCGGAACGAGCAGTGCATCAGTCGGTTTAGAACGACGCCGGTTGCGTATTGCTCCAGCGCTTCGCGATAAGCGTCTTTCACCTGTCCTAGAATCTGTGCTTCGCCCATAACCATGGAATCCAGGCTCGACGCCACGCGAAAGATGTGGCGCACCGCGTCTTCACCGCGATATTCATAAAAACATCCCTTGGCTTCAGCCTGGTTCAAACCGCCGTTTCGTGCCAGGAGCCCGCTGAGTTCCTTGAGAGCGTTGCCGTCTTCCGCAACACTCGCAATAACCTCCACGCGGTTGCAGGTGGAAAGATGCAGCACTTCCTCCACGCCGCCGATGGAACGCAGCGCCGGGAGCAAATCCCTTTTCTCCTGACAGCCGGCGAAAATTTTTTCCCGGACGGCAAGGGGGGCTGTTTTATGATTCAGACCAGTCAGTACAATCATATTTAAATAAAGTTATGCAAAGTTGAAAAACAAATCTTCACGCCGCAATAGGACAGTAAAAGAAGAATAAAGGTGATTCCGGAAATGAGAGCCATCCGGTAACCCTTCCAGCCGATAGCCAGACGCTGATGCAACAGAAAACCGTAAATCATCCAGGCGGCAAACGTCCAGATGATTTTCGGATCGGTCAGCCAGCCGGTTTTCCAGCTTAATTCCGCGAAAATCACTCCGGCAATAATGCCCACACTCATAACCGGAAATCCCCATAAAAGACACATATGGTTGATTCTATCGAGATCGTTTAAAGAAGGCAGAAGTCTGCTCATGCCGCTTAACTTTTTACTCTTCAGCAGACGATTTTGCATGATGAACATCAATCCGGCGCAGGAAGCGATGACAAAAAGCACTTCCCCGAAGATGGTCAAAAATAAATGGGCGGCGGTCAACCCGCTTTGCAGATTCTGCGGACGAATAGATTTGCCCGCTTCCTCTCCGGCGGCCGCAATTAAAAAAAGCAGGATCAATGGCGAAATAAAGGCCCCGAGCACTCTGGTTTTCGTTTTAAATTGCAATATCAGATAAACTGCGCACACCGCCCAGGCGCAGAAGGTCAGAAAATCCTGTGAATCGGGATTAAAAAGCCACGCGGAATGGATAACCACAAAAAGGAATTTAACGGTTAGAAAACCAAAGGCAGCAGCCAGAATCCATGTTGAGATTCTAGCCAGCTTCACTTTTTTGACCAAGAGGGAAGACAGATAACCGATCGTGCTCACGGCGCAAAGGATAAGAGCAATCTTAAACGAAATCATGTGCAGATTAGTTAAAATCAATGTCCACCTCCTCGCCGATAATGTTCTTCACAATCTCTTTGGTTTTTTTCCGATCCCCGGATTTGATGGCATCCAGAATGCCTGCCGCCATGAATGAATTAAACCAGTCCTTGCCAACACCGGCGTTCTTTTCCATGTTTGCGCGCAGGTTCCCTAAAATATTCAGGAATATCTCATATTCCTTACCATATTGTTTTTCAAGTTCTTCCCGCAGATGGCGTGCGAGCGCCGGACTTTTACCGCCGGTGCCTATGGTGATGGCCAGATCACCTCGTTGCACAATAGAGGGGAGAATGAAGTCGCATTTTTGCGGATCATCCACAATATTGACCGGGATACCTTTAACGCGAGCGTCCCGTGATATTCTGGTGTTCGTTTTTTCGTCGTCAGTCGCCCCGATAATCAAAGCGGCGTTATCAATGAGATCTCCGGAATATTCAGTGGCAATATGGGCAATCAGATTCTTGTCTTTGAGCGCGGCAAGTTCGGAAACAAGTTTCGGACTGATCACCGAAACCTTGGCGCCGCAATCCAGAAGCCTCTCGGCTTTTCTCAAGGCAACCTCGCCACCGCCGACGATGACGCAACGTTTATCTCTGATATCCAGAAAAATCGGGTAATATTTCAATGCTTCTCTTCCCTAAACAGGACAAAAATATTGAATTAAAATTGCTTACATAGCTATCACGAAGGGGGGCAAATTTCAAGAAAGGTTATTTCAGGGCTGATCGATGAAACAGGCGCGAATTATGAATAAAACGACACATTGGCCTGTTATTCAGAAACTTCCACGCGGTTGCGTCCATTTTTCTTAGCCTTGTACATGGCTTCATCGGCACGGGAAATTGTTTTGTCGATGCTTTCATTTTTCAGATGCTGAGCCAGACCGATCGAAACCGTAACCTTGGATTTCTTTCCATGTCCCAAATCGAGCGCCAGGCTTTCGTCAACGCAAAAACGTATTCGTTCGGCAAAAATTCTGGCGTCTTTAAGATCAGTCTGGGTGAGCACAACCAGGAATTCCTCACCACCGTACCGTCCGCAAAAATCCGTTTTGCGCAATACATTGCGGACAATATTGGAAAACGTCATTAAAACGTCATCTCCGACCTGATGACCGAATGTATCATTGACGCTTTTAAATTTATCAAGATCCATCATTGCGACGGAAAAAAAAGCGCCCGTACGAATTGATCGATTGTATTCGTTTTCAATAAGTTCCATCAAATGACGGCGGTTATAAAAACCGGTGAGGTCATCATGAATAGCCATTTCATTAATTTTCACCAATGATGCCTGAAGTTTCTTCCGGCTGGTGGCCAAATCGTGGCGCAAAGCGCTGATGGTGCCGCCGATAAAAGAGACGGAAATCAAAACAACCGACAGAGCCAGCCACTGAAAAATTTCAATTTTCAAATTAACATCCTGTTGACGGAAAAAATTCAGCAGGAAAATATCGATGCCATACGTCGTCAGAATAAAAGCGCTTACATTCAAAAATTGTCTGGTATCCAGGCGGAAAACACCAAACAACATAATCAAGATGTACATGGCAAGCAAAAATCCTCTGGCCTCATAGACAAAAAATATCGCATACATCACGACCAGGCTGGCCAGACAAATCTGAAAGGACGTCAGGCTGGGATCTTTCATCCGTTGGTTAAAACCGCTGCGAAAAATAACATATAAAATAATATTGAATGCGATAATAATTACCCAGTTCCAGTAAAGCGCCTTCAATCCCATTAAACCCGCCTTGTAGGCTAGATACGCAAGGGATAGATTCAAGATATAAATGCCGAAAGATATAAAAAAACGATTTAATCGCAGAGCTTGCTTGGGATTATCCCGGGGAATAATTGAAAAATCCTGTGCAAACATGGAAAGGGAAAAGGCGAATTTGGAAAGTTTTCTTTTTATTCCATTGATATTGAGCGATACACTTCGATAAGTCATATGCAGATCAATCAGTAAAATTCACCGTCGGCAGAAATTTGTGGATGTTTTTTCTAATCACAAAAGAAGGCAGAAAGCTACCTAAACTTACGTTAATTTTTTACCGGAAGGTGCGGAAAATGAGCAATGATTCCGCTCTGCGGATATAATGACGTGATCTAATCCTGCTGCGCTTCGAGTATCGTCCCGATAAATCGGGACTCGCTCTCTAACGGCGCTATGCGCCTGGGATGGTTCGTCCAACAAATTTCAGTGCGATGATATCGAATCCCCATTCGCTTCGCTCAGAGGATAATTCGACTAACGCTTCGAACTTCACTTCGCTCGTTCTCAGCGAGTCTCATTAAAATATAGTTCTCCGACCGTTGTATCTTTCGGTGTCATAGTATTGTTCCACGTCAACCAGTTTAAGTTTATGGACAACACCGGCCAGAGGAGCGGTGCCGATTTCTCCTTTTTCCAGAGTAACCATACGCCCGAAATCCTCTTTGACAATCATGTCGACGGCGGCAATACCGAACCATCTGGCCATCAGACGATCATGGGCGGAAGGCGTCCCGCCGCGCTGAAGGTGGCTTAAGGTTATGTGACGGGCTTCCAATCCCGTTTTCTTTTCAATTTCACCGGCGACGAAACCTGCAATTCCGCCGACCGATACATGCCCGAAATCATCGATGTGACTGTCTTTCAAAAATTCTTTCTGGCCGACGGGTTTGGCTCCCTCGGCAACCACGATGATGGAATAGTTTATTTCCCTGCCTCTTCTTTCCCGCAACAGTTCACAGACTTTTTCCATGTCAAACGGATGTTCCGGTATCAGAATGATGTAAGCGCCACTGCATTCCCCGCCACGCAGTGCCAGCCATCCGGCATGACGTCCCATGGTCTCAACAACGAAAATACGGCCGTGAGAACCGGCGGTTGTTCGAAGACGGTCGATTTCTTCCATAATAATATTGATCGCCGTGTCAAACCCGAGAGAATACTCCGTTCCCGCCAGATCCATATCTATTGTTTTGGGAATGCCGACTGTTTTTATACCCATTTTGTGCAGCTTGTAGGCCACACCCAGCGTGTCTTCCCCGCCGATGGCGACAATGGCGTCTATGCCGAGCTTTTTAATGTTTTCCAGCAATTTTGCCGAACGGTCATTTTTCGGATTAAAGGGATTGGTCCGCGAGGTCCCCAAATTAGTCCCGCCGTAACGATCCCACGTGCGGACAACTTCTTCGTCAAGAGATTTCAGGTATCGTAAGCGGCTTTTCTCATCATCAGGATCAACCTCAATCAGGCCCTTCCAACCTTCAACAACACCGACAACTTCAAACGTCATTGCGCGGCTTGCCGCGATGCGGGGGTCCAGCGCGCTTTTGGTAACCCATTTGATTGCTCCGTTCAAACCGGGACAATCACCGCCACCTGTCAAAACTGCTATTTTCATTTTCATGTCTTTAATCTCCGGACTGTTGAAAACTGATTAAAAGCTTATAAATTTCAGGGAACGATTTAAGAGACATCACGATTTTTGATTTATAAGAAAAACTTCTTCTTCTGTCAATCATATAATCACCGGGAAAAAGGACCGTTTTTCTTTCGGAAGGTGATCAGGATGCTTGAAATATTATCTAAAAAAATATATATTTATCAAAAATTAAGGAAAACATCCCATGATGGAAAAAGAAACGGGAAAATGGCTGAAAATTGAAATATCCGCTCCTCCGGAGCTGATGGAAGCACTGGGAAATTTTCTGACCGAAGCGGGTGTCCAGGGTGTTTTTCAGGAATCGCTGTCTCCGCAACAGATCGGCTCGGATTTTCCCGAACCGGTCACGGAAGATATTCTGAAAGCCTACTTCCCGCAGGACGGCCGCAGTGAAAAGAGACTGGCGGCGTTACAAAAATATATCGACAGCCTGGCTGAACTATTCCCCGATCTTGAAAAACCGTCGTTTATAACCGAAACGATCTGCGATCCGGACTGGGGAGAGCAATGGAAAAAATATTTCAAACCCGTCAGGGTAAGCAACAACATCGTCGTCAAACCCACATGGGAAAGATATACGCCGTCCAGTCGCGATATCGTGATTGAGATTGATCCCGGCATGGCTTTCGGCACGGGTCAGCACGCTTCCACCAGAATGTGTATAGAAGCCCTTGAAGACATCATCATGAACGACCGATCCATCAACGAATGGATGGTTCTGGATGTCGGCTGCGGCACGGGAATCCTGGGCATCACGGCCGCCAAAATGGGCGCCCAGGATGTTATCTGCCTGGATATCGACAGGAAAGCCGTCGAAATCGCGGCTGAAAACGCAAAAATCAACAACGTCCAAACTTCGTTGCGTACTGTGAATAAAAACGCGGCCGCCATTGATAAACCGCGCAATTTGATCATTGCCAACCTTACCACCAATCTGCTGTTGTCCCTTCGTGAGCATCTTGCGCAACTGCTTTTGCCGAACGGATATATGATCATTTCAGGGATCGTTGAACAGGATGCTCAAAAAATCGAACAGGAATTTTCCGCGCCGCCTCTTACACTGCACCGGACGATAACGGAAAAAGAATGGGTGTGTTACGTGCTCCAAAAGAAATCCGTCGGTTGACAGCCCCTTGCCGATCGGTCATTTTCAAACACAACCTCTTAAAGGAAAAACAAGCGTTGACGATTCCCCGAATATACAGTCCGGATTCTCTCGAAAATAAAAAAACCTGCGACCTGGGAGAGGACAATTGGAAATACCTGAAAAAGGTTATGCGCCTCGAACCGGGCGATCGGATAAACGTCTTTGACGGATTCGGCCGTGAATTCGAGGCGACAATAAAGGAGTTCTCCGCAAAAACCGTTACGGTGGAACTGGGAAACATTGTTCCGGTTTCATCGCGGGAAATCGGCATCACGCTGGCTCAGGCCATACCAAAGGCAAAAAAAATGGATACGATTGTGAAAAGCGTTGCCGAACTCGGAGCGGATATGATCATTCCCTTTCATGCCGCGCGGTCCGTCAGCCATATCGCTGATGATAAAAATGTCTCAAAACAGGCCCGCTGGCAGAAAATTGCTCTCGAAGCCGCGCGGTCCAGCCACAGCGCTTACATGACCGACGTATCCAATATTTTATCTTTTAATGATATACTTGCGCGACCTTCGGAAAAATCCCTGAATTTAATTTTCTGGGAAGAAGAATCTCAAAAGACTATCAAAGACGTTTTGACAAACGCGGCGTATGACGCTTTCAAAAATTTTTTTATCGTTATCGGACCGGAAGGTGGTTTTGCAAAAGACGAAGTGGCCGAAGCAAAAGCGTCCGGTTTTATTTCCGTCAGTCTGGGCCGGCAAATATTAAAAGTGGAAACGGCGGCGGCGGCCATAATATCCATCATCCAGTATGAGAGAGGAATCTTCAGCAAGAAATCACAGGAGAGATGACATGGCTTTTTATACATACGCCGGTTTCTGGCGACGTCTGGTTGCATACACAATCGACGGATTTATTGTGAGCATTGTTTTTATGATTTTGGCGTCTATTGCCGGAATAGCTTTTTTCTCGGGAACGATATCCAGCGGCAGTAATGTCTGGATAAACGAATTGAACGATCCTTCGCTCGTGTTATCCTTTACGCTCTGGTTTTGGGTTTTCTCGACACTGACCAACATATTCTATTTTACTTATTTTCATGGTTCCACAGGACGAACGCCCGGCAAAATGCTGCTCGGTTTGCAGGTTGTGTCCGTCGAAGGCGGTCAGATTTCTTTCGGCACCGCGTTTCTGCGATCGGTTGGTTATCTCGTTTCAAGTTTTGTTTTCTGTCTGGGATATATCTGGATTGCTTTCGACCAACGAAAACAGGGATGGCATGACAAAATTGCCGGCACGGTCGTCATTATCAGGGAGAAAGAAGCGCCGGGTTCCGGGCTGTCCATTCCCGAACAACCGGCTTCAGCGCCGAGCGCGCAGAATGTAAAACCGCCTGAAAACAATAACAATTAGGATTTCAACATCCGGCGAAATGACAAAAAAGACCTTGACAAAAGGGCTCTTCTTCTATAGACGGTGGCATTATTTTAATCTACCGGGTCGGTAGCTCAGTCGGTAGAGCATCGGACTGAAAATCCGAGTGTCGGCAGTTCAATTCTGCCCTGACCCACCAGTAAAATCAAGGGGTTGCAACTCTTAACGGAGATTGCGCCCCTTCTTTTTTGGAAAATTGTGCTAAACGGCTTTTCAAATGGATACGGAATTTTTCAATTTCAGCACTGTTCAGCGCCGCATCAAACACCGGAAACAGATTGCGCTCAATGATCCTGGACCCGTTTTGATTCGGAAACACCCGATCAAATCCCGACAAACGATTGCGCCGCCGCTTCTTCAAGACCTTCAGGGCATTTTGACTGAGCGGCAGGATGTCGATTTCAGCGGTTTTCTGTCCGGGAACAATCATTATATTGAGCTTCCGTTGAACTTGTTGTATATTTTTTACGAAGGACGAAGCGAAGTTGTTTCCAATATCTTCATGGGCTGCTAAACGTACACGAGGAACTGAAAATGGAGAATAGCACACCTTACCAAATCTCATTATTTGCATATGACGGAATTCTTGAACTGGTAATAACAGGAACCGCCATCGGCAATGCATTGGAAAAGATGATATATGAAATGGACGCCATCCTGGAAACCAATGACGCAAAAGAAGTCATTATTGATATCCGTCCCTTTGAGGAACACATCGAATCGACAACCATTTATCATTATGCCAGGAAGCGCGATTTCTTTATTCAGAGGGTTAAAACCGCCGTAGTGGACCTTCAGGAAAAAACATCCTTCGCGATTGCATTAAAAAATGCCGGCGTGCCCGTGGAAAGATTCGCCGACATCGACCTTGCAAGAAAGTGGATTAAAAGCAATCCCATCAAAGATTCATGGTTAAACGAAACCGCAGGCAAAAAATAAATCAGCCGGCATCGTTATGACAATCCCAGAACTGCCCGATATCAACAAGCAAGGTTTTGTCTACAACGTCGGCAGCAGAGCTAACACAGACAGGTTGTGACACCGGATTCTTGCTATTCCCCACCTTTCGTGACAATAATCCCGACGAGCATTGCTCCGTCAGTGCAATAAACACCTTCTCGGCATGGTCGCCCCGGAATATTGAATTTTAATTTTTGCTTCATCGTCAGGGCCGGCTGACTATTTTCGTTCAAGCTTTTCATTTGAATTTTTAAAGGACATCGTGATATAGAAACCATAGTGTTCTGAATCTGCAAAACCGTCTCATTGAAGCAAGAGGTGAATTATGCACATCCGTATGTTTTTTTTCGTGGTTATATTAATGTTTTTATCCGGATGCGCAACCATGGAAACACCTTGTGTCTCAAAGCCCGTCATTAAAGTGGTTGCCAGCGACGGACGGTTTATCGCTTATGAAGACGGAACGGTTTTGGATAAGCAAACGCATCTGATGTGGGCGTCGAAAGACAACGGAAGTGACATAACACCGGCGGCGGCGAAGTTTTATTGTGAAAATTATCGCGCGGGCGGTTATAACGACTGGCGGATGCCGACCCTGGATGAACTGGAAAGCCTGTATGATGAAGGCAAATCGCGTCAGGCAAACTGCTACGACGGCAAGAATATTCATGTCGCAACCGCTTTGATAGACCTTACCTGCTTCTATTCATGGGCATCGGAAACCAGCATGACGACCAACGAATCGGCTATATTCAATTTCGGCGCGGGAATAAGAACGGGTTTTGCCATACGATGGAACCGATTAAGCCGCGTCCTTCCGGTGCGTTCGGCATTTCCGTTGCTTTATTTCTCCGACAACACCCCATAACCCGGATGCCATGATTAACTCTGCGATAACCGCTTCGATGTTGAATGAACGCTTGCTCAAAAGCAATTTTTCAATCGGCGCCAAACAATACGCTTCATTGTTTTCGTCTAATATTCCGTTGACAGACAGATCAACGTTCTCTATACTGGAATCAGATAACAGTTAGCTCCCGTCAATTGAATTCACAAACTCTAAACAGACATAACAATATATACCGGCAATTCCAGAGAAGAAGGGTAAGGGCAATTTTTCTTTAATCCGCATCATCAGGCATGAAAAGGAATCGACGGATGGTTCACGAAAATGAGATCATCATGATCGTTCTGGGACTGGCGACGCTGATTTTCCTTCTCTTTAATTACAACACGCTGAAACAGATCCCCTATTTTAAATTGCTTTTCATCAGTTACGGCTTAAGCACGGCCGGCTGGTTGCTGACCGTGCTGGAAGGCTTCTTTTGGGAAGACTATCTTAATGCGCTTGAGCATGTCTGCTACGCCCTCAGCATGATATTTTTGGCTCTCTGGTGCTGGCTGATTCCTGATAAAAAGAGAGAAAAGACATGATGAATCCGGAGTCCATTCTTGATATCATCTATGTCCTGACGGCGCTGGCGGCGATGGCCGGTTGGGTCCGGAGGTCTCATCATGATTTCTCGGTCAGTACCGTTTTATTACTGCTGGGACTGCTGAGCTTTTCATTGCTGTACGGCATATGTCTGGCGGTGGAATGGCTGGGCATCACCGCCCGGCTGGACACCTTGGAAGATTATCTCGGCGCTTTGCTGCCAATGTGGTGGGCTTTTATCTTTTACGCCTTTCTGCACGAAATAAACTTCCGGAAGATTCAGGCATTAAACAGCCAACTGGAACAGCGCCTTTCATCTCTGAAAGAAGCCGAGTTAAGATTCAGAACCATATTCGATTTCGCATCAGACGGAATGATCATCGCGCATTTTAACGACAAAAAGTTTTTTTCTGCCAACAAAAAAATCTGCGAGATGCTGGGATATACCAAGGATGAACTTCTGCAATTGAGCGTTTCCGATATTCACCCGAAAGAATCATTGCCCCTCATTCACGAACTGTTTGACAAGCTGGCGGTAAAAAAAATTTCAATAGCACAAAACATCCCGCTGTTGAAAAAAGATCAAACCATCTCTTTCGCAGATATCAGCGCTTCGCTGATGACTTTTGAAAATCAGGATTACCTGATCGGTATCTTCAGAGACATCACCGAGCGCAAAAACGCGGAAGAAAAGCTCTCCAAATCCGAGAGAAAATATTTCTCGACCTTTAATCTGATTCCCAACCCCATGGCCGTAACCGAATTGGCAACGGGTAATATTATTGACATCAATCAGGAATTCATACGCTGGACGGGTTATTCCCGTGAAGAAGTGCTCGGCAAATCGACGTTCGATCTCCATTTATGGGTCAATGCTCATGACCGCCAAAAAATAACAGACGAATTGACGCAGGCGGGAGAGGCAAACGGCATAGAAATCCTGATGAGACAGAAGAACGGTCAGATCCGCAATGTACTTTTTTCCGCCCGGTTTATTGAAATCGATCATGAGCGTTATCTTTTAACACTCGCCCAGGACGTTACCGAACTCATGCAAGGCCGAGAAATGCTCAGACAAAGCGAAGAAAAATACCGCCTTCTCGCCGACCATACCAAAGATCAAGTGTGGTTGATGGATTTTGATTTAAACACGACGTATATCAGCCCATCCGTAGAAAAGGTGCTGGGCTATAAACTGGAGGAACTCAAAGCGTTTAAGCTCGACAAAATTCTTTCTCCGGAATCTTTCAAGACAGCCATGAATTTCTTTTCCGTTGAAATGGCCAGGGCGATGGAGGCAGCGCCAACATATGTTCTCAACAAACTGCTGGAATTAGAATTTGTTTGTAAAGACGGTCATCGGATATGGGGCGAAATCCTGTTCAGTTTCATACGGGACGGTCAAGGGAAACCGCTGTCCATTCTGTGTGAGGCAAGAGACATTACGGAACGCAAACAGGCCGAGGAAAAACTCAACAAGACTCTTGACAGTCTCAAAAAAGCGGTTGGCACAACGATTCAGGTATTGGTGTCCGCGCTGGAGTCCAGAGACCCTTATACCGCAGGTCATCAGTCCCGTTCAGCGGATCTGGCCTGTGCCATCGCCAGGGAAATGGGATTCGATGACGATAAAATCGAAGGAATCCGCATGGCCGGCGTCATTCACGACATAGGAAAGCTGTCGGTGCCTGCTGAGCTATTAACCAAACCGACCAAACTGACGGACCTGGAATTTTCTCTGGTTAAGGAACATTCCCAAAGCGGGTATGAGATGCTGAAGCATGTTGACTCCCCCTGGCCGCTGGCCGAAATTGTTCAGCAGCATCATGAAAGATTGGATGGAAGCGGTTATCCGAATCGCCTGAAAAACGGTGAGATTCTTATGGAAGCCCGTATTATGGCCGTGGCCGATGTCGTGGAAGCCATGGCGTCTCACCGTCCCTATCGCGCGTCTCTGGGCATTGACACCGCTCTGGAAGAAATCGAGAAGAATAAAGGCGTACTCTTTGACGACCAGGTCGTTGATGCCTGTCTGAAATTATTCAGAGAAAAAGGCTATAAGCTTAAATAATACGGAGAACAGGCGTCTTCATATCATCCCCGGGATCTATAGGCCTTCGGTTTCGCCGGAATGCGGTCACTCGAATCATTCGCCGATAATCTTCACCAGGACTCTTTTTTTTCTTCTGCCGTCAAATTCGCCGTAAAAAATCTGTTCCCAGGGTCCGAAGTCAAGACGGCCGCCGGTGACGGCAACAACAACTTCCCGTCCCATAATCTGCCTTTTCAAATGAGCATCGCCATTGTCTTCTCCGGTCCGGTTATGGTGATAGCGCGAAACCGGTTCGTGCGGAGCAAGGTCTTCCAGCCATGCCTCATAATCCTGATGCAGACCGGATTCGTCATCGTTGATGAAGACGGAGGCCGTGATGTGCATCGCGTTCACCAGGATCAACCCTTCCTGAATGCCGCTTTGCCTCAGACAGTCTTCCACCTGCGACGTGATGTTGATAAAGTCTCTCCGTTGAGGAACATTGAACCAAAGTTCCTTCCTGTATGATTTCATTGATGCCCCCTGCGGAATTTTTCTGATGATTACCATGAAACGGACAGACCGATAAATGATTTTTTAAAACAGCAGACCTTGAAGAAATTATTTCAGTTCCAGGCAGAACTTGTCGATTGTCTCGGGCGGTGCGATCGGATAATTTCCGGTGAAACATGCGAGGCAGAAACAATCCCGGTTCAAACCGGTCGCCTGAATCATGCCTTCCACGGAAAGATAGTGGATGGAATCGAGGCCGATAAAGTCGGCAATGGCCTTTTCATTTTCTTTTTTCGCGGCGATAAGTTCTCCCTTGGAGGAAAAATCAATGCCGTAAGGGCAGGGATAAACGGTCGGCGGGCAGCTTACCGCCATGTGCAATTCTTTAATGCCGATGCCGCGCAGATTCTTGACACGGTTCCGGCTGGTCGTGCCGCGGATGATGGAATCTTCCACAATCATCACTTTTTTATTTTCCAGCAATGCTCTGACCGGATTGAGTTTCACGCGCACACCGAAATCCCGCATGGCCTGCGACGGCTGAATAAAGGTGCGTCCGACATAGTGATTGCGAATCATGCCCATTTCAAAAACGTGCCCGCTCTCTTCCGCGTAGCCCAGAGCGGCGTAAACGCCCGAATCGGGAAAGGGCATGACAATATCCACGTCCGGTTTGTATTCGCGCGCCAGCTCATGGCCCAGACGCTTGCGACATAGATAAACATTCTGGCGGAAAACCTGACTGTCGGGACGGGCGAAATAAATCAGTTCAAAAATACAGTGGCAGTGCTTAACCGCCGGGAAAGGGTTGATGCTTTTAACGCCTTTTTGATCAATAATTAAAATTTCGCCGGCTTCAACATCGCGCACATACTGCGCGCCGACCAGATCAAACGCGCAGGTTTCCGAAGCGACCACCCAGCTGCCGTTGAGTTTTCCCAGCGCCAAGGGCCGGAAGCCGCGCGGGTCGCGCGCAGCAATGATTTTATCCTTGGTCAGCATAATAAAACAATAGGCTCCCTCCAGGCGCGACAGCGCTTCCGCCAGGGCTTTTTCCAATCCCTTTTTCAAATGGTGCGCCATCAGATGGACAACAATTTCGCTGTCCATGGTGGTTTGAAAAATCGACCCCTTGTCTTCCAGTTCCTTGCGTAGTTTATGCGCATTGACAATATTGCCGTTGTGGGCCAGCGCATAATATTCATCGGCGAAATGAACCAGAAACGGCTGGGCATTGGAAATATTGGAAGATCCCGTCGTGGAATACCGCACGTGGCCGATGGCCAGCCTGCCGGGAAGTTTCTTCAACGTCTCCTCCTTGAAGACTTCGACGGCCAGTCCCATGCCTTTGTGTTCCCAGACCTGACATCCGTCGGCACTGATGATGCCGGCCGATTCCTGACCGCGATGCTGCAGGGCGAAAAGACCGTAAAACGCCACGCGGGAAGCTTCGTCATGATCGTAAATCGCAAAAATGCCACATTCTTCCCGGGGACGGCATGATTCATCCGGTTGTTCTTCAAATAAGGATAACATATATTTTTCTTCCTAACCTGTTTGATATTCCTGCAGGGAACAAACCTGCCAGTTTTTTCCTTTGATGGCGGCGGTCGCTTCAGCCAGGGCGCGCGCACCGGCGATGGTCGTGGTATAAAGAATATTATAAATAAGAGCGCCGCGTCTGATGTGATAAGCATCCCGGGACGATTTTCTTCCGATACTTGTATTAATCACTATCTTGACGTCGCCGTTTTTAATATAGTCCACGATATTCGGCCGTCCTTCACTTAATTTGAGAACAACGCCGGCGCCAATGCCGTGCTCCAGCAGATACAGGGCGGTGCCTTTGGTCGCCAGGATCTTGAAACCCATTTTCTGAAAAGCTCCGGCAACCGTCACCATTTTATCTTTGTGCTCATCATTGACACTGATAAATACAGTGCCGTCCTGCGGCATTTTAAATCCCGCCGCCATTTGCGATTTGGCAAAAGCCAGGCCGAAAGACTGATCGATCCCCATGACTTCGCCGGTGGATTTCATTTCCGGCCCGAGCAAAACATCCACATCCGGAAACCGGTTGAACGGAAAGACAGCTTCTTTAACGGAAATATGTTTTGGCCGGGGCGCTTCCGTGAATACCAGATCTTTCAACGATTTGCCCAGCATGACTTTTGTGGCCAGTTTCGCCAGCGGCACACCGATGGCTTTACTGACAAAAGGAACCGTCCGCGAAGCGCGGGGATTAACTTCCAACACATAAAGTTTCCCGTCTTTGACGGCATATTGAATATTCATCAGACCGACAACATTTAATTCCTGCGCCAGCATGGTGGTTTGTTTCCGGATCAGGTCTAACATATCGTTGGAAATGGTCAGCGGAGGCAGGATGCAGGCGCTGTCACCGGAATGAATGCCCGCCTCCTCGATATGCTCCATGATCCCGGCCACCACCGTGGTCTCGCCGTCGCTAACGGCATCCACGTCAATTTCCACAGCGTCCTCCAGAAACTTGTCAATCAGGATGGGGTGTTCCGGCGAGACCAGCAGCGCTTTTTCCATGAAGGACTTCAGCGTTTCTTCATCGTACACGATTTCCATGGAACGCCCGCCCAGCACGTAGGAAGGCCGCATAATTTTTATTCCGGCGGATTCGAGTCCTTTGGCCAGATTAAGCGGCGTCTGGCCGCCGAACTGCGCAATCACGCCTTCCGGTTTTTCCGTCTGCAAAATGTGCAAAACGTCTTCCAGGGTGACCGGTTCGAAAAACAATTTATCCGACGTATCATAATCGGTGCTGACCGTTTCCGGGTTGGAATTAATCATGATGCTCTCGACGCCTTCCTCGCGCAAGGCAAACGAGGCGTGAACGCAACAATAATCAAATTCAATGCCCTGACCGATGCGATTCGGTCCGCCGCCGATAATGGCTACCTTGCGTTTATCCGACGGCCGGGTTTCGTTCTCCGTTTCGTACGTGGAATAATAATAAGGCGTGTAGGCTTCAAATTCCGCTGCGCACGTATCGACCAGTTTATACACCGGAATGATTTTTTCTTTTTCGCGCCACTGCCTGATTTCCCCTTCCGTCATCTTCCAGAAAGAAGCCAGCGCCTTGTCGGAAAAGCCCATTTTTTTGGCTTCGCGCAGCAGCTCCAGGGACGGATGAGATTCTTTGAGCTCATTTTCGGCATCAACTATTTCCTTTATCTGGTGCAGGAACCAGGGATCGATTTTGGTTAATCGATAAAGTTCTTCAATCGACAGGCCGTCTTGCATGGCCGCGGCAATGTAGAAAAGCCGCAGCGAATTGGGCTTGATCAGCTTGCCTTTCAGAAATTCTTTTTTATCCGGAATATTGTCCGGCAGAGCCTGTTCGAGAGAAAAACGCCCGATTTCCAGCGACCGAACGGCCTTTTGCAGAGATTCCTTGAATGTGCGGCCAATGGCCATGGTCTCGCCCACGGATTTCATGGATGTGGTCAGATAATCTTCGGCTTGCGGAAATTTTTCAAATGTCCAGCGGGGAATTTTTACCACGCAGTAATCAATCGTCGGTTCGAAAGACGCCATCGTCTCGCGGGTAATATCGTTGGGAATTTCATCCAGCGTGTAACCGACAGCCAGTTTCGCCGCAATCTTGGCAATGGGAAAT
>JAGVUJ010000341.1 GCA_019136325.1 Deltaproteobacteria bacterium
TTCCATGGTCGCTTCTTTCGGTAAAACCAATGAGTTTAAGAGCTTCTTCGACTGGCATATTTTGGGTGAGTTCAGTGGGTATTTCTTCGTAGTTCATTTTCTTTCCTTCCATAGAAAGGTTTTGTATTTCGCTATCTATTAAAAGGGACGTTGGTATGCGTGAGTAATTGATGCCTATTTTATAACCGCATTGTTGTCAATAGTCAACAGAATATCATCTTCGATTCTGTTAGGTTTCTTCCGACAGGAGGCGAACTTGACAATCGAAGAGGCATTTGGAGAAGTAATAAGAGATCTCAGAAAATCAAATAACTTTTCACAAGAGAAACTGGCTCAGATTAGCAAACTGGATCGCAGCTTCATTTCGTTAATGGAATGCGGCCATAAGCAGCCTTCATTAATCACAATATATCAACTTGCAAAAGCATTCAAACTTTCTGCGTCTAAACTCCTAGCACTTACCGAAGAGAAAATCAAAAAATAGATCATAAAAATCTCTGTCATCATTGAGCTTATCATTATACTCGATCCTGTGAATATAACTTTATAGTTGAAATGTTTTTAAGAAGTTGTATTATTCGCTTCGATTACAACAGATTCACGTCGGCCTTCGTCGGCTAAAAAGATAGTTTCCAAAATATAATATTGAAGAGTGATTTATGGCCATTAAGAAGTCAGAATTATACAGTTCATTGTGGGCAAGCTGCGATGAGCTGCGCGGCAGCATGGACGCCAGCCAATACAAGGACTATGTATTGGTTATGCTGTTTATGAAATACGTATCCGACAAGAAAGACCCGATGATTGACATACCGGCGGACGCCAGCTTCTACGACATGGTGAAGCACAAGGGCAAAGCCGACATCGGCGACAGAATAAACAAAATTATCGGCGCATTTGCCCAGGCCAACGGCCTGACGGGCGTCATTACCGTTGCGGACTTCAATGATGATGAAAAGCTGGGCAAGGGAAAGGATAAGGTTGATAAATTAACCAATCTCATTTCCATCTTTGAAAAGTCTGAACTTGATTTCAGCAGCAACCGCGCCGAGAATGATGATTTGCTGGGCGATGCTTACGAATACCTGATGCGGCATTTTGCTACGGAAAGCGGCAAGAGCAAAGGCCAGTTCTACACGCCTTCCGAAGTTTCCCGCATCATGGCCAAAGTCATCGGCATCAGCAAATCCAAAAGCCAGATAGAATCTCTTTATGACCCCACGACCGGTTCCGGTTCGCTGCTTTTGAAATCGGCGGATGAAGCGCCGCATGGCATTACCATTTATGGGCAGGAGAACGACAATGCCACCCGCGCCCTTGCGGTGATGAATATGTGGCTGCATGGCAATCCTGATGCCGATATAGTGCAGGGCAATACCCTGGCCACGCCGGAATTTAAAGATGAAACAACGGGCGAACTCAAGCAGTTTGATTATGGCGTTTCCAATCCGCCATTCAGCTACAAGTCATGGATGAACGGTTTAGACCCGAACAATGACGTTTATAAACGCTTTGATGGTTATGATGCCGTGCCGCCCAAAAAGAACGGCGATTTTGCTTTCCTTTTGCACCTGATTAAATCACTTAAATCAAAAGGCAAAGGCTGCATTGTTATGCCCTTGGGCGTCTTGTTCCGTGGCAATGCCGAAGCCGACATCCGCAAAAAGATTATCCAGAAAGGATACATCAAGGGCATTATCGGTTTGCCGCCCAATCTGTTTTATGGAACGGGCATTGCCGCCTCTCTGGTTGTGCTAGATAAGGAAGACGCCGACAAACGAGACAGCATCTTCATGATTGATGCCAGCAAGGGATTCATCAAGGACGGCAATAAAAACCGCCTGCGTGAGCAGGACATCCACAAAATAGTGGATACTTTCAACAATCGCATCGAAATACCCAAATATTCGCGCATTATTCCCGTTACTGAAATTGCCGATCCGAAGAACGATTACAACCTGAACATCCCCAGATACATTGATAGCCAAGAAGAAGAAGACTTGCAGGACATTGAAGCCCATCTGCTGGGTGACATTCCCAACCGCGATATTGATGACTTGGATAATTACTGGAAAGTCTATCCGACCCTGAGAAGCGCGTTATTCAAACCAGGCACCCGCGCCAGCTATTCCACCTTATGCGTTGCCCATGATGAAATTAAAAACACAATCTTCAATCATCCGGAATTTACCGCGTTCGGCAAACAGATGGATGGCGTGTTTAAAAAGTGGAGAGCCGAAACCGATGCCTACACCAGGGAATTGGATAAAGGCTTAAAGCCCAAAAAGGAAATACACACCATTTCCGAAAACCTGCTGAAACATTATGACAATAAGCAGCTCACCGACCAATACGCCATGTATCAGCACCTCATGGATTACTGGGCCCAAACCATGCAGGACGATTTTTACGAACTGGCTGCCGATGGCTGGAAAGCGGGCAATGAAGTAAAACGCATCCAGAAAAAGACTAAAAAAGGCGAGAAAGAAGTGGTCAAAGAGGTGGCCGGCATTGAAGGACTGGAAGGCACACTGATACCGCCTGCTTTAATCATCCAGGAATACTTTGCCACGGAACGAAAAGCCATTGATGAAATGGAGGCGCAAGCCGAAACGCTTAATGCCACGATGGATGAACTGCGGGAAGAACAAGGCGGCGAAGACGGACTGCTTATTGAAGCGATGGATGATAAGCAAAAGATAAGCAAGAAAAATTTGCAGACAGCCATCAAGGACATCGGCAAACGCACCGCCGACAATGCCGAAGAATACGATATGCTGCACAAGTATAAAAAGTTGATGGAGGAAGAAGCCGAGGTAAAAGCAAAAATAAAAGCGGCCTTGGCCGAACTGGAAAAGAAAGTCATTGCCCAGTATCCGAAACTGACCATCAATGAAATAAAAGCCATTGTCGTGGAAAAGAAATGGATGGCAGAGATGGAGCAGCGCATCCGGACTGAAATGGACAACATCAGCCACCGCCTCACCCAGCGCATCAAAGAACTGGCCGAACGCTACGAAACACCGCTGCCGCAGTTGAGCAAAAATGTAGATGAACTGACGGCTAAAGTAGAAAACCATTTAAGAAAGATGAATTTCAAATGGTAGAAGCGATGGAAATACCAAAAGGGTTTAAAAAAACTGAGGTTGGGATAATTCCAAATGATTGGGATTTGAAGAATATTGTAGAAAATTCCACAATGAAAGCACGCATAGGTTGGCAAGGCTTAACAGTTGCAGAATATCTCAACAAGGGAGATTACTTTTTAATTACAGGAACTGACTTTGTTGACGGGAAAATAAAATGGGATACTTGCCATTATGTAAACAAAGCCAGATATGCACAGGATAAAAATATTCAGGTAAAAATTGGAGATATTTTAATAACAAAAGATGGCACTATTGGTAAAGTTGCTTATGTTGACCGCCTGCCTTTAAATGCAACTTTGAATAGTGGTGTGTTCGTTATTAGGCCGAAAGGGAATATTTATCTGCCCTTATTCCTGTCCTATATTTTTAATTCGTTTTATTTTCGTGACTTTCTAAATAATCTAGTTGCTGGCTCAACAATTATACACCTTTATCAAAAAGACTTTGTAAGTTTTAGTTTTCCACTTCCGCCCACCAAAGTCGAGCAAACCGCTATTGCCGAAGCATTAAACGA
>JAGVUJ010000082.1 GCA_019136325.1 Deltaproteobacteria bacterium
GTTATTGTAGCCATGAACGGATTCCGGTTGCAGACGAATGGATTCGTTGTAATCGTCAATCGCCATTTGGTACTGACCGGTCTCGCTATAGGCATTCCCCCGATTGTTGTAGGCGTCAGCATAATCCGGTTTCAATGTAATGGCTTCACTCAGATATTCAATCGCTTTCTGGGGATCCGTGCATTTCCCGCTCGAGCACAAGGCAAATGCTTTGCGGAATAAATCATTGGCCGGATCAAGAGCGGGAGCCGGCGCCGTCGGTTGAACATTCGATACGGTTGATTGAATGGCAGGAGCATAAACGTTCTGCGATTCAACGACCCCGGTTTGCTCCTTTGTTTTTTTCATCTCCGGCTTTTGTATAATCGCGATGACAATGCCGAGCAAAAAGATGAGGACCGCGATTCCATATTTTCTGATATCCGGTCTGCTGTTCGACACGCATTTTAGTCCTTTTCCTCTTCCCGGACTGTGCGACGGAAGGCGCTTGAGGAGAAGGTTGTAAGGGCTCAAGCATAACGTTGCAATAACGGCATTTCCTGGTTGTGTCCTTGAATCTTGTCTTGCAGACAGGACATATATTCATAATGATGTCTCCAATGGGTGTCTTCTAACCGTCATCCGAATATCTCTTTTTCAAGCATGACATGACTAAATTATTCGCGCATCGATGCCGGGACGTTCAGCACAAACCTGTTCCGGGTGACCTTCTTTGTCAAGCATGGGAATCCGGCAATGCCCTCATCCATTTCAGCATTAAACCGTTTTTCAAATAGCGGAAATAAATTCAATTCGGATTTAATCGTTTTCGTTCATTATCATTTTAAGCGGTGGATGAAAAGATAAAAATACTTTTTAAAGGGATTATTAAAAATAAGGGGGCCGAATAGGAAGAGATAGGGATAATTCACTTATTTCCGCTGACCATCAAGCATCGTTTTGATTTGCCGGATGAAATCGGCGGGGTCTTCCGTGTTCAGCGCAATGACTTCTCCGGGACAGACGGCGCTCCGGTCTCTGGTCATGATATTGGACACAACATGCCGGGCGCTGATAACAATAATGTTGTCTTCCAGAAATTTCATTGCCGGCACGGAGACAACGCCGGCAATGACTTCCGCAATGATTGCCGTATAGACAATCAATTTGGCGGCGGCCAGACCGATGACTTTATCGTGGAGTATCAATCCGGTTTTCCCTGCGCAGTGGTCCAGGCTCTCAAAAAGCGGACGCAATCCCGCGTCTGAAGAAGAAAATATCAGGCGGTTCTCTTCGAATAATGCCAGAGAATATTCTGAAAAATCCGGTATCAGCATAGAAGATTGCGCAACGGTTTGTTCATTGCACTGATCAGAGCGGCCCACAAGATGTCCGCCAGAAATAAAACGACAACAAGCCTAAGAATAAACTCACCGGAAAGATGCATGAAATAATAATCAGATACAATCAGCCACGGGAGCTGACAGATGAAAGCCAGGAAAACCGAAAACATCAGTTTGTCCGTTTTCCTGTAAAAAATGCCCGTGCAAAAACCCAGGATCGCGTTTCCGAGCATCAGATACGGATTGCCGAGCAAGAAAGCGGAATACAGAGAACCGGCGACACCGGCAACCAGTCCGCCCGTCGCGCCGAATATCAGAGCTGCCAGGATAATCGCTGCCGGGGAAAAATGAACCTTCCACTGCTGCGCGAATTGCAGATTAATGAGACTCAACACGAAAGGAATTACAATAAGCAGAAAAAAAGCAACGGCCATGCGTCGGTATTGTTTTACGCTGTCTGCTGTCGTTGATGAAATCATCATACCTGACACCTCTCGTTCAAATTTATTTTGTGTTTATCTTACACTATTATCGATGCTTTGAACAGACTCGAAAATGATTTTTTTAATGAGACCCAAATTTTAGAAACATAGTGAGACTTGCTAAAATCGAGCGAAACGAAGATCGAGGCAAAAGTTGAATTGTCACTTCCGCGAAAGCGGATAGAGATATCCCCGAGGCAAAGCCCCGCGGGATAAATGCGGGGCTAATTCCCCGCCCCCTGGGGCGCAGTTCCTTTGAATACCCGACTGCTGCCGGCGGAGTTGTTCATTGCAATCATCAGGGAAAAGATTTAAAATGTATAATATTCTAAAAAGAAACGGGGTCGGACCATGAACGATGTATTCTTTGAGTCGCTGGAAGACGGGAATAAACCTTACATTGAATCCTTGAGAAAACTATTAAAACAGCTCCAGCCCCCCTTTGCCGCCGGCGACACGGTCGGCATAAAACTGCACTGGGGAGAAAAAGGCAATAAAGGCTTTCTGCCGCCTGATTACGCCAGGGAAATCGCGGCCTGGCTGATGGCCCACGGGACCAAACCGTTTATTTTTGATACGACGGTTCTTTATTCCGGTGGACGCCGCACCGCCGAGGACTCGCTCCTGACCGCCGCCGGCCACGGTTACACGCGCGATTTTCTCGGATGTCCGGTGATGATCGCGGATGGCATGGACGGTCGTAATCTTGTTGATATTCCCGCCGGGTTCAATCATTTCAAGACCGTACAGGTGGCCAATGTTTTTGAGGAAGCACAGGGCTTCGTTATCTTCTCGCATTTCAAAGGGCACATGGTTTCGCTGTTCGGCGGAGCTGTCAAAAATATTTCCATGGGTTTTGCATCGCGCGCACAGAAGCAGCGCATGCATTCCGATTATCACCCCGTTCTGAACCGGAAAAAATGCACACGGTGCGGCGTTTGTACTGAAATTTGCCCGACCCAGGCCGCAACCATCGCGGAATCCGATTATCCCAAATACGATTTGAAAAAATGTATCGGCTGCGCCCAGTGCATTGCGATGTGTCCGGAAATGGCGCTGCAGATTTTCTGGAACTCAGACATGACGGTTTTTCAGGAAAAGCTTGTGGAAACGGCGGCCGCCGTGTGGAAGAAGATAAAAGGCAAATCCATCGTCATCAATGCTTTGCTGAATATCACCGTGGAATGCGACTGCCTGCCCGGCAAGCATCCGCTGATCAGCCGGGATCGGGGATTTATTGGCGGTTATCACCCCGTAACGGTTGATGAAGAATCGCTGAAGATGACGGGTGCGAACATTTTTGAAAAAGTGCATCCCGGCATTCCCTGGCAGCGACAATTCACCTATGCCCGTGACATCGGTTTTTAAACCGACCCCAAACGTTGAATTCGTTTCGTTCACCCGGCCGGCGCGTTATCGGCTTGTTGATATTACGGGATAATTCCTTCCTCCGCGAAGCTGTAAAAATTCCCGTCACCGATGATGATATGGTCAAGGACTTTGACGTCCATGAGTTTCCCCGCCGCAACAAGGTCCTGGGTGAACTTTTTATCCTCCATGCTGGGCGAAATATTCGCGCTGGGATGATTGTGCACGCAAATAATCGCCGCCGCAAATTTCTGCAGAGCGCTGTGGATGATTTCCCGCACAATCGGCATAGCATGATTGACCGTTCCGACGGCGGCATCATTGATTTCAATGATTTTGTTGCTGCTGTTGAGATAGATGACTTTGAATAATTCCGTTTTGCGATCGCGCATCTGCGGCATGATGATATCAAAAACATCGCGGGAAGAAGACACTTTCTGTTTTCCCTTGAGCACTTCCACCTC
Source organism: Deltaproteobacteria bacterium (assembly GCA_019136325.1). The sequence goes on from JAGVUJ010000082.1 coordinate 3,637, forward strand.
ACGGAAACGCCGACCGATTTCGAGGGCCGCTTGGATCTGCGCCAGCTTGGCCGGACCCAGTCCCTTGAATTCCTTCCATTCGCGCGCATCAGTCTGAATCATGTTGCGGAAAGTGCCGAACTTATCAACGATGCGGCGGGCCAGATCTATGGCGCTTTCTCCTTGCACACCTGTACGCAAAAGAATTGCCAGCAGTTCCGAATTGCTCAGCGTTTCCGCACCGTGCCGGAATAGTTTTTCCCGCGGGCGATCATCACAGGGCCAGCTTTTAATGCC
>JAGVUJ010000054.1 GCA_019136325.1 Deltaproteobacteria bacterium
AGAGACTGCCTGATCACCCGGGTCATCTTCTTGACCTGGGCTGCGGCGCCGGTGAACCTTTTCCGGCTTTTTTTATTCGGCAGGGCTGGCAGGTTACCGGGGTTGATTTTTCTTTCAAAATGCTGGCTTTGGCAAATCATTATCAACCGGCAATGAATACAATTTTTGCCGACATATGTACAATTGATCTTGCCGAAAGACAGTTTGACGCCGTGACGTCTATCTACTGCCTTTTCCACATTGAATATGAAAAGCATGAGAATATTTTCCGGAAAATTTATCGCTGGTTGAAACCGGGCGGGTTGGCGCTTTTCACTTACGCGACAAAAGAGTATACCGGAGCACATATTTTCAACGGCTACAAAGAGTTTATGGGCGAAAATTTGTTTTACAGTCACACAACGCCTGAAAGTATGACCGCAACTTTAAAATCAGCCGGATTTAAAACAGAATCATTACAATACCGCAATATCGGAGGAGAAACGTTTCTCTGGGTAACGATCTCCAAACCAGTAATTTTATAATCAGGGCATTTCGAAAATCTGAACGCCTGCAGGCGGTTTGAATTGAAAAAACTTAAACTTTTCGGCGAGCCCCGTATTGAATTGGATACCGGAAAATTTGAGCACGGTTGAATTACCGAAAGCATCATCAAAACTTAGCCGTACTATATGAAATTTTTTCTTATCAATCGTAAGGTTCAGGACATTGAAAGAAGTGTTTTTCCGGCGTGGGGTCAAAACCAGGAGATAATTTCCCTCTTCGTTGACAGCTTTAGGCCTTGCATAGGTTATTATAAAATCACTGTTTAATTTTCCCGCACCTGCAAAAAAATCAATTAATAATTTGGACTGGAAAATACTGCCGGCGCTCTGTCGATAGGCCACCTTTTCCTGCGGCAAATAGAGCCAGGCGGTGTCGCGACGAATCACCAGTTTTTTCCCTGACGGTTTTATGTAATTCCACAGCATATTTTGAGGATTTTTAAAGAAAACTTTTCCTCCTTCGATTTCCGTCTTTGCAATCGATTTTACATTTATCTCTTGAATGAAATCAGCGGAAAGGTCTTTTGTTGTTTCGTAAGACATCTGAAGTTTCTGCACAATATCTTCAATAGCCGGAAGTTCTTCGGGAAAAGAATCAACGGGCAGCGCAATCACTGATAAAACAAGGCCGAGAATGATTCCCGCCACCCTAAATAGTTTATTTATTTTAACAAAATTTTTAATCATTTTTTATAAAAAAGCGGGAACGTCTGGCATACTTTTTATTACAAAGTTTATATCTTTTCTTCTTACTGCTTTAAAAACAGTCACGACAAAAGACTACATTGATAAGCTATTGATTATATTAAATATTTTATTTGCACAAACCTTGGGCAATTTGGTGTAAAATCGCAACAATTACGCACTTACAGCGATTATCAACAGAGTTATCAACAACCATTTCAACAGTCTTGTGGACTACACATTAAAGTGCCCGCAGACAGGAGAAATTTTGAAATTTTAACGCAGTCAACTCTTGTGTCCGTCGGCAATTTTGACACGCCAACCGAAAGGATCCGCCGTCAATCCATACTGAATTTTCAGTATTTCATTATACAATTTCAAAGCCAGCGTTCCGGTTTTTCCTCCGTTAATAGCATATTCCTTATCACGGAAATAAATGTGTCCGACGGGAGAAATGACAGCCGCCGTTCCTGAAGCAAAAGCTTCTTTCAATGAACCGTTTTCCGAGGTCTTTATAACCTCCTCAATAGAAATCGGCCTTTCCACGACTTTCGTTCCCAGATGTCCGGCCAGAGCAATAACCGAGTTGCGCGTCACACCGGGTAAAATCGATCCGGCCAAGGGAGGGGTGATTAATTCGTCTCCTATCACAAAAAAGATGTTGCTGGTACCGACCTCTTCCACATATTTCTTTTCGGCGGCATCCAGCCAGAGAACCTGCGTGTAACCCATGTTGGTGGCGATCCGGCTGGCATAAAGACTGGCGGCATAATTACCGGCGGCTTTGACGTTACCGATTCCTCCGCGCACCGCGCGGACATATTCCTCCGAAACAAACATTTTTGTGGGAGAGAATCCCTGCGGGTAATAGGCTCCCACCGGTCCGACGACAATAAAAAACAAGTATTCGTTGGCCGGATGAACGCCCAGAGCCGCTTCCGTCGCAATCATGGTTGGACGGATATACAAGGACGTTCCTTCTCCATGGGGGATCCAGTCTTTTTCCAGGAGAACCAATTTCTTCATGCCTTCCATAAACAGATCTTCATCAATGTGAGCCATGCACAGCCTTTCGGCGGATAAATTCATTCGTTTAATGTTTTCCGCCGGCCGGAAAAGATAAATAGAACCATCCTTTCCCCGATAAGCCTTCAGCCCTTCAAAAATTTCCTGACCGTAATGCAGACACATCGCCGTGGGATCCATTTTCAAATCATGATACGGCTCTATAACGGCATCATGCCACCCCTTGCCTTCTTTGTATTTCATGGTAAACATATGGTCCGTAAATATCTTACCGAAGCCAAGTTTCGATTCATCCGTTGGTTTAACTTTTCTTTTTTTCAGTGGTGCTTTTTTTATTTTAATGTCCATACATGCCTCTTTCTCCAGGCTGCTGCCCCGTTCATTTGTTATTCGGAAGTCGGTCTGGCATCATATTTTTATTTTGACATAGCACTAAATTAATCCTCTATCAAGACTTCGATACTGAATCGCTTCAGCGACATGAGAGGTTTTGATCGATGCATCATTCTCCAAATCGGCAATAGTGCGGGAAACTTTCAATATTCTGTTAACCGCACGGGCACTCAATCCCAGCTTTTCAATAGCCATTTCAATAAGTTTGTGCGCCTCTTCATCGATTCGGCAGAATGCCTGAATTTGCTTTTCCGTCATCCGTGCATTGCATAGAACTCCGTTTGATTCAAAACGTTTATTCTGCAAGTCGCGGGCTTTGTTGACTCGCTCTTTAACAGCGGCCGATGATTCACCGGTTTCCTTTTCGGACAGAGCGCGATATTTAACCGACGGCACTTCGATATGCAAATCGATTCTGTCCAGAAGAGGTCCCGATATTTTGGACTGATAATTCCGGATTTGCTGGGGTGTGCAACGGCAGGTGTGAACGCGATCTCCGAAATAACCGCAGGGACAGGGATTCATCGCCGCCACCAGCATAAATTTCGCAGGGAATGAAGCGGTTACAGAAGAACGGGTAATCGTTATGGTTCCATCCTCCAGCGGCTGACGCAGAGCTTCCAGCACATTCTTCTTAAATTCCGGAAGCTCGTCCAGGAAAAGAACCCCGAGATGAGCGAGGCTTATTTCACCGGGGCGCGGCGTCTGTCCGCCACCCACAAGACCCGCGTCGGAAATGGTATGATGAGGTGCGCGAAACGGCCGGACCGCCATCAACGTTTCATCCTTATTGAGGAATCCGGCGATTGAAAATACCTTGGTGACTTCAATGGCTTCATCAAAGGACAGATCGGGTAAGATCGTCGGCAATCGTTTTGCCAGCATGCTTTTTCCGGAACCCGGAGGACCGAGCATCAGCACGTTATGACCGCCGGCCGCCGCTATTTCCAGCGCTCTTTTAGCCTGCTTCTGACCTTTGATTTCATTAAAATCCAGATCGTATTTATTTGTTTTTTGAAAAATTTTATTGATGTCCAGAGCAAGCGGATTAATCTCCTTCCGGCCTTCCAGAAATTCAACAACATCCGGCAGAGTTTGGACAGGCATTGCGTTGATCCCCTCCACCATGGCCGCCTCCGCCGCATTCTCTTCCGGAACAAAAATCGATTTTATTCCCGTTTCCCTGGCCTTAAAAGCAGCCGGCAGGACACCGTTGACTCCTTTGATGCTGCCGTCCAGAGACAATTCTCCGATAAATAAACAATCACGCAGATTTTCTTCTTTAATTAATTCTTCAGCTGCAAGAATTCCCACCGCAATGGGCAGATCAAATCCGGTCCCTTCTTTTTTAATATCGGCGGGAGCCAGATTGATGGTGACATGACTGCGGGGGAAACGATAGCCGGAATTTTTAATGGCGGCTTTAATGCGGTCTCTGCTTTCTTTAACCGAAGCGTCAGGC
>JAGVUJ010000130.1 GCA_019136325.1 Deltaproteobacteria bacterium
CAATCCGCCGTTTTTTACATTGGGGCAGGAAATATTGACTTCCAGCGCATGAACGCCCTTGACCGAACTGAGTTTGCGGGCAACCTTTTTATAATCATCGTACGTTTCGCCGTAGATATTGGCGATGACCTTCGTATCGTATTGTCGAAGAAAAGGCATTTTCTCTTCGATGAAAGCGTCGACGCCGATGTTCTGCAACCCCACGGCATTGAGCATCCCGCCGGTGGTTTCCATGATGCGCGGCGGAGGATTTCCCAGCCGGGGTTTGAAAGACAGGCCTTTGACAACGATGGCGCCCAGCTTGTTCAAATCAACATAGCCGGCATATTCTTCCCCATAGCCGAAGGTACCCGACGCCGTCATGACGGGATTGTTCAGTTTTAGTCGTCCGAGACTGACGGCTATTTTTGGAGATGGCATTGTGTTTTTATTTGTCATCACATCTCATCCCAGATAATATCGGATAGATGAAAAACCGGTCCGTCCGCGCATACCCGCTTGTAGGTCATTGCACCCGTCTGATCCTTTATCGCCACTGCGCAGCCCATGCAGGCTCCGGTCCCGCAGGCCATCCGTTCTTCCAGTGACACCTGACAATCGAATTTACTCTTGTTCAATATCGTTGCCAGCGCTTTGAGCATTTCCCGGGGACCGCAGGCATAAATCGACGTCTTTTCCGGTATAAATTTCTTCAAGTCTTTTTGAAAATACTGCGTGACAAAACCTTTATTGCCCAGCGTTCCGTCGTCGGTGCAGACGTTGACATCGCGGCATATTCCACGCATTTTATCCAGGCCGACAACGGCGTCTTTGTTCTGAAATCCCGTATACATCATCGTTACCGCTGAAGCCTGACGGGCCGTCTGCCGTAAACGTTCCATCAGCATCGACAGCGGCGCAATGCCGATTCCTCCGGATATCAAAACGACGTGTTCGTTGACATTTGCCGTCTCAAATCCGTTACCCAGAGGCCCGTTGATTTCCAGGTAAGAGCCTTCAATCAGGCCCGCCATCACCTGCGTTCCCTTGCCCACGACCCGATAGAGCAGTTCAAGGGTGCAGTGATTTGTCTCGCGTGTAAAGGCATAAACACTGATGGGACGGGACAGAAAAGGATCATTCAATCCGGCGATCCGCACCATCACAAACTGACCCGGCAGCGGATTTTCAAACAACGATGAGGTCCGCACCTTCATGAGAAAGCAGTCGTCCTGAATCTCGTCGTTCGCGATGATTTCTCCGATATAAATATTTCCGGCCATTTTCAGCGCAATCCTCTTATTCACTGACAGCATTAATATCCGCCCACATGATCAGAGCGTCTTCATGGGTGTCCGAGTAATAAAGCGGTCGGACTCCTTTTACTACAAAACCGCACTTCCGGTAAAGCTTTATTGCGTCGACATTCGATGCTCTGACTTCCAGCGTCTGAAAGATCATTTCATTTTCACCGGCAATATTGTTCATCGCTTCCATCAGACGGGAAGCGATTCCCTGTTTCCGGTATTCCCGCCTGACCGCCAGATTGTGCAGATGCGCTTCATCGATAATCAACCAGAAAACGATATAGCCGACAACAAGGGGGCCACCATCGGACTGAACTCTCGCGCAAAGGCAGCGGGATTGTTCTAAATTCAGTTCTCTTTTAAACATATTCGCCGTCCAGGGCGAAAGGAAAGATTCCCGCTCGATGGCCATGATCTCCGGCAGGTCGGTTTTTTTCATCCGATCGATGATCAGCGGCAAGGCATCCTCTTTACAAGACATGGAAAAGTTCCCAAAGCAGTGACACGACCAAAAACACGGCGCAAACAATTGGAACGGTATTGCGCAGCTTCAGCATGTTAAAGGCCACGGCAATTCCCAGCAGAGGCAGAAAATAGTATGTGAAGGACAGAGCGTTCATGATGATCTCATTGAATTGAGGATATGCCCAGATCACGAGGGGAATTAAAATCGACTGCGCAACAAGAAGAAAAATCGCATAAGATAAAAACACCTTTATCAGGCCGAGATAACTTTTTCGTTCCAGGGCCCGGATGTTGTTTCCCTGCGCATCCTGCAGGGCCCGGTCCGAAAGGGTGTTGTTGGATTTGATGATCATCACATCGATCTGTTTGGCCAGACTGCCGCAGGGAATGGACAGAATGACGGCGAGTGCGATGATTTGAGGGGAAACATCTCCTGTCGCCGAACCGGCGATTAACGCAATCGATGTGGCTATGACGGCGGTCATGGAATCGTTGGGAGGAATATAGGTTCCGATCGGCAGACGATCGATCCAGATCAGCTCAATCAGCGCGCCAATGATCAGACCGGCGTAAAGATTGCCCAGAAACAGTCCCATCAACGGAGCAATCACCACCGGACGGGAAATCATGGCCTGAATGAAAACACGATCCAGGCACAGCAGACTTCCGCAAAATGCAATTAAAATAATCTCAGAAAACAAATGAACACCCGTCTTGATTTTGTCGCAGGACAGCCGATGTTAAAGCGGCGCTGCGAAGAGAACCGCCGCAAACGATTTCCGGACAGAAAAGCTGCGCGAAGGATGCGTGTGAATTTTTCACGATCATACGCAATATAATTATTTCGAACGCCAGTAATCCTTCAGGGCCTCTTTAATATTGACAGCCCTTCCCTTCGGCACTCTCTGCAGTTCGACGAAAACACCCGTCTCCTTCAGCAGATTTTCCAGACCGGTAATTTCCTCATCGCATAGGAAAACCGATGACGAACAACAAACCTTGTATTCATTATTATAAACATTGCCGATGTTCAACCGGTCGAATCGGAAACCAAGGTCAAAGGCCCTGCATGCGTCCGCAATATTACTGAATAAAACTATCGTTTTCTTTCCTCTTCCGTGAGAGAAAGTATAGTTCTGAACAAAATCATCCAGGGAAGTAATAACCACTTCGATATTGCTGGGCACCGCCATTCTGATCACGGTATCGAGAAAAGAATCAGCGGCCACTTTATCGTTAACGACAATAATACACTTTGCGTTAACAAAGGGCACCCAGGCCTCCAATATCTGGCCGTGAACCAGTCTGCTGTCGACACGCACCAGAACTATATTCAGATCATTTGCCAAGCAACCACCTATCACGGGAACCGACAGCTCCCTTCACGCCGGCGGCCTTTTGCAGTCAGCAGGCCGCTGTTTCCATTACCTGTTCGCTTTTTTGCTCAGAATTTCACTGGCCAGCATAATATTTTTTTCGCCATAACTTTTCACCAGGCAGGCAAAATCGCGCAAAGTCATATCATCTTTAGCGTCGGACAATTTGAGCATCATGGGCAAATTAACGCCGGTCAGCACTTCAACCTTGCCCTCCTTCATGAAAGACAGTGAAATATTGGACGGAGTGCCTCCGAAAAGATCGGTCAGGATCAATACGCCCCTGCCTTTATCCAGCTTTTTGATGGCACTGCTGATTTCTTTTTTCAGGTCTTCGACATCCTTTGTCTGATCGATGCAGATATGCATTATATTATCGAGCTGACCCTTGATCAGTTCGGCCGATTTTATCAGCTCATCCCCCAAATTGCCGTGCGTGGTAATAAGTGTGCCAAACATTATTAACCCCCCTTTTCAACGCATTAAAGCAATCATGA
>JAGVUJ010000129.1 GCA_019136325.1 Deltaproteobacteria bacterium
TGGTTTAATGGTATTTTTATGGTGCAATATGAAATTAAATGAAAGTTAAATAAAAGGGACTCAAAATCCCCCGCTCGCAAGGGCATCTCGGTTCGATTCCGAGCTCCGGCACCAAATGAAATCAAGGGTTTGCGACCATCAGGTGACAGCCCTTTTTTTGTTTTTTCATCGTTGTTACGAGCGGTTCATTCCTGATCGACAGCAAATGCATGGGGTGAATCCATGGCCGCCTTAATTTCCCGAGGAGTGAACCACTGGTTATACCTTTGATAATCGGCATAGACATCGCACGTGGAACAGGGAATGTCCGGCCTGGCGGGGGCAAGATCCATGTGCATTTTCCTTGCATACTGAATGCGCTCGTTGTTTTTTTCTACGGCAAACCTGCCGTCCAAAGCATTCTCGGCAAAACTTCCCATGATATTATGGCTGCATCCGAGCAGTCTGCCGTTCCAGCTTATCTGGGGAGATCGCCATATCTGAAGGCAAACATTGCGCATGTAAATCTTACCCGTTTTTTCATAAAATGATTTCGTGTCCGAAAATCCGATCAGTCTTTTTAATGTTTCATGGTTCCGCAGGGGAAAGCGTTCTGTGAATACATTGAGTTTGAAATAAATCTCCATCCCCAAGGCTTTGGCCATCACCGTTATCTTATCGATCTCATGCTCATTATGCCCGAAGGGGATGAACTGAAGAACCAGACGCGGCAGGCTGCTTTTATACTTTTTTTTGTAATCGTTGATCTGGTGCACATTCTCCAGCACTTTTCGCAGATGCCCGCCCACACGGTATTTTTGATACGTTTCCTGCGTTGCGCCGTCTATGGAAACTTTCAGAATCGTTACGCCGTATCTCACCAGAGCTTCCAACGATTCATCGGACGCGTTGTTAAGATTTGAACCCTGATCGATGCGTATCGCCACGCCCTTTTCCCAGGCGTATTGCAGCATGGCGGGAAGATCCGGATTGAGAAAGACTTCCCCTGAACTGCCTATCTCAATGGTCCGGACCCGGGGATTGTCGTCAATGAATTGGGCAAAATCGGCAAAAGGTAAAACGCCCGAACCGATAAAATCTTCCCCTTTCCTATATCCTACCGGGCAGAGCACACACTTGAGCTGGCACAGGCTGCAGATATCAAGCCGCACCTCTTCAGGACTGACCATCAAACCGTCAGCGCTGACTTTTTCTTCCCTGGTTTTTATCCGGCCGCCGTCAGACATGAGTGGACAATCTCCCTTACCGTTCGGGTTGCATCGTACCCGGCATATTTTGCGGCAAAAGCCGCAGCATTTTTTCCGAGCGCCACCGCGTTGGCGATTCGATCGAACTTTTCTTTCATTCTGTTCTTTTCGCTGAAAAAGCCGACGAATTCGCACAGCCCCTGCTTGTGCAGACGATGCGCTAAAAGCGTTTGTTCAAGCTGTTCCGGACAAATAAGCAGGCGTTTGCCTGCGTGAAGCATGCGTATGGATGTACCGTAACCTCCATGCGTGACAGCCAGGTCACATTCAGACGTAACCTGTGAAATGTCGATCGGCGTCGGACTGATGCGCAACGTGTCCGATTCCATCTTTCGCCGGTCGGACTCCGATAGCCCTCTGATGTACCCGACGGCAGGCAGGCTAAGATCCCGGACATGAGCAATAAAATCTTTGAGACCGCCACCGGCGGCGCTCAGATAAAAAAAAGTTTTGGGTCCGTTCCCTTCAGGCCAGATATAACGCCTGTCCGATACCTGTTCAAAAACAGGTCCCCAATATTTTTCCTGTCGTGATCCCTCATAATGGTCGGTCTCCGGAAAAATAATCAGATAGCGCTGCGCTCCGGAGAAAATATGTTCAACGGCCTGGATGGAAGGGAGGGTTCTTCCGATCCTTTCAACCAGGATATCTTCGGATTCCATGAGCTTGTTTACAGGCAGAGAAAACCAGGGATGAAGGCCCGGCATCGGCGTTGCTGCCGGGGGAAGCGTAAATCCTGTTCCGATAGCTCCGCGGGGAAGATCCAGCGACATAGCCGCCAGCAAAGCGGTCGGAGCGTAATCCGTCAGGACATAATCAGGTTTCAGCGTCCGGAAACGTTTTTTCCACCATGCCAGATGCGTCCGGAACCGCTCTTCATCCCAATAGCCGTTGCCCCAGATGCATTGCACATAGTTCAACGAGAAACCGGTCTTGCGGACCTCCCACGCGGGAGATTGCTCGATGGCAATGTCCATGTCCCGAAAAGCGCCGGCGGCCTTTTCGCAATCACGGCACATGAGCAAAACATTGCATCCACGCTGAATAAATTCATTGGCGATTGCCCGCAGGGGAAGAAGATGCCCCCATCCCCCGCCCATCTCATTGGCCAGAACAACTCTCGTCATAGATATCAGTCAATTGTGATGTTGCCGCATTATCCATTATCAATACAGCATGAGCGATTCGGGTTGAAAATGATATCCTTATGCCAGCCCGGTATCTCCGATAAACTGTTTAAACTTGATGCCGCAGCCTCACACAAAGCGTATCCGCAGGTCGATCAACTATAGATGACGTTGTCCCCGCCTGTTCCTGTAAATCCCGACTGGGTTATCGCATTAACATCCAACTCCTTCACTGAAGGTTTCTCCCATTCCTCAATGACGTTTTCTTCTTTTTTCTCAGCAATGTCTTTTTTCTTTTCCATGCGTAAACCCTCCTTTTTCAATATTATACTTCGCCTTGTTTATATCTGCAATATGTATCTTATGACGAGATCGTCTGTCGTATTTTCGATCAAATCACAGTGATCAGATTTAACATTGCCATTTCATTTACGAATTCAAGAATGTCGTCACGGCAAACACCAGCGTCAACCCGGTAATGACACTGAATCGCCTCACACAGCTCTCTGATGGAACGAGGATCATCCAGCAGCGAGAGGATGATGGAACCTGTCCTGTTTAACTGGTAATATTTACCGTTTGCAATACTCATGGCCACCATTTCGTCATCGATGGTGCCTGTAAAGATGTCTTCACTTTTCTTGACAATCGTATCGAGGGTAATGGGTTTCATGGCTTTCTCCTCTTTCTACATTAATGCATAATATTAAAATCATGAATGATTTCACGCAATTTATCCGGCGGCGGCAATTCAGCCGGGAGCCTGATTTCAAAACACGCAATGTCGGACGCCAGCTTTTTTAAATTCTCAAAAAGGCTGAGCTTATTTCCGGAATCGCCCATGAATCGCACGCAAAAAACATGTTCCCAAAGAACCTTAAATTTTGCCGCCCCAGTCAGCGGGACAAAAGAAATATCGGGGTTCTGTGTGCGTCGCAGAATAAATATTCGCTTCAAAATAACCGGTTCATTTTTAAAATTAGCGCGCGACAACAAAGCAAGCTTATTGACATCCGGTTTTACGCGTCCTACCACCCTGTGCTCAAAAGCAACATGCTGCAAAGCGTCTTCCCAGAGTCTGATTTCCGGTATCCCCGGAATAACGTACGGAATATCTTTTTCAAAATGAATCAACGCGACATTGTCATCAAGATAGGTATGGCCCGCGTTCAGAAACGCTATGGCTAAAGTAGACTTGCCGATACCGGATTCAGCGCACAGAACAAAACAGGCGTCCCCGTCACAAATG